>JAFLKR010000187.1 GCA_019163135.1 Desulfobulbaceae bacterium | reverse complement strand
TCAGCCATTGCAACTACTCCTTTTTTCGTTGTGCGAACGTGTCGCACAGGTGGGTGGATGGCCCCGTTTCAGGGCCATCGGTACTGCACGGTCTGATCGAAAGGATCATGCCGCACTCTGTTTTTGAATCAAACCTGGTTTCAACTTTTGCAACCTCAGGGATTAATATAAATGGGGGGAAAAAACACCCCGATGCCCCGAGGTTGCGGCGGCTCATAAATGACCCGGGGCGGAACATACACTCGTTCACGGTAGCCATAGGATCGATAGACGCGCCGGTCGTGGCCATGACGATAATGCTTGTCATACCCTCGTCCTCTTTGCTCGTAACGACCGTTGTCATGATAACCCTCACGGTAACGATCATTATCGGCGAAGGATGAACTGACGTTTATAGTGCTGAGCATCGTGGTTACCGCCAACCCCAGCATAACCTTGCTCGCTATGGATTTAACATTCCATCTGCCTATTGTTTTCATACAATTACTCCATTTTCGGATGGCTCTCAATCGCCGGTCTGGCAACAAGATAGACGCACATACCTCTACAAATCAGGCCTTCTTATGTTTTTTCATAGGCCTTTTCTCAAAGATGGTATCGGTAATTTTCTTTTGTTTATCCGACATGCTCGCATAGAGTTCTTCAAAAACCGGGATCAGTTTATTCTGCTGACCTAAACGGGCTTCAGTAATTTTATTGTGCAATTTCATCTGCTCCATAGCATTCAGCGGCTTGGTATTTGCACGCAGGTCCTTGGCAAGGACATCCATCTCCTTCGCATTTTCCCGCATCACCACCGTCAAATTATCCCACAATTTTTCCTGATCTTTGGATATCTGCAACGAGCCTTGCAACTCCTTGATACGGGCCTCGGTATGGTCGACCGCAGATGCTCTCCCTACTACCGGTGCCTGCTTGGTGTCTGCGGCGGCAAACGAAGGATTGACACTCACCAAAACGATAATGGAGAGAAGGACCGCCATCGCCGCGACGAGCTTTACTGGGAATTCTGCTTGATACATCTTTTGTTGCATGATCTGTCTCCTAAATCACCCTTACAGTTGCGAAGGGAGATGAAAAATTGAGGGTTTCCCCGAATCCAGGTTAAGGCTCAAGCTCTATTAAAAGCTCACGCATCGACACCGTAAAACTCAGGATTGAATAAAAGCGAGCAAGTCGGCATTGAGCTGATCCTTGTGGGTGTACGCCAGGCCGTGGGGGGCGTCGGCGTAGACCTTCAGGGTTGCATTCTTGACCAGTTTCGAGGAACGGAGCGCCGCGTTGCCGATCGGTACGATCTGGTCGTCGCTGCCGTGAATGATCAGGGTCGGCACGTCGAACTTCTTGAGATCTTCAGTAAAATCGGTCTCGGAGAAGGCTTTGATACAGTCGAAGGTGTTCTTGTGCCCGGCCTGCATCCCCTGCAGCCAGAACGAATCGATCATGCCTTGCGAGACTTTGGCGCCAGGCCGGTTGGCTCCGAAGAACGGGCCACTGGCAAGATCCTTGTAAAACTGCGAACGGTCGACGGTGGAGCCGTGACGGATGGCATCGAATACTTCAATCGGCAGGCCGTCAGGATTGGCCGCTGTTTTCAGCATCAATGGCGGTACCGCCGAAATCAGCGCCGCCTTGGCCAGTCGTTTGGTGCCGTGGCGACCGATATAGCGGGCGACTTCCCCGCCACCCATGGAAAACCCGATCAGGACAACGCCTTTCAGATCGAGGGTTTCAATGAGCTCAGCGAGGTCGTCGGCGAAGGTATCCATTTCGTTGCCATGCCAAGGCTGGCTGGAACGACCATGGCCACGACGGTCATGAGAAACACAGCGATAACCGTTGGCGGCCAGGAAGAGCATCTGCGCCTCCCAGCTATCGGCATTGAGCGGCCAACCGTGGCTGAATACCACCGGCAGTCCTGTGCCCCAATCCTTGTAATAAATTTCGGTGCCATCTTTGGTGATGATTGTGCTCATAAGCGTATTCCCATGGTTGGTTGAGAGAGGATCAAGATCGGCTGAACAGTAAGGCCGCGCCACTGCGACCGAGTTTTTTGCTACCTTGCCACTCAGGTGCAACCACGAAGGAAATAAAGCACCAAGAGAATCGGAATCGGAATGCCCAGGGCCCAAAGTAAAATCCACCCTATTTTTCCCTTTTCATTGTTCAACATCGCACACCTCCCTTGCTGTCGGACGATAATCCGTCCCTGTTTTCGTTTTCTCAATTACGCTTTGCTTGCCAAAGGGTTCGGACAAGCAGGACGGCGTCAACAACAAGCCGCGCTCTCACTGCTATATTGCAAGCTTTGAGCCATCGGCCTATCTCCCGGCATTACACATCCCAATATATTGATTTTATTTTACAATTATCAACAAACTCCTTTCAAAGACCAGCCTCAAACAACCACAAAAAAGGGTCATATTTAACCGCTGGCTAAATATGACCCTTTTTCTGGGCACACACTGACAGGCCCTAAGAGGGCCGAGCTTTATTCGTGGCGCAGGGCTTCGATCGGGTCCATACGTGCGGCGCGGCGCGCCGGAAAGAAACCGAACACCACCCCGATGCCGGCGGAAAACACAAAGGACAGCAGATTGATCATCGGGTCGAACAGATAGGGCACGTCCATAATACCGGCCAGCACTATGGATGCGCCGGTGGCGATGATGATACCGATCATTCCGCCCAAGGTTGCCAAGACCACCGCCTCGATCAGAAACTGCAGCAGCACCTCGCGCTCCAGCGCGCCAATAGCCAGGCGCAGACCGATTTCGCGAGTTCGTTCGGTCACACTGACCAGCATAATATTCATAATACCGATACCGCCCACCAGCAGGCTCACCGCAGCCACGGCACCCAGGAGCGTGGTCATCACCTGGGTCGTGCCCGACAGCGTTTCGGCGAGTTGTTGGGTGTCGAGAATGTTGAAGTTGTCGTCATCGCCCTCGGCCAGTTTGCGGCGCTCGCGCAGCAATTGCCTGAGACTTGCCTTCAGGCGGGAGCTGTCGCTGCCTTCCTGCATCGACACCAGCAGGGTGGCCACCTTCTGATTGCCGGTGACCCGACGCTGCAACGTATGCAGCGGCACCAGCACCGAGTCGTCCTGATCGTTGCCCATCGCGGCTTGGCCCTTGGAAGCGAGCACGCCGATCACCTCGCAGGAGAATTGCTTGATGCGCAACTGCTCGCCCAGGCCGTGTTCCCCGACGGCGCCGCCATAAATCTCGCGCCGCACCGTTTCGCCGATGATACAAACCGCTGCACCGGCCCGTTGCTCATCGTCTCCAAACATACGCCCTGCAGCCAGTTTCCAGTTGCCGGTCTCAAACCAGGCATTGGTGCTGCCGGTCACGTTGGTGACCCAGTTGCGTCCGTTGCCGACCACGGTGACGCTGGCGCGGCCTTCGGGCGCCACCGCAGCGACCCCGCCGATCTGCGCCAGGATGACCTCGGCATCGATTTCCTTAAACGAAGGGATACCCGCCCCACCGCCACCGCCGCCCGGCCCTTGACGTTGGCCAGGGCGCACCATCAGCAGATTGCTGCCCAGGCTGGCAATCTTCATCTGGACCGCTTGGGTCGCACCGTTACCTAAGGTGACCATGGTGATCACCGCGCTGACGCCGATGACAATGCCCAGGATGGTGAGGAACGAGCGCAGCAGATTGCGGCGGATTGAGCGCAGGGCGAGCAGCAGGGTATTGAGCAGCATCAGGACCTCCCCGCCGTAACTGACATGGCGGGAGCCGCTGCGGTCGCCATGGTTGGATGCGGGTTTGGGGCATCACGGTCGATGCGCCCATCGACAAAGTGGACCATGCGGTGGGCATAGGCTGCCATGTCGGGTTCGTGGGTGACCATCAGCACGGTAATGCCGTGATCCGTGTTCAAACCGCGCAAGAGTTCCATGATTTCCTGGCTGCGCTGGCTGTCGAGGTTGCCGGTGGGCTCGTCGGCCAGCAACACCGCCGGTTCAGTGACGATGGCTCGGGCAATCGCCACCCGCTGCTGCTGCCCGCCGGACAGTTCGGCCGGGGTGTGATGTTCCCAACCGCCCAGTCCCACCGACTGCAAGGCCGCAGCCGAGGCAGCCCGGCGGACGGCGGCGCTCTCGCCGCGGTACAGCAGGGGCAATTCGACGTTCTCCTGCGCCGAGGTCCGCGCCAGCAGGTTGAATCCCTGGAAGACAAACCCCAGATAGCGGCGACGCAACCGCGCCCGCTGGTCGCGCGACAAGGCTTCGACATGGGCGCCGTGGAACAGATATTGCCCGGCGCTGGGCGTATCCAGGCAGCCCAGGATGTTCATGGCCGTCGACTTTCCCGAACCGCTGGGCCCCATGATCGCCACGAACTCGCCGGCGTTGATGTCGAGGTCGATCCCCTTCAGCGCCATCAATTCGGTCTGGCCGGCGCCATAGACCTTGGTCACTCCGCGCAGGCGGATGAGCACCCCGCTCATTTTGCCGCCGCCTTTTTCTGGTCGGTGATCACCTGCATCCCGGCCTGCAACTCGCCGCCGGTGATCTCGGTCATGCGACCATCGCTGATCCCCGGCGTCACGGCCACCGATACGGCTTTGCCCTCGCTCAGCACCCATACCTGTCGAGCTAACGCGGTGCTGGCGCCGGCGGCTGCTGATTTACGGGTGATGTTGCCGCCGGGTCGGCTCGGAATCATACTGGCAAGGATTCCGCTTTTAGCGGCTGGCTTGCCCGCATCCGCGGCAGTGGGCGTGAAGCGCAGCGCGGTGTTCGGCGCCAGCAGCACATCGGTGCGCTGGTTGGCGGTGATGGTGGCGGTGGCGGTCATACCGGGGCGCAGGCTCAAATCGCTGTTATCGACGTCCAGATAGGTGAGATAGGTGACAACATTGTCGGTAATGGTCGAACCAAAGCCCACCCGGGTAATTTGAGCCGGAAATTGGCGACTGGGATAGGCGCTGACCGTAAAGGAAGCCTCCTGCCCGACCTTGACCGAACCCACATCGGCTTCATCGACGTACACCTGCAGACGCAGTTGAGTCAGATCTTCGGCCACCGTAAACAGGGTGACCGCCTGCAGCGAGGCGGCGACGGCGTTGCCGGGTTCGACGCTGCGAGTCAGCACCACCCCATTGGAGGGTGAGCGGATCGAGGCCTTCGACAGATTGATGTCATCGGTGGACAATGCGGCCAGGGCATCGTTGACCCCGGCCTGCGCACTGGCGTAATTGGCCACGGACCGCTTGACGGTGGCGCGGGCAATGTCGAGTTCGGTCCTGGACGGCACCTTGCCACCCGACAGACGGGCGACTTCCTCAAGCCGCACCAGATTGGCTTTAGCCTCGTCCACGGTAGCCGCGGTCTGTTCGACCAAGGCTTTGGCGACGGCCACGGAAGCGCGCGAACGCAGGATCTGGTCCCGCAGTTTGGAGGGATCGAGTTCCACCAGCACCTGCCCCTTTTCGAGGCGGTCATTGACATCGACATTGACCTTCAGCACCGTGCCCGAGAGTTCGCTGCCAATGTTGATCGAGCGCGTCGGCTGCAGGGTGCCGTTGGCGGTGACGGTGAGCGTCAGGTTACCGCGCGCCACCGTCTGGGTAATGTAATTCGGGGCCGCATCGGCACTGCGGCTTGCCTGCCAGTACCACAGACCGACCGCTGTCAGCAGCATCAACGCAAATCCGCCCCACACCACCGGACGACGAAACCAGGCACGCGGAGTCGGCTCGGCAAGCAAGGTGGCAAGGTCGGATTGAGGAGCGGTTTCAGGCGGCGTGACCGCTGGGGAAAGTTTGGGTGGACTCATAAACGGGAACTCCGAGGGGTGTTTTCAATTGAGGAGGGTGGTGCATCGTTGCCGTCGGGACGCCAGCCGCCGCCCAGCGCCTTGTACAGACGCACATGGTCGGCACTGACGTCGGCGCGGGCACTGGCCACGCTGGCCTGGGTGGTGAGTTGGGCGCGTTGGGTTTCGAGCACAACCTGAAAATCGACCAGACCGCTGCTGAAGCGCTGACGGGCAAGCACGGCGGCGTTGCCGGCGGCTTCGGCGGCATCCTCCAGGCGCAGCAAACGTTCACGGTCGCCACGCAGAGCCACCAAGGCGTCTTCCACATCCTGCAACGCCGTCAACACTGCTGTTTTATAGGTCATCAGGGCTTGATCCAACGCCGCCTGTTGCGCGCGCACCTGCGCACGTCTTGAACCACCGTCGAAAACCGGCAGGGAAATGTCGGCCAGCACCGCACTGACGACCGAGGCGCCGTCGGTCAAGGTGCCCAGCGTCAAGGCGTTCAATCCCAGCGAACCGCCAAGCCTGAAATTAGGCAACCGTTCGGCCTCGGCCTGCTGCACCCGACCCATGGCCGCCGTCACCTCGTGTTCGCTCGCCCGCACGTCGGGCCGCTGGCGCAGGGTCTCGGCGGGCAGACTCAACGCCAGATCATCCGGAGCCCGTGGTACCGGTTGGCCCGCAGCCACCAGCATCAACAAGGATGCCGGCGGTTGCCCGGTCAGTACCGCAAGGGCGTGCGCCGACTGTTCGATGCTGGTTTGCAACGTCGGCAACACGGCGCGGAGTTGCTCGACCGCGGTACGCGCCTGTTCGGATTCAATGGAGGTGACCAGCCCGGCCTGCAAACGCCACTGGGTGATCTGCAGCGTCTCCAACTGACTGGCCAGGTTGGTATGGGCAATCTCCAAACGCGCCTGCCCGTCGCGCAAGCTGATGTAGGCAAGGGCGGTCTCAGCGGCAATCGAAACCTGCACGTCACCAAGACTTGCAGCGGTGGCCTGGACGGTGGCCTCGCTGGCGGCCAAGGCGCTGCGATTAGCGCCGAAGATGTCTAACTCCCAGCTGGCATCGAAGCCGGCGGTGAATTTATCGACGGCACTGTTGCTTCCGGACTTGCTGCGCTGCGCCGAGGTTGAGCTGTCGAGCTCCGGCCACAGCGCCGCCGCCGAGACGTCCCGCAAGGCCCGCGCCTGGCGCAACACCGCCTGCGCGCTCTGCACGCTGGTGTTGGCCTGTAACGCCTTGCTTACCAGACTGCCGAGCATCGGATCATGGAAGCGTAACCACCATTGGGCCAGCGAAACGCTGCCGGGCTTGGTGAAGCCCGCCGAAGTCGACCATGCGGCTGGCACCTCGACGGC
>JAFLKR010000204.1 GCA_019163135.1 Desulfobulbaceae bacterium | reverse complement strand
TCCCGAAGGTAGCCCGTCATCTGCTCGAAGGCCGGGTTGACGAACTCGATATGGCCCTGGGCATCGGTCATGACGATGCCTTCGCCGGCCTGCCCGATGGCCGCCAGCAAACGCTTCCGTTCGGCCTCATCCCGCTTGCGCGCGGTAATATCACGGATATTGCACTGAATAACCTTGTTCTGGTCCACGAGGTAGACATTGCTGATAAACTCCACGGCAAGAGGCTGGCATTTTTTGGTTTCCAGCGGTAAATCCTCGTAACGGATGTATTGGTTATCCTGCAGGATTTTGAAAGCGTCCTTGGAAGCGGCGATATCTTTGAACACCCCAAGTTCCCATATATGCTGCCCGCATAATTCTTCATACGAAAAGCCGAGCAAGTGCAGCAGGTACGGATTGACGTCAACCACTTTGCCGGATTCGGCATCGAGAATCAAAATACCGTCCTGGGCTGATTCAAAGAGCCGTCGATAGCGAATCTCGGAATCTTGCAGCGCCTCAACGGACGTCTCCTCCAAATCTTTATGATTTTTATCTTTTTCCAGCAACCCGTCTTCCAGCACTGCAATGCGGTGATTGAGTGCAACATTGGCGAGACGCAGTTGGTTTTCGACAGTTGTATCTGCCATAGCCATAACCTCAAATACTAGTTTCCGGTTCAACAACCGGCTAGGGGGTAATTTAGTCAAAGACGACACCGCCAGCATGCACCGCATCAAGACCTTGAAAATATATAACTAAGTGCCTGGCCAGCAGGCTTCTCTCCGCATAAACAGGCGAACCCATCATTTTTTTCGTACCGAACGGACAACCTCCATACCTTCAACCGCTGCCGTCGTAATAATCTGAATTTTCAAAGGTTCGCAGAGCAGGCTCCTGATGCCGAGCAAAACAGTGAACTTGGCCGACTTGATGTGAGTGTCCAGATGCAGACGGGTTTCCCATGCAGAAATGAGATTGAACACCTTTCCGTCTTCGATATCATTGAAGATTTCATAACTCAGGCAACCCTTTGTTTTGCCATGCGGCTCAATCAAGGAAAGCAGGGTTTGAAAGACCTCTTTCTGCTTTTCAGGAAGCACAATGATGATGGTTCTGAGCAGGATCATAGTTGTATGAATAAATCCGTTTCGCTTTTAACAACACGAAATGGTGTCAAAATCCGAGCGACACGCCCAAGCCGTAGTATTCGACCTCGTTGTTGTAAAACTGGCCATGCGGATCATAGCCATCGTACCATTCGGCCATGACCCGCAGACGACGCTGCCCCGGATTGGGGTTACCGAACTCGAGGCCGGCCTTGACACTGGTATCAACGGCCCATTCATGCTCCTCCAAGCTTTTCAGATCCACCCCGGTAACAAACCTGCCGCCCCACAAGAGCGGCTCGCTGCCGCGATATTCAAGGCCGCCGTGGCCGATCAACGGTTTGAGATCGTCCGGTTCCTTGTGGACCAGGTACTCGCCGCCGCCGTACACTCGAAAGCCTCGCCATTCGCGGGAATAAATTAGCTCCAGGGCTTCATAGCTGAGGTTCACCCGATCCGGGGGATTCGTCCCCAGCAGCAACTCATCCCCCAGATGCGAGCTCTGGTGATAGAGGCGGAAACGCAGGGAATTATCATCGAACCGATAGGTGAGGGGGAAGCCGATGGTATAATCGGCGTTGATCAGATCGGAGGATTCGCTTTCCAGATCAAACTGGGCAAACACCCCCGCCTCCAGGCTCAGCTGCAGGCCGTTGCCCTCCTTGCTGCCGAAGAACCGATAGAGGCCAAAGGTCTCGCCGAAGCCGACCGAGGCCATGATATAGTCGGTATCCGCGGAGTTAAAGCTGGTGACGCCGACAAAAAACTGCGGCTGCTTCGGGTCGGCAACGAGGGGCCGGAACAGATCCCCGGTGGGGAAGACTTTTGTTTCGCCCGTTATCCCCAGCAGCCCGGCGATGGCTCCCGGCTTTTCGGTGTGCGCAGGCTTGACCACCACCGTTACCCGCTGCACCCCGTCGATGGCGCGTAATTGTTTGTCGGCGGCCTCCTGTCGCATCGGGTCTTCTTTAAACAGGGTAATAGTGGCGACCCCGTCGACAACCGTCAAAATATAGCTGTTTCGCTCCCAGTGCAGGTCCCGCTCAATAATCGAGGCCATGTAACCAGTCAGGAATTGGTCACTGGCGCGGTCCGCGGCTCCCGCGAGCGGAGTGAGGCCGAAAAACAGGAGACCGAGCAAGGTGGCACCCAGGCGGGCAATATTGGGACTGGTGGCAGTACGCTTCAACAGGGTCACTTCATGCTCCGTTGTTCAGGCTAAGATGGTTGGTGAAAGAATGGCCGAGGTTCCGGCGATCTTGATGCTCTGGACTGCAAGGCCCGGTCATGGAAAATTGTGAAGACTTCGCCTTTGCTGGACCGGGCTCGAATCTTGTGGCATCCGATTATCTCCCGTGCTGTTTCCCTTCCCCATTTTCCGACTTTCCATGTTGGTTGGGTGAGCGCTCCGACTTGGCCCCTTTTCCCTGTGATGGGGACTGCTGCCGTTGCACTTCCACCGCTCTGTCACGATTTCCCTGTTGTCGCGACCGCTCGGAATAAGCCTCTCGTGACTGCGGCCGGGCTTGCTGAGACTGCACGTCGCGAGACGGTTGCCGGGAATGTTTTTGCTGCTGCAACCCCTCGACACCCCAGGATTTTTGCTTCTCCCAATAGCGATTCTTTTCCCAGCCTTTCCAGTTCCGATGCACATTCTGGTAGGGTATGGGGTGATGGTTCCATTGCCGCCCCTGCCATTGATGCTGTCGGTAGTCATCCCTCCAGCCCGAGGGGATTCCCCGATAAAACGAAGGGACGTTTCGATAAGAGGACCAGCCGGAACCATAGTTCCGCGAGCGATACCAATGTCCTTCCCACGGACGCCACCAATAGCCGCCGTAAAAGAAGATCTCCTCATCGACGTCAGGAGCAACGTAGACATAGGTTCCAGGCAGCACGATCAACTCCGGAGGGGCGGAGAATCCAATAGGCGGCGGCAGCGAAATGTTGACATCGACAAACACTTCCGCCGTGGTTGGCATGGGGGCGGCCAGCAGCAGTCCCAAAAGCAAGGTTCCCAAAAGCGACTTTTTCATGAGGTGCCCTCCTTTAACTTTTTCTGCTTCCCACAACCAGCAGGACGATGCCGCCTATGAGCGCAATCCCGCCAACAATCGGCGGCAAGGGAAAGGTTTTGGTTTTCTCCTCGGTCACTTTCAAGGGGCCGATATCGACGATCTTTTCTTTGGTTGTGTAGGTGATGCCCTGATACCCCAAGGCGATGACCCCCAAAGCAATAAGAACAATGGCGACCAGTGTGGTTGTTTTCATTTTGTTTTCCTTTCGTAAATTCAATGTGGTTTACGATCTACGCGGTTGTTGACTACTTGAATGTTCCGCCCTGAGAGGCGTTGACCGGGCAGTGCGAAAACAGCACTCACCGGCAGAAGAACGGAAAAAAACCCGATCATCCTCTGCTATCCGGACCAGACGTTAACGAGGCTTACGTTTGTGCTCGCGCCAAAATTTAAAGAGCTGCTCAGCCAAAGCCAACCCCAGGTTAAGATTTGAAAAGGTGCGGCGTACCCCGCTGCCGAGTTCCTGAACCTCAACATGGACCAGTTGGCGGCGCAACTCACAGCATATGGCCAAGCGGTCCTTGGCCTCTTGAAGGTCTTTCAGGTCCTGGTCGAGAAACATGCGGTATCCTTTTGCAATTCAGTCAGACTCTGCTGGAAGGCCAGCGGCTTTTGGACCAGACGCCGACGCAGGGCGATGAAAACCATCGTCCCTGCCAGCATACTGATGGTTGCGGCGGCCAAGAGTCCGTACAGCCTCCACTCAAGGGGCAGTACGTATATTATCGCCAGCACCAGCAACAGCAGCCCGAGCAGCGCAAAGACCACGCCGATGCAGGCCAGGAGCAAGGCTTGGACGAAGCGAATCTTGGCCTCGCGCAGTTCCAGCCCCAGGAGTTCCAGACGATCCTGAAGCACTTGCGCGGCCATACCGCCGAACCGGCCGGCGGTCCCTGAAAACCCGGATATAAGCATCGGCAACCTGTTCATACGATTATTTCCTGGACATGAACCAGCCCAAAAACAGGCCGGCGATAAAGGTGCCGCCAATGGCATAGTACGGCTTGACATGGATGAACTCGTCGGCAACCTGAACCTTTTCCAGGATCCGATCTTCAAGCTCGCCGCATTCGCCCTTGGATGCATCCAGCCGTTCCTTCAAAGCGGCTCTGGCGGATTGGATTCGATCGTCCAGCTCTCCGGAAGTAGCTTCGACGAGCGCATGGGCATGATCGATAATATTATGCATTTCCTGGCTCATTGCCTTGGTATGATCTTCTGTGTGTGCCATGATATTTTGTTTCCTCAATTTAAATGTTGATGGTTTCGCAAATAGTATCATTCAACGTCACTCCAGCGCAGGATGGAGTCTATAACTTATTGAAAGCACTTGATTCCGTCCTGCGCCGGAATGACGGTAACTGGCCATTTCAAACTTTTTGCGAGATTGTCAATGTTGGTTGCATGCCGGTAGGTTCGGAGCCTTGACCGTTGTCAATCATTGTTGAACTCAGGAGCTTGGCCTGACTTTCCGAGGATTTCCGGCAACCGTTACAATTTGCCTAAATCTTGCCCAGCAAGAGCAGGATCACCAGAATGAGCACGATCAAGCCGACGCCGCCACCGGGGCCATAGCCCCAGGATCGACTGTGCGGCCAGATAGGGATTATTCCCAAAAGTGCTAAAATCAGGACTATGAGTAAGATGGTTCCAATTGACATGATTCGTTCCCCCCTTAAAAAAGGCTCGTTACTAACAACAGATTTGCTGCATTGCTTGTTTCTTGGTTCCGGCGGAGGGCTGGCCGGAATTCTCGGGCCACGCCCCCCACCGAAAGGTTCATCATGAGATTGCAGTATTAATTGGTCTTAGGTTTGGCGACCGCGATGGTCATGTTATTGATCACCCGTTTTACGCCGTGAACGTCGGCCACGAATTTGGTGGTCAGATCCTTCTCGGCGATATTCCCGGCTTGACCTGCCAACTTAACCACGCCATCTTTTGTTTCGACGGTGGTTTTGAGCGCACTGGTCGAGCGGTGATACAGCAAGGTAGTCTTGACCAGGGCGGTGATGGACGCGTCATCGATCGAATCGCCCACGGCATCAATTTTTTCAGTCATCGATTTTTTCTCTGCCTTATTGGGGGTCGGCGCCACAACCATTTCATTTTTCACATCTTTGACGCCATCAATATCCTTGGCGTATTCTGCGGCCAGATCTTTTTGGGCCTCGCTCGTGGCTCTGCCGCGCAAGGTGACGGTCCCATTTTGGGCAAACACTTCAATGTCAGTGTCACGCAGACTTCGATAGAACATGAGGGTGGATTTCACCCTGGTACTGAGCCATGCATCCGGGTTCAAGGCAGGAATTTCGCTTTTCACCTGCAGCTGATTGTCGAAGCTTTTGACTCCTGGCAGACTCGCCAGGGTTTCGCCGGCCAACAATTTATGGGAGTCCTCGGAAACGGTGCCGCTCAAGATGACAACCCCTTCTGTGGACTGAATTCTAATATCATCGTTAGTGAGGTAGATCTTGAACACATAGGACTGTTTGGCGGACGCTTCGATGCGGTCATCCATTTCCGAGGCATACAGATTGGTGTTGATGAAAAACAATGAGGCCAGGGTTACTGCCAGTGTCAAACGCTGCGTTGTCTTTTTCATGCTGTTTTTGCTCCTTTTTGAGATGTGTTGAGTTATAGATTCCGGAAATACTTTTCTTGGGCGATTGCTTCTTTGCAACGCCCCAACAGGATTTAAATTCGTTCAAATGCCGCCACCGGGAGCAATCCCTTATTGGCTACTTATAGTAAAGCAATCTCCGCGCCGGTTTACAGCACCTCACCACCATCCAGCTAAACTATTGATTTTTAAATACATTTTTTCATTAATCACTGCAGCGGCCGCCAGCATGATCCATAAAAAAAGGGTCACATTTAACCTATGGCTAAATATGACCCTTTTTTACGGGGTGGGGTCAGGACTGCACGTCGATGTCGCTGACCGCAAGGACCGGTTTGCAGTCCGGATTTTTTCCCGGTGCGATACTTGATGCATTCGTAAAAAGTCAATTCCTATCATTTCGAGGAGCAAAGCGAGGAGAAATCGCTCTATTCTTTCAGAGATTTCTCTCTGCGTTCGAAATGACAGACCAAAGGTTTTCCTCCTTTTTGCGAAACCGTCATACGTACCGGTTACAAACGGACAAGATCAGGGCGCACCCCCTGCAAAACAGGGGGCAATCCGGGGTGGGCGACTATTGCTGCAACTCCCATTGCCCACGCTCATTCCGGCACGCGGTGCTGTAGGTTCGTTCCGGTCTACCGTCGATAGTCGCTTCAATTTCCGCCTTTCTACAGACCCGCCTGGTGGACGAATCCTGATAAGCGGGCTCCGGGGTGACCGCGTAACGGTTGCCGCTGTCCGGGTTTACCCAGGACGAGCGTTGGTTCGACGCCCCCTGCTCATAGGTATTATTGAGTCGGTCCCGATCGGATTTATCCATTTCGTTGCCGACAATGAAACCGAGCAAGCCGCCCGCCGCTGCGCCAATCAGCGTCGCCCCGGTGCTATGGCCGATCGCCTGCCCGATAAGGGCACCGCCCGCCGCGCCGCCGACCGCTCCGGTCTGGCCTTTGGTCGCGCAAGAGGAAAGCATGAGCAGAAAAAGCAGTGCTACGACATTAAGATGTTTCATGGTGGTACTCCTTATTAAATATTGAAAGCCAGAAGGCGCGCTAACGGACCCTCCGCTCCAATCGGCAGAACGACAAGACCAAATAGAAAAACCCGCAGGAAGCGGGTTTTTCATCTCACGAAAAACGCAGGGGTCAGCACTTCACAACATTGGTCGCCAACGGTCCCTTAGCGCCATCTTCCACATTAAATTTGACACGATCCCCTTCTTGGAGCGATTTGAACCCTTCAGCCTGGATCGCGGAATGATGCACAAACACATCCTTGCCGCCATCTTGCTCAATAAAGCCAAACCCCTTAGAATCATTAAACCATTTTACATTTCCTTCAGCCATTGCAACTACTCCTTTTTTCATGGTGCGAATGTGTCGCACCGGTGGGTGGATGGCCCTGCTTCAGGGCCCTCGGTACTGCACGGCCTGATCGAAAGATCATGCCGCACTCTGTTTTTGGATCAAACCTGGTTGCAACGCTTGCAACCTCAGGGATTAATATAAATGGGGGGAAAAAACACCCCGATGCC
>JAFLKR010000183.1 GCA_019163135.1 Desulfobulbaceae bacterium | reverse complement strand
AATAAGGAGCCCTTCAGGGTTTGTTCGCAGTCGCACGCTTCTGGCCTCGCCTTGATCCATGACCACGTACGGAGAGAGGTTTGAAGTTTTCAACCCCGCTGCAGGAGGAAGCAGCCGCCGATGTTCGGAGTCGTGGCGAGGCGGGGATGATGGAAACGACGACTTGATTCTCAAGGGTTTAATCAATATCAATTTTATGGAGATAACGTATGGAAGATATTAACCGGATTCTAGTGGTGAGCAGGGATACCCAATACTGCGGCACAGCGGTGCATTCTGGGGTTTCATTGGCCAGAAAATATGGAGCGGAATTGTATGTGCTTCATGTGGCCGATGATTCTTCCAGCAGTTTGGACGGATATAAAGAGGAAGAGCACAAAAGGCTGCTTCTGGAGATACAGAAGAAACTGACCGCCGCCATCGCCGCTGAGAATGGCCAGGGATTGACGGTCAAGAAATTGGTCAGGGAGGGCGCGCCTGCAGCCGAAATCTTCAAGGTTATCAAAGACGAACAGATCGATCTCCTCATTCTGCTGGCGCATGCAGAGGGACGCCTGGAGCATTTGCTCTTCGGACGCAGCAATGATGAGATTATACGTAAAATGCCGTGTTCCATTCTGCTGGTGAAGAAAGAGCCCGGCCCGGTCGAAACTGATGAACTGGAGCGCTGAATCGTTGTCGGCCATACTTTCAGGAGAGAGAAAATGAGCTGCCAAACCCGTGTTTGCCATCCGATTTACAATTTGCTGCCCACCGAAATCGAGGGGTTCGACAGCCTGGCTGAGCTTGCCCTGGATATGCACTGGTCGTGGGATCACGGCACCGACGAAGTCTGGCTTCAGCTGGACCCCACCCTCTGGGAAATCACCCACAACCCCTGGGTTGTTCTGCAGACGGTCTCGCGCGACCGGATCGAGCGGGTTTTGGCCGATCCGGTTTTCCGCAAAGGGGTTGACCATCTGGTGCAGACCCGGCGGCAGTCGATGGCCTCGCCTGCGTGGTTTCAGCAGCAGCATGCGCAGGCACCCTTGACCGGTGTGGCCTATTTCAGCATGGAATTCATGTTGAGCGAAGCGTTGCCCATCTACTCGGGCGGCCTGGGTAATGTGGCCGGCGATCAACTCAAAGCCGCCAGCGACCTGGGCGTGCCGGTGTTCGGGGTAGGACTGCTCTACCAACAGGGCTATTTTCGCCAGGTCATTGATCAGGACGGCGCGCAGCAGGCCCTCTTCCCCTATAACGACCCCGGACAATTGCCGATTACGCCATTGCGGCAAGCCAACGGTGAATGGCTGCGATTGGAGATTGCCTTGCCTGGGTACTCGGTCTGGCTGCGGGCCTGGCAGGTCCAGGTCGGTAGAGTGAAGCTGTATCTGCTGGACAGCAACGATGCCGCTAATTTTCCGATGCATCGAGGCATAACCAGCGAGTTGTATGGCGGTGGGTTGGAGTTGCGCCTCAAACAGGAACTGCTGTTGGGGATCGGCGGCTGGCGACTGTTGCGCGCCCTCGGCCTCCAACCCGAAGTCTGTCATCTTAACGAAGGGCACGCCGCCTTTGCGGTGCTCGAACGCGCCGCCAGTTTCATGCAAGCGACGGCACAGCCCTTTGACGTGGCGCTGGCCGCCACCCGGGCGGGGAATATCTTCACCACTCATACCGCGGTGCCCGCCGGTTTTGATTGTTTTGCGCCTACGCTCATCGAGCAATATCTCGGCGCTTATGCCGAGCAGCGACTCGGGCTGCCCCTCCACGATCTCCTGGCGCTGGGCCGCCGGAACCCAAACGACACCGCGGAACCTTTCAATATGGCGTATCTGGCCATCCGGGGCAGCGGGGCGGTCAATGGCGTCAGTCGCTTGCACGGGCAGGTCAGCCGGCACATCTTTGCACCCCTTTTTCCTCACTGGCCAGCTGATGAAATCCCGGTAGGCCATGTGACCAACGGCGTCCATATGCCGACCTGGGACTCGGCCCCAGCCGATGACCTTTGGACGAATGCCTGTGGAAAATGCCGTTGGTTGGGGATGACCGAAACCCTTGAGCAGGATATTGGGCGGATTGCGGACGTCGACCTCTGGAAATTTCGCATTGCCGCCAGCAAGTCGCTGGTAGCCTATGCCCGTGAGCGGTTGGCCCTGCAACTGGCCGGTGCCGGGTCTTCGCCTAAAGCGATTGAACGGGCCAATCATATTTTTGATCCCAACATTTTAACCCTGGGTTTTGCCCGACGCTTTGCCTCCTACAAGCGCCCGAACCTGCTGCTGCATGATCCGGCGCGACTGATCCGTCTGCTGACCAATCGTGAGCGTCCGGTGCAACTCATCCTGGCGGGCAAGGCCCATCCGGCGGATCAGGTCGGCCAGGCTTTGATCCGGGAGTGGATTCGTTTCATCCGGCGGCCTGAAGTCCGCCTTCATGTCATTTTCCTCAGTGATTACGACATGCATCTGACCAAGCACCTGGTGCAGGGGGTGGATGTCTGGATTAACACCCCGCGGCGACCCTGGGAGGCCTGTGGAACCAGCGGCATGAAGGTGCTGGTGAACGGCGGCATTAATCTTTCGGTGCTGGATGGCTGGTGGGCCGAAGCCTACACTCCGGATTTGGGCTGGGCTCTGGGAGACGGCCAGGAACATGGCGATGATCCGGCCTGGGACGCTGCCGAAGCGGAGATGCTCTACGATCTGCTTGAACGCGAGGTAGTCCCCGAATTCTATAACCGGGATCAGCAGGGCATCCCCACCGCCTGGGTGGCCCGGATGCGCGCCAGCATGGCGCGGTTGACCCCCCGATTTTCCGTCACCCGCACGGTGCAGGAATACACGGAGCAACACTACCTCCCGGCAGCGACCGCGTACCATTGGCGCACGGCCGATAACGGTGCCATCGGCAGGAACATTGTCGACTGGCAGCTCAGGCTGGAACAAAAATGGGCCGCGCTGCGTTTCGGGGAAGTGAAAGTGGAAACCCAGGGCGAGTTCCACCGCTATGAGGTGCAGGTCTATCTCAACGACCTCGACCCTGAGATGGTGCAAGTGGAGCTCTATGCGGACGGGATTGGCGGCGGCAGTCCGGTCCGGCAGAAGATGCAGCAGGATCGCCAACTGGTGGGGGCTTTGGGCGGTTACGTGTACAGCGCGGCTGTGCCCGCCGCCCGACCCGCCGTCGATTATACCGCCCGGATTATCCCGTGCTGCGAGAGCGTTGCGGTTCCGCTGGAGGCCGCGCAAATACTCTGGCAACGATCTTTGTGAGAGCAATAAAAGCAACATAACTAAACTGAAACAGGAGACTTATATGAAAATGACTGCAGGATTATGGATTGATCATCGGAAGGCCGTGGTCATGATAATTACCCCCAGAGGGGAAGAAACCCTTGAAATCCGATCCAATATTGAGAAACAGCCGGGACGTACTGCAGGTGCCCGTTCGACCGCACCCTATGAAGCGCAGTTGGTTAAAGCCGATAATAGCCGGGAACGGGAAGTTAACCGGCCAGCTCGACCAGTATTACACCGAGGTAACGGCGGCCCTCCGCGGCGTCGAAGACCTGTTGATTTTTGGTCCAGGGGAAGCCAAGGTTGAACTGAAAAATCATCTCGACCAGGCCCATCTCGGAGAAAAATTCATGGCGGTGGAGACCAGCGACAAAATGACGGATAAGCAGATTGCCGCCAAAATACGCGATTATTTTAATAAATAGGATTGGCTCAAGTCACCCCGGAGACGGCATGAAAAAGAACAGTTCCATCACAACCTTATTCCTCGACATCGGCGGGGTTCTGCTCAGCGACGGTTGGGATCGTCATGCCCGCCAACGGGCGGCGACCACCTTTGAGCTGGACCCTGTGGAGATGGAGGCCCGGCATCATCTGGTCTTCGAGACCTACGAGGCGGGCAAACTGTCGCTCGATCAATATCTGGCCCTGGTGGTATTTAACCAGGAGCGTTCCTTTACCCGGGCGCGGTTTCGGCGCTTTATGTTCGCGCAATCAACACGTTATCCTGAAATGATCGAGTTGATCGGCTGGCTGAAACGGTGGTATGGCCTGAAAATCATCGCGGTCAGCAACGAGGCGCGTGAACTTAATGCGTACCGGGTGCGTAAATTCAAGCTGGACGGATTTGTGGATGCTTTTATCACCTCCTGCTTCGTCCATATCCGCAAACCCGACGCCAACATTTTTCGGCTGGCGCTGGATATCGCCCAGGTAAAGGGCGGGCAGGTCGTCTATATCGAAAACACCCCGATGTTTGTCGAGATCGCCGCAGGCTTGGGGATCGGCACCATTCTTCACACCGACTATGCTTCCACCTGTGCGCAACTGGCTGCGTTTGGCTTACAATATGAAGAAAGGGCCATCTCATGACGTGGCCACGCAGCCCCTCCAATGATTTAAAAGGTAGAAATATGAAGACAACGACCAAGGCCCTCACCCCGGATCTGCTTCACAGGATGGATGCCTACTGGCGCGCCGCCAACTATCTTTCGGTCGGCCAGATGTATCTGCACGACAATCCCTTGCTGCGCGAGCCGCTTAAACCGTCGCAGATCAAATCGATTCTGCTCGGTCATTGGGGCACCACTCCGGGGCAGAACTTTATTTATGTGCACCTCAACCGGGTCATCAAAGAAAATGACCTGGATATGATCTACATTTCCGGTCCTGGACATGGTGGCCCGGCCCTGGTGAGCAACACCTATCTCGAAGGCACCTACAGCGAGGTCTACCCGGCTATCACCAGGGATGAGGCCGGATTGAAGCAATTGTTCACCCAGTTTTCCTTTCCCGGCGGCATACCCAGCCATGTCTCGCCGGAGTGTCCGGGGTCGATCCACGAAGGCGGCGAGCTGGGGTATTCGCTCAGCCATGCCTTCGGTGCGGTGTTCGACAATCCCCAACTGATCGCCGCCTGTGTGATTGGCGATGGCGAGGCGGAAACCGGGCCCCTGGCCACCGCCTGGCATTCCAACAAATTTTTAAGTCCGATCACCGATGGCGCCGTGCTGCCCATCCTCCATCTCAACGGCTACAAAATCGCCAACCCCGCCGTGCTGGCGCGGATCAGCCATGAGGAACTGGAGCAGCTGCTGCGCGGTTATGGCTGGACGCCCTATTTTGTCGAAGGTGATGAGCCGGAAACCATGCACCAGCTGATGGCCGCCACCCTGGATACGGTCATTGCCCAGATCCGGCAGATCCAAAGACAGGCCAGGTTCAACAATGATGCCACCCGGCCGCGCTGGCCAATGATCGTGCTCAAATCCCCCAAGGGCTGGACGGGACCGAAAGTGGTCGATGGCCGTCAGATCGAAGGCACTTTTCGGGCCCACCAGGTGCCGATTCTGCTCGATGCCGAGCATCCCGAGCATCTCGGCCAACTGGAAACCTGGCTGCGCAGCTATCGACCTGAGGAACTTTTTGATGCGCACGGCGGCCTCTTGCCCGAATTAGCCGAACTCGCCCCTCAAGGCCATCGGCGGATGGGAGCGAATCCGCACGCCAATGGCGGGCTGCTGCTCCGCGATCTGCTCCTGCCCGATTGTCGGAATCTGGCGGTGGCTGTGCCCGCGCCGGGGGCAACCCTGGCGGCTGATACCCAGGTGCTCGGAGCATACCTGCGCGAGGTGATTCGGTTGAACCGGGAGCAGCGTAATTTCCGGATCTTTGGCCCTGACGAGACCCTTTCCAACCGCTTGCAGGCTGTTTTTGAGGTCACCAACCGCCAGTGGGTGGCAGAGACGGTCGCCAGTGATGAATTTCTGGCCGCCGATGGCCGGGTGATGGAAATGCTTTCCGAGCATCAGTGCCAAGGTTGGCTCGAAGGGTATCTGCTCACCGGTCGCCACGGGTTGTTCAATAGCTACGAGGCGTTTGTCCACATCATCGATTCGATGTTCAATCAGCACGCCAAGTGGCTCAAAGTCACCGCCGAACTCCCCTGGCGGCGAAAAATCGCCTCGCTCAATTACCTGTTGGCCTCCCATGTCTGGCAGCAGGCCCACAACGGCTTTACCCATCAAGACCCTGGATTTATCGATCATGTGGTCAATAAGAAAGCGGCCGTCGTGCGGGTGTATCTGCCGCCCGACGCCAACTGTCTGCTGTCGGTCTGGGACCATTGCCTGAAGAGCCGGCATTACGTCAATGTGGTGATTGCGGGCAAGTATCAGGCGCCCCAATGGTTGACCATGGATGCGGCGGCGGCCCATTGCCGGGAAGGAATCGGCGTCTGGGAGTGGGCCAGCTGCAGTCAGAGCGCGGAACCGGAGGTGGTAATGGCCTGTTGCGGCGATGTGCCCACGCTTGAGACGCTGGCGGCGGTTTCCCTGCTGCGCCACCACCTGCCCAATTTGAAAATCCGGGTGGTTAATGTGGTTGATCTAATGAAGCTGCAGCCGCCCATCGAGCATCCGCACGGGTTGAGCGATGCGGCGTTCGATGCGCTCTTCACCAAGGACAAACCGATCGTCTTCGCCTTTCACGGCTACCCCTGGCTGATCCATCGCCTGACCTATCGCCGTGCCAACCATAAGAACCTGCATGTCCGAGGTTATAAAGAAGAGGGCACTATCACCACCACCTTTGATATGACGGTGTTGAACGATCTGGACCGGTTCCATCTGGTGCAGGATGTGATCAATCGGTTGCCGCAGTTGGGCGCGAGCGGCGCTGAGCTTTTACAGCTGGTGCAGAACAAGCTCAGCGAGCACAAGCGCTACATCTACGCCTACGGCCAGGACATGCCGGAAATCAGAAACTGGCAGTGGGGCCAGGCCGAAGCGGGGCTGGCGGATCACCGGTGATTGGTCTCCGGGAGATCAGGTTCCTGCGCTCAACCTGCTCGTGCTTTGCTGGCAGCGGAAAAGTGCATGTTTTAAGGCCAGCCTTGGCCATTTTCTCGTTCGCTTACCAGCACAATAAATGAACACAATGGAGAATACAGTGAACAGAATCTTAATGTTAACAATAGTAATGATGACTATGCTGGTCACTCTTGGTGGCTGTTATTGGGGCTACCCGGGCGGTGGCAGAAGTGGTGGACATGATGATCATAACCGCAATGAGCGGCAGCACGATCATGATGGTGATCGTGACGGAGGAGGACAGTATGACCGAAGATAACCCCTGGACAACCCGGCGGGCGGTAAAGTCTTGAAATTCGGATTGGACCTTTGGAGTCAGCGGAACGCAATGGCGAGGTCCGGCAGCACCTTTATGCTGGGTTTGCTGATGCTGGTGCAGGGCGGCTGCGCAGCAAAGATGCCGCAATCAGCCGCATCCCTTGCCGTCGAGGTGCCAGCCGCATGGTCGACTTCGGCGGGCTTCACCAAGCCCGGCA
>JAFLKR010000076.1 GCA_019163135.1 Desulfobulbaceae bacterium | reverse complement strand
TATTTTTCTGCGAGCACACGCAAATCGGTCGGCGTATAGGTGCCCGCCGCCGCAATCTTGGCTTGGTCATACGTCCTTTTTGTCATGATGTACTTATTTCGGAGTTCTTGAGATTTGGCGGCCGTGATGGTGCCCTGGGTATTCTGGACGACCGCCGCCATTTGACCAGCAGGAATGGCAGGGCCCGCAGTAATAGCAGGCAGGGCAGGAATGGTTGTGTTCAATCCTGCAGCCGGCGCATTCGATGCGTACAAAGACAGAAAAATGATAATAATACAGGTACTTGTTCTTTTATTCATTTACTCCTCCAAGGTTGTGTTCGGATTTTCACACGCTAAGGGCCTGGTCGCAAATAACCTGGACAAAATTGCGCTCAGATTTGGGTCAGATTTCTCGCAACGAGCTGATATTACAAATACTGTGCCAGGAAATGTATGAATATTAAGATCAAATAATCGAGCAGTTACGCACAGGGGCCGAATCGCTCGCGACTCATGTTGAGACATGGCGGCTCAAAATGAGAACGGGAGAGAAGCGACCGCAGCTTGATCCAGCTGAGTCCTTCTCCCATCCCCCTCGCCCCCGGCTTCACCCCATATCTTCCTCGTATCAACCGGCTTGTAAATTCGGTGGTGGTCCTCTGCCGCTGCCCTGTTGTCCTTCTCATATTGAGACGATTAGTCTCAATAGGTGTCAGTTGCAATTGTATCCACTTGCTTAACTATTTAGAATATTGCCATTTATGCTGGTTTGAGTTCCTGGAGCGATATTTGCTTGAGGTTATGGTTTGGTAAAGGCACCCTTGTTTCCTTGAGCACCAATCCGGTGACAATCCGTTGGTCAAACTCACCGGATCTAAAGTAGGCGGTTCCCTCTGTAGACCGGTTGTATTTTTCAAGGGAACGACGGGTGGCGTTCTGTCTGATTATGGTTTTCGAGATCTGCAGAGGGCTGGAGGATAAGATGAATTTTGAGAAGGTATATGCAGGATGGGCTGAAACTACTCGGATTCGCGCTGTTTTTTTCTTCGATTTCTCCCGCCCTGAAAGTATCTTCCGGCAACACCTCCTGGTCTGACGCACAGCGCACTATGGAATACAATCGAATCCGGATGACGTTTATCCTCATCTGCGTTCTCTTCCTTTGCCCAACTGTGGCGCAGTCGGCACCCCTGGCGATCAAGCGCCTCACTCTTGAACAGGGTTTGTCGCAGTCGACCGTTTATGCCATCGTCCAAGACCGTGCCGGTTATATTTGGTTCGGCACGGCGGATGGCATCGATATCTATGATGGTCATGCCTTTCGTCATTTGCGCCATGATCCGGATAATCCTCAATCCTTGAGCGGCAATTATGTCAAGGCTTTGCTGGTAAGCCGCGATGGCAACGTTTGGATCGGCACGCTCGGTGGCGGTCTTAATCTATACAACCCCACCACCCAGACCCTTCGAGTCTACCGTAAAGGCAACGGCCCTCATAACCTGCTGAGCGATGATATCCATTGCCTGTATGAAGCAATCGATGGTGCCCTCTGGGTCGGCAGTGAAGCAGGCGTCTCTCGCTATACTTCCGAAGGCGACGTTTTCACGCCATATAGCCATCAACCAAATAACCCCTCCTCGCTTCCCGGAGGCGTGATCCGAACCATTACCCAGAGTCGCGACGGCAGGATGTGGTTCGGTTCCGCTACGCACGGCCTCAGTGCGCTTGATCCTTCCTCCGGAGTCTTTGTACCCTATCGACATCAAGGCAACGATGCCAACAGCTTGAGTGATGATGCGATCAACGCCATCCATCAGGATCAAAGCGGTCTGCTCTGGGTTGCAACGGAATCTGGCGGGCTCAATAAGCTCGATCTGGAATCGGGCGCCTTTACCCGTTACCAGCAGCAGGCCGGAAAACAGGATGGCTTGAACGATACCGAGGTCACTTCCATTTTTGAAGATGGGGAGGGGATGTTGTGGTTGGGCACCACCTCGGGCGGGCTCAACCGCTTCGATCCTCGTACTCAAAAATTTGCCAATTATCGGACCAGTCAGTCAAATCCAGACAGTTTGAGCAGCGACACGGTCATCAGTCTGTTTGCCGACCGCAGTGGAATGCTCTGGGCGGGAACCTTCGACAACGGCGTCAACCGCATTGCCTTTCAAGGGAGCGATTTTGATCGCTACAGCTTTGATCCTTTGCAGAAAAATGGGCTTGTGGCCAAGATGATCTGGTCTTTTGCGGAAGATCAAGCGGACCGACTCTGGGTAGGCACCAACAAAGGGCTCAGCCGGTTTGATCCTCAAGCCGAGACTTTCGCCTCGTATCTGGCGGCAGGCCAGTGTGTTGGGGCCACTGCTTCCGTGGATGTGCGGTCGCTGGTCGCCGACGGCGATCGCCTCTGGCTGGGAACAGCAGGGGACGGATTAATCCATTTTAATCCAACCACCTGTGCGATCCGCAGCTATCAACATGATGCCCATGATCCAGCATCATTGAGCAATAATCATGTACGGTTATTGCTGAAAGACCAGCAGCATCGATTGTGGATTGGAACAAATGACGGGTTGAATGTCTTGTCGTCGGATCGAAAGACCATCAAACGTTATCTTGCCGACCCCAAAGAGCGCCGCGCCTTACCCCACTCGCGTATTCGTGCCCTTTATGAAGGGGACGACGGCAACCTCTGGATAGGCACCAGTGGTGGATTGAGCCGTTATGACAACACCACCGACAGCTTCGAGACCATCACTGCCGAACAGGGCCTGCTCAGTGATAACGATGTTCGCAGCGTTTATCAGGATGCGGCCGGAATTTTGTGGATTGCCACAGGGGGCGGGTTGACCCGCTACGATCCGCAACAGCAGACCGCCCGCTTCTTTCACGAAAAAGACGGGCTGGCCAACGATACCCTCTATGGCCTGTTGTCCGAGGGTGATTTCCTCTGGATTACCACCAATATTGGCTTGTCACGCCTTGATCGCCGCGATTTCAGCTGTAAGAATTTCAATGTCAGCGATGGGCTGCAAAGCAATGAGTTCAACTTTAACGCCTATGCCAAGACCCGCAACGGGGCCTTGTACGTTGGCGGCGTCAACGGGTTCAACCGTTTTACCCCGCAAAATCTTGGCGCGAATATCACGCCCCCCCAATTGCAGGTCGAGATGGCATGGTCGGATCAAGGCCAAGGGCCCCGCCTATTAAGTGGCAGCACTGGCGCAATGCCGTTGCAACTCAAGGCCTTTGATCACCGGGTTACCTTTACCGCCACGGTGCTGCATTATCTCAATCCCCAAAAAAACACCTACCAATATCGTCTCAAGGGTTTCGATCCTAATTGGATTGCAGGCCAGGCTGTTGATAAAAAAATTGTCTATTCGGGTTTGCCGCCGGGCGACTATCTGTTTCAAATTCGAGCGTTCAGCAGTAACGGGATTCCTGGAGCAGAGGTGATCAACCAGGCGCTCTCCGTTAAACCCCCTCTCACGCAAACCACCTTGGCCTATCTCCTCTATGCATGCTTTTTTGTTGCCATTCTTTTCGGGGCCATCCACCTCAGGACCGTCGCATTACGACAGCGGGCAAGGTTGCTGGAAAAATCGGTTGAAAACAAGACCCTCGAATTGCATCATAAAAACAAGACCCTGGAGATGCAGCGTCAGCAGCTTTCGACCCTGCTGCAAAACCAAGACGATTTCTATCTCCGTACCGCCCATGAACTGCGCACCCCCTTGTCCTTGATCCGAATCCCGGTTGAGCACCTTGCGCTTCATGATCAGACCGTTGACAACGAACGCAGCCTGGGGATCATTCTTCGTGCCACAGCACGGCTGCAACGTCTGCTCGATCAAATGCTGCAGGCCGCCATCCATGGTTACACCCACGAGGCCGGGGTGCAAACCATCGACTTGCAGGCCGTCATGGCGCCTTTGTTTGGGGTGTATCGCGATCTCGCCGAACAAAATAAGATCGTCTTTATCCTCAATCCGTTACCGGTCGCCGCGATCACCATAAATCGTCGGGCGATTGAAGATATCATTCACAATCTGCTCGACAACGCGCTCAAATACACCCCTGAAGGCGGGCAGATTAGCGTCGAACTAACCCTGGTTGCAGAGGAATCGGCGTATTTGCTGCTGAGTGTCAATGATAACGGTATTGGCATCGACGGTGACAGTCAGGCCAAAATTTTTGATCGTCTCTACCGCAGCGAGCAAGCCCGTCAATATCACCCGCGAGGAGAAGGGGTCGGGCTTCACATTGTCAAGCAGCATGTGGACGCCTGTGGCGGCAGCTTGGAGTTGGCAAGCGTCCCCGGACAAGGCAGTGCCTTTCGCGTCGGTCTCCCCTGCCAATGGACCTTTGATAGCACCGAACCTTTGCCCAATCAAGCGCCTGGAGCAGTCGTAGCTGTAGCTAGAAATCATGCTCGGCCGCCGTGCTCAAAGGGCGGGCCCTCCGTACTGATCATCGAAGATGATGAGGATATGCAGCAGCTTTTGAAAACCCTTCTCGAAGGCATCTATCAATTGAATGTTACGGGCAACGCTGCCCAAGGATTGCTTCAAGCCCGGAAGTTGCTGCCGGACCTGGTGGTCTGTGATGTCATGCTGCCGGATGGCAGTGGTTTCGATATTATCCACGCCCTGAAAAGCAACGAGGAGACCAAGCATATCCCCCTTATTTTGCTGACAGCGGTGGGGGACCTTATGAGCCGGACCACAGGCTGGAAGAAGGGCGCGGATGACTATATCGTCAAACCCTTTTCCCCGGATGATTTGCTCATGCGGATCGCGGGCTTGCTCGCCAACCGGAAGAGGCTGCAGGCCTGGTATAATCGAAGGTTTTTGCATGATCAATACCAGCACCAAAACGGTGATAACGACAATGACGAGAATAACTCCGAGCTTGCCTACCTTGCCAACCTCGAAACCCAGGCTTTGATCCTGCTCGACAACGGTAATTGCTGCCTCGACAAGCTGGCGGCAGCGATGGGGCAGGGCGGGCGCACCTTGCAGCGGAGATTAAAAAGCCTCCTGGATTGTAGTTACACCGAATACCTCCAATCGGTGCAATTAAAAAAAGCTCGAAAGCTTTTGCTCAGCGGGCGGTCCGTCAAGGAAGCTGCCTATGCGGCGGGATTCCACGACCCTGCCTACTTCAGTAAAATTTTCAGATCCTTCTCTGGGGTTTCTCCCAGCCGCTACCGGCAAACCCTGACGCCCGATGGAATCGCGGCAAGCGATGAATAATTTTAATAACAAATTCGGCAATCAGGATGACCTGGTAACCGGGTTAACGACAACACCAAAAAAGGAAGATCCTTCATTGAACGTGCTCTTGAAAAACTTCGGCAAGGCGGCGCTGGCCACGGTCTTCCTGCTCGCATCCCTCCTCGCCGCCGATAGCCTGGCAACGGAAACGGACGCCGCCAACCCGCTCCGTTTGTATCAAGGAGAAGGGGACAGGTATCTGCAGGCAACCCTTCAGGCCGACCTTGCCGTGTTCGCTCAAGGCCATTCCTATTTCGGCAACAGCAGGGAGGTCCTTGGGAAAACGTCGGATTCCTGGGGAGAGTCCCTCCTGCGTCCGGGGATCGAAGGTCGCTATACCTTGCCCCGGTATCAGAAAATGTACGGTCGCTTGGATGCGGTGCAAGCCAACACCTTTGGCGGCATCGATGCAGGGGGGACTAACGTCGCGCTTGGCGATGTCAGCAATCTCCGTCTGCAAAACGCCGCCGTCGGTTGGCGCTCGGGTACCTTGTTCCGCACCTTGGACGAGGATTTTCTGGATATCTCTTTTGGCCGCCAACCGTACAGTGTCGGCAACAAGTTTCTTTTTTCCAGTCAGGGCGGCGGTGGCTACGATCGGGCCGCCTACTACCTGGGCGGGCGAAGGGCCGCCGAATATGCCGGAATCGTCCGGATGAAGACAGGCGGGTGGGGTACCGATCTTTTTTATCTCAAAACCGACGACCGGGCGAACTCCAACACCCGGGCGGGCGGAACGACCCTGGAGTATGCCTTCGAAAAAATGGGCACGGTCGGCGGCGGCATCTACGCCATCAAGACCGATAAGCCGGCTCGACCGGTTCGGGAACCGATGACCGCCTTTGATTTCCGCGGTAGTCTCCAGCCGTTTGCCCAAAGTGCGGGGCTGGCAGCCTTGCACCCTCTGAAATTTGAGGCGGAGTATGTCTATGAAGACAAAGAGGACGGTCTTCCCGCCGGCAAGGGGTGGTACCTCGCCGCCAGTTACCAGTGGAGGGAAATACCCTGTAAGCCCGAGTTGACCTACCGTTATGCCAGTTTTGATGCGCAGTACGATACCCTGTTCTATGGCTTCAGCGATTGGGGTTCCTGGTTTCAGGGCGAGATTCTGGGTGAATATGTGCTCTGGAATTCCAACCTGCATGCGAACATGCTTAGATTGAAAGTCCAACCCTTCGAACCCCTCACCGTCAGTCTCTTCTATTTTCATTTCACCTTGGACGATGCCGCCGCCTTTACCCGCGATAATATGACCATCTCCCCGGTAACCAGCACCGACTATACCGATGAGTTGAACCTGGCCATCGATTGGGCCGTCAACCCGCACCTCACCCTTTCCCTCGTCGGTGCCTACGCGCTGCCCGATGAGGGTGCTGTGCAGCACACCGGCGGGAACGAGAACTGGTCGTACATGATGCTGGCCGGCTGCGTCAAATTTTGAGGGTATCACCGCAGGACTGCATCGTCATCCTGAGCTGCTTCGTCGTTCTGACTCCATTCCGACGCTCCACAATCCTGCCTATGGCAGGACAGATTTTCAATGCCTCCACGGTCTTTCCCAACCGTTACCGTTGTAAGCCCCGCGCATGAGGTAGGATCGCGACAAACAGGGGTAAAATCACGACACAACCGTGACATGTTATGCCAATACAGGTAGTTAAAATGGGTGGAAAGATTGAACTGGTCGGTGCCCCTGGGGCATCGAGTGGGTTTGCTGGTATGGATTCATGAAAAAGAGCCGCCTGACGGGGCGGCCATTTCGGGTTTTTTCCGTTGGATGCGACTTCAATTTCTTTCCCCTTTTTCGAGAGGACAACCTGCATGTGCAGGCTGCCACTCGCCACAAAAAACTACCGAGGAGCAGTGCGTATGTTGAAAAAGATTGTCGTCATGGAGATGTCCAAAACCAGCAAAGCCGTCAAGACCCTCGCTGTCGCCCGACCGGGCAGCACCCTGCAGGCCACCCCGGACAGCCTCTACCAGGTGCTGGTTGATGGGGTGCAGCTGACCTCGAAGAACGCGACGTTCAAGAAGAAAGGCGGTCGGCTCATCGTCGAAAAAGATGGCGAGGTCGTGGTCGATTTCGACTACGGCACGGCCGCCGACGGGGCTTCGGCTGATGTGCAGGTTACCGATGGCTGGAGTTCCTTCGATAGTGCCGCCGTTGCCGGCGCCACGGAGGCACCCCTGGCAGTAACCGATGCGATAACCGAATCGGGGGGCAGCGGCTCGGCGGCATCTT
>JAFLKR010000149.1 GCA_019163135.1 Desulfobulbaceae bacterium | reverse complement strand
AGGTGAGTGATTCCGGTTTTGAAGATTCCCGCCACGGCGAGGGATTTCAGGGGTTTGCCCCGGCGGTTTCCGAGAAGGATCTTGTCACCGACGGTTGCATTGAGACGTTTGGCGGTTTCCTGGCTGAGGTAGATCGCTTCCTCGTCGGGCACAAGGTATCGTCCGGCCACGGTCTTTTTCCAAAACGCGGTCTCTTGCTTTTCCTGCACAGGATCAACTCCCACCAGCATTATCGGTTCGAGGACCTCCGCCTTGGCAAGGAGCAATTGCTGCTGCCGCCGGACCAGAACCCGTTTCACCCCCGGCGTGGCGAGCAGGGCCGGGTCGCTTTCGCGGAGTTGGCTGCCGACGATATGGCCGGAAAAGAGTCCGGTGGAATTGCGGATCATGGCATCATTGGTGCCTACCGCCAGTGCCGAGAGGAACACCAGCGCTGCCACCGCCGAGACAACCATGAACGAGAGCACGGCCGTGGCCCGCCAGGAGCGCCACAAGATCAGGCCGGCTATTTTAAGGAGAAAGGTAAATCGCATGGCAATGGTTTCTGCTGGTTGGGTTCAATACCGCGAGGTCCGTACGCCGATGCGGTCGGCAATGAAGGCGGCCGCCGGTCGGACCCAGCCCTGGTGGTGTTTGGCGAACAACGCGCGGAGGCCGCTTTCCAGCATCGACAGCGCTTCGATCTTCATCCTTGCCGATACATCAGGAAATTCGGCGTAAAAATGAGCCGCTGTCTGCTCGGTTGCCAGCAAGGCGTGCAGTCGTTGCCAGACCGCCGGTGGTTCCCGGTGGGCGATGATCGAGGCCACGTGATTATGGCGCCGCTCCCGCATATCGATCATCAGATCAACGATATCATCCATCATCTGACAGCCGATGCCAATGGTGTACAGGGCCTCCTGCATCGCCAGGGCCTCGGGGGTGATCGTCTCTTCGAACAGGGTCGGAATCACCCAAGTGGATTGGAACAGCAGTCCGGTTTTGTAATGATGAATGGTGCGGAGGATCACTTCGGGAGCCAGTCGTTCATCGATGCCCCCTTCTTCCGATGCCTCTTGCGCCCCGCTTTTGGTCAGGGCCTGCAGGGAAGCCGTGCTGGCCCGCAACGCCAGTTCGACGGGTAGGTCATGCGTCTGGCAATGGGCCACCAGGAGGGCAAACAGCACCCGATCGGCGACCATGATGTCCAGGACCGAGCGAAAGCGATGGGCTTGGGCGGGCAGGTCGGTTTCCAGCGTGGTTTTGTATTCGTCGTCGAGAAGATTGTCGCAGCCGGTGACCATTCCCCGCAAACACTGGTTGACCGCCGCATAAAGGATACGCCGCTCGGCCGGAATCCCGATCCGGTGGTAGGAATAGAGAAACAGGGTCGAGAAGAAATTGCGCGGCAGCGAGAAGGTCGCCTGGTCGGGCGGGATAAGTTGAATGGTGCTGCCCTCCAGAACCGTGGCGGCGGTCTGCCAGAATTGCGCAAGACCTGCCCGAAGTTCAGCTTCCAGGGCGGCGATATCTCCGGGGTAATGCCCAATGGCTGTAAAAGGATTGATCACAAGGGTTTCGTGGTCGAAAAAAGAGTGATGTAGCCGAAATATTGGGCGAGGGTCTGTGGTGGCAGGAATCCGGCTTGGATCATCAGTTCCGGCAGGACGCCTCTGATGTTTTCCCCGATCTGCGGTTGCATGAAGAACCATCTTGAGACGTGAGAAATAAGCGCCCCCAGCAAGGTCGTTGGTTTATGCATATCGGCAATAATCAGTTTGCCGCCCGGTTTGAGCACCCGGAAGGCCTCCTGAAGACTGCGGGTTTTCAGATCCAACGGGACATGGTGATAGAAGAGGCTGGAAACCACGGAGTCAAAAGAGCGGTCGGCAAAATCCAATTGCTCAGCGGCCATGGCCTCAAAACGGCAGTGGGGCGTTCCCCTTTTGTTTCTGGCATGTTCGATCATTTTGCCGGCGGCGTCGATGCCGGTGATGCTGCCGCCCAGTTCAGGGTCTAAGTGTTGACCGACCAGCGCACAGAACACCCCCGTGCCGCAGCCCAGATCTAAAATGGTATCGGCAGGTTGCGGATTCAGGGCCTGGAGAAGGCTCAGCTCATACTCCGCCTGTTTATTGAGCAGGCAAAGGGGTTCCAGCAGATCATAGATTGGGGCAGCATAATCCAGTGTGCGTCCGCGGGTGGGAATTGAAGGGATGGTCATGGCATGTTTCCGTGAAAAACAGGGAGATTTTAGGAATAATCGGATTGGCGACCGTTCATTTGTGTGGCGATTATTGTAGCACTGTAAGATGAATTTTTCATGAAGTATCCGAAGCAGGATAATGCGGTTGCGGTACACTGGCGTTGCTGCCGCGATCGATCGTCTTGGTTGCAATCGGCGATTCCTCCAGGGAAAACAATGGAAAATTGGTATCTTTTCCCTTTAAAATAAGCAGTTGAAAGCGTTGTTAATCCATGATCGGGATGGTAAAAAAGAATCGGCAGATAGGGAGAGTTGTCTGCTCGCCCCATTGCTCGGTCGTGGTACTTTTCGGGCCACATAAATTAAATAAAGTAACCGGCCCCAAAGCAGCACAACCGGGAACAGAAGGGAGCTATTATGCACACGGATAAACGGGACTTTGATCAAGAGGCGGCAGTCTGGGATGAACATCCGACCAGGGTTCGGCTGGCAAAGGATATTGCTGGGGCCATAGTGGGGCAGGGGGTTGTCAAACCCGAAACGGCAGCCTTGGATTTTGGCTGCGGCACCGGTTTGGTGACCCTGCGGTTGCAACCGCTGGTCCGTTCAATCACCGGTGTGGATAGTTCCCAGGGTATGCTTGAGGTCTTTAGTGCCAAGATTGCCCAACTACAGTTTACTAATGTCAGAGCACAGTTTTGCGATCCCGATCAGGGCGACAGGCTATCAGGCAGCTATGATCTGGTGGTCAGCAGCATGACCCTGCATCATATCAAGGAAATTGTGCCGCTGTTCGCCCAGTTTTATGCGATCCTGGCTCCCGGCGGTTATTTGTGCCTTGCTGATTTGGATGTTGAGGATGGGCGGTTTCATGACAGCCCTGCCGGCGTCTTCCATTATGGATTTGATCGGGAAGTACTCCGGCAATCGCTTATCGCCGCGGGTTTTGTCGGTGGCGAAACCGTGACTGCCTCGGAAATCGAGAAACCGGGTAGCAATGGTGCTATTCGTCGTTTTCCCGTGTTTCTTATGACCGCCCGGAAACCATAGGATCAAGCGGTCACCCCAGGTTTCGAAGCAAGCAACCGGACAAGGTGCAAGGCAAACGGTCACTGCGGTCTGGATACTCACACCATTGATGTACCTGCACAGAGGAATGGCAGTATGACCGAAAACCATCAAACGATGATCCGCTGTCCCAAGTGCGCCCACCAGCAAACGGGCCAGGAGGAATGCGAGGCTTGCGGCCTGCTCTTTCGTAAATTTGAACGCATCCAGGATCGCAAACAAGAGCCGTTGGTTCAGCAGAACGACCCGGCGCCACAGGTCACCGGTTGGGGATCACGGCTGATTTCCGCCCTGGTTCTGGTGGGGTTGACCGCATCGCTGACCTACTATTTCATCAGGGGGGAGCAGCGGAACAACGTGCCCAGCCCAGCCCCGCCAGCGACCGGGGCAGTGGCCGGCAAGGTAGTTCCCGCCCCCCTACCCCAGACTGTAAAGCCGGTGCAGCCCACGGCCGTCCCTGTTCCGGCTGCGATCACGGCCAGCCCCATCGAGCATGCTAAAAATGCGACCGTGGCTATCGAAACCCCCTCGGGGAAAGGCTCCGGGTTTTTTATTTCAGAGACCGCCATCGTGACCAATAAGCATGTGGTGGCTCCGGACCAAACCCACCTGGACGAATTCCGGCACCAGGTTGAAACCCGCCGGAAATTGATCAATCTGGAACAGGAAAAGATCGACGATCTGCGCCGTCGATTGAAGCAGATGGAAGACGGGCCATCCCGCCGTCAACTAATTATTTTTATACAGGAAAGCGAGAAGCAGCTGGCCAAAATACTGCCTGAGCAAAGAGAAGAGGAGGCCAGGTTGAAAGAAATGGAGCGGCCCATTGCAATTTCGGATATCAAGATCTTCCTGGCCGATGGTACCGAACACACCGCCCAGTCTTCTCGAATCAGTCCCGAGCGGGACCTGGCGCTCCTGTCGATTTTTTCCGCCAAGGCCACCATTCTCCGGCCCGCCCCCAAGAGCAGCGTTCTTAATCAGGGCGACAAGGTCTATACCGTCGGTAATCCGGTGGGCCTGCGCAATACGGTTACCTCCGGCGTTTTTTCCGGGTACCGGCAGAATAAGGAAACCAAAGAGGTGCTGCTGCAGACCGATGCACCGATCAATCCCGGCAACAGCGGCGGACCTTTGATCGATGAGCGCGGTCTGGTCCACGGGGTCAACACCATGATTCTGCGGGACACTCAGGGCATTGGTTTTGCCATCCCCATTCAGACGGTTATCGAGGAGTTCTCGCTCAATCCGAATTAGAAACCACCCCTCCTGACTTCGGAAGCATATCAGGCCGGTCTGCTGCAAGCTCGAAGAGTAACCCGGATACCGTTTTCTTGGCAGCGGACCGGGCCTGCACAGGCCGCATCCGGCGGTTATGGACAGGGGCCGATGGCGTATTCTTTCACCGGCTGGCCGGATGAATCCAGCACCGGCCTGCCATAGCCGTCGAGCACAAAGCGTTCCCAGCGGCACATGCCCGGCGGGACATCGGGCTTTGCATTGTAAACAGGCATTTGATAGAGTTGGGGCGCCGGATCAAAGGCCGCCACGAACGGCGAACGGAGAAAGGAGGCCGGCGGCGGCTCGGGCACAAGGGGATATATCGGGGGTTGATACAAGCGGTACGAGGGATCGAAGGCCGCGACGAATGGTGAGCGGATAAAGGAGTCGGGCTGTTCCGGGGCTAGGCCGGGGCCATTGTCGGAAGCCCCCAAAACAGGCAAAGGCAGCCAGGAAAGCAGCAACATGCCCATCGTCAGCGTAAACGTTGTTTTTTTCCTCATTTTCCCACCTCATACGGTCGATTCGAAAAATTTCACGGTGCCGCCAAGGCATATCGTTTCATATTAATCATACAAAAAATATAGACACTCGTCGACGAATAGGCAGGCTATTATTTTGGGCTCATCCGGGTCATGGCTCAACGCTGAATTCAACGATAAAACCGGCGTTATCCTCCGAATCCTTTTTCAATAGGAGTTCTTCGGTGTTGTCCCGGTTGGAACCCAGAATAGACCCGGTGGCGGCGTCGGCGGATCGGTAGCTGGCACTGCAGCGTTCGAGGTCGGCCAGGGTGTCAACACCGAAATTCACCAGATCCCCATCTTCGGTCATGCCCTGGAACGGTAACCCGGCGGCGGAAAATGTATTGGTCGACATCCGGGTGTTGCGTCCATCGTCATCATCCTGCATCTGCATGGCATTGGTAAAGGTCTCGTCAGCCTCCACGGAGAGGATTCTGGATACCGGATCGATGGTACCGCGAATGGATACCGACTTCTTCGATCCCCCGGCGACCTTGGGGGGGCTTGTGGTGCCCGGCATCAACATTTCCATATAGGTTTCGTTGGCCGCAAGTACCGCCCTGAAACTGTTGCCCGACCACAAGATGGCAACTTCTTGATGATTACGACCATTTTGGCGCAGATCGACCTCGACTACCCGCGGGTTGCGCATCGGGCCCATGGGAAAAGGCGATCTAAAGGTCGTGTTGCCTTCGGTAAACGCCATCGGGCTGCCTTCCCGGCTGCTCCCAAACTTCAGTGGACCGGTATATATGACCCGGATACGATTGCATTTCTTGAGTTTCGCCATCAGGTCGCCATCAAAAAAACCCTGGCCGCAATCCTTATGCTCAACCTGCTCGTAGAGGGGATGACCAAAGGCCTCCTTATCGGTCAGCGATACGCTCAATTGGTAGGTGTACGCCAAATTATGCGGATTAGTGATGGGGATGCTGCATTTCACGGTGCCGGCATGTGACCCTAACAGCCCGTTGGTCCCGGTAGTTTCGATTTTTTCATAGCCGAAGATCAGTTCCGGCTCTTTGCCGGCGAGGGTGTATGTCAGCTCGTAATAGAGGGTTTTTCGGTCATATTGATCCCTGATGGTTTTATCATTGAAAATTTTGACAATCTCCTGATCGATATTGCCGATCTGGGTTTCGGGCCTCAATATATCAATATTGTTGCCCTGCTCTTTCACCGCAGCATGCAACAGCGGCATTACCGGGGTCTCCCAATCCGGGGGATTATTTCTGAGGAATGGCGAAGAGTTGTCGAAACTCGGGAACAGCCCGTTCAATAGTTCTTCCACCAGTTCCATGACGGCGGTTGCACGGAAAATGGCGCCATCGGCGAACGCTTGATAATCTTTTATGAATTTTCCGTATAACCCGGTGTCGAGCACCTTGATGTCAATGTCGACACTCGCCAGCGTCGGCTGCACGGTCTGCACCTTAAGGGGATCAAGCAGCTCTTCATAGACCGCTTGCGATGGTGTGCTGGCCCCTTGCTGTGCCCAGGCGGTTCTCGCCGGTGTGCCCCAATCCGGCATGATCGGGCCGGTATCTTTGAAGGCGGGGTTGGTGCCCTCCCACCCCCAGGAGATCATGGCGTAGCCGGTGTGCGCGAATCGTAAGAATTCAAGACGGTTCTCGGTCACCGTCCTGGCTGGTTCCGCCGGGTTGCGCAGATGACCGGGCAGATGCGGCTTGATCCGGGCATCCGGATAGGCCCTGGTCACCGCATCGGCCAGAAAGCTGGAGATGGCGGGGTTGTGCTCCAGTCTCCATGCATTGATTGCAGGCTTAATGGTTTGAATATGCCTGGTTTCCACCAATTCCAACTGGATATGCCGCGGTGTGGCCGAACCATAAATGCCGCCGTATTTGTCAACCAGGGTGTGGATGTACAAATCCGCAGACCAGTGGGTGATCCAACCGAGCAGGAATGCCAGTAGTTGTTCTTCGGCCGAATGCGACAATCTCCTTTTCCGGATGTATTCCTGCACCAGGGCAACGATCATGTCACCGGACCCGGCCACGTGCGGATCGCAGCCCAGCACCAACTCGTACTCCCCGCAGGGCCATTTACCGTAATCCGCCCAGTAAAGAATATCCGGCCCCACCGACCCCAGAAGATAGGCGTTAAAATTATTTTCAATTACACCGTTGAGGCCGGCGCTCAATTTTGCGCGGACAGCATCGGCAATATAGTAATGTCCATGGGTAAGGCTCATGCAAGGGCCCTCTTCGGTACAGAAAGTTAGGTTAAATGGAGTCGCAAAAGGTGATTTCTGTCATTTAGGAGAGCAAAACAACGAGAAATATTTCAAATCTTTCTGAGATTTCTCTCTGCGTTTGAAATGAAAAAACGAAGGGTTTCCTTCTTTTTGCGAAACCTTCAATGTTGGGTCTCAGTTCCGGATTTTCATCTGGGTGGCCTCGACATATTGTCGGTAGGCGAGGTTATATTTTTCTGCGAGCACACGCAAATCGGTCGGCGTATAGGTGCCCGCCGCCGCATTCTTGGCTTGGTCATACGTCTTTTTGGTCATGATGTACTTATTTC
>JAFLKR010000078.1 GCA_019163135.1 Desulfobulbaceae bacterium | reverse complement strand
TCAAGGGCTTTGCCCAGGTCGGCAGCATCATCGGCGCGGTGAAGGAAGGTGCGGGCACCTCCAAGACGGAGCAGCTCACGAAGTATCTCAAGGACGGCAAAAAACTTATCATCTCCACGGTGCAGACCTTCCCCTTCGTGCTTGACAGTATTGGCGACGAACATCGCGGCGGCAAGTTTGCCATCATCATTGACGAGGCGCACTCCAGCCAGAGCGGCAAGACTTCCGCTGCCGTCAGTCAGGTGGTGGCGGATAGCGAAGACGAGATCAACGACGCCCTCGACGAGCGCATCAAAAACAAAAAACTCGCCAAGAACGCCAGCTACTTCGCCTTCACCGCGACGCCCAAGAACAAAACGCTGCAGATGTTCGGCGTACCGTATTCCGAAGGCGGCGAGGTGAAACACCGCCCCTTCCACAGCTACACGATGAAGCAGGCGATTCAGGAAGGTTTCATTCTCGACGTGCTGAAAAACTACACACCGGTGGCGAGCTACTACCGCCTTGCCAAGACCGTCGAAGGCGACCCCGAGTATGACGTGAAGAAGGCGCGCAAAAAGCTGCGCGTCTATGTGGAGAGCCATAGCAAGGCCATCCGCGACAAGGCCGAAATCATGGTGGATCACTTCCTCGAACTGGTGATCGGCCAGAACAAGATCGGCGGCAAGGCGCGGGCGATGGTGGTCACCGGTAGCATTCAGCGGGCGCTTGAGTATTTCTTCGCCTTTAACGCTTACCTCACAGAGATCAAAAGCCCTTATAAACCCATCGTCGCCTTTTCTGGCGAGCCGGAATACAAGGGTGAGAAAGTCAGCGAATCGAAGCTCAACGGATTTCCGAGCAACGATATTGCCGATAAGATTCAAGAGGACCCGTATCGCTTTCTCATCTGCGCCGAAAAGTTTCAGACCGGCTACGATGAGCCGCTGCTGCACACCATGTATGTGGACAAGATGCTCTCCGGCATTAAAGCCGTGCAGACGCTTTCCCGCCTGAACCGGGCACACCCGAAGAAACACGATGTTTTCGTTCTCGATTTTCAGAACGATACGGAGACGATTGAGCTGTCGTTTGCCGATTACTACCGCACCACGATCCTGAGCAAGGAGACGGACCCCAACAAGCTGCACACACTGAAGGGGGAGTTGGACAAATATCAGGTGTATTCGCCTGAGCAGATCGACGAGTTCGTGGAGCTGTATTTGAGCGGCAAACTCGTGGACAAGGTCCACCCCATCTTCGACGCCTGCGTCGCCGTCTATGTCAACGATCTCGACGAAGACGGGCAGGTTGATTTTAAGGGCAAGGCGAAGGCGTTCGTCCGCACCTACGACTTCCTTGCCACGATACTGCCCTATGGGGTACAGGATTGGGAAAAGCTTTCGATCTTCCTCAATTTCCTGATCTCGAAGCTGCCCGCCCCTATTGAAGAAGACCTCGCTAAAGGCATCTTAGACGCCATCGACATGGACAGCTACCGTGCCGAAAAGAAAGCGACCATGGCCATTGCCCTTCCCGATGCTGATGCTGAGATCGAGCCTGTGCCGACCTCCGGCGGAGGAAGGAAGATCGGCCCGGAACTGGACAAGCTCTCGAATATTGTCAAGGCATTCAATGATCAATTTGGGGGTCTTTTTGCCGATGCCAAGCGGATGGAGGAACGCATCACCGGCGAGATTCCGCAGAAAGTCTCCGTCGATCAAGCTTATCAGAACGCGAAGAAAAACTCAGACCGTCAAAATGCCCGCATCGAGCACGACAAGGCGCTGAAGCGTGTGATCACCGCACTCTTCACTGACGATGCTCAACTCTTCAAGCAGTTTCAGGACAATGAATCCTTCCGTCACTGGATGACGGACACTGTTTTCGGGCTGACTTATGATGAAGAGGAGCGGGAGTCGTCAAGCGTAAGGGGATGAATTCGTTCTGTCGCCTGCATGGTAAATTCTGCCCCGCATATGCAGCGTTCTACGAGAGGCGACAACTATCGTCTCATCACTAATCATGACCATCGATACCATCAATAAGCCTGCTGGGTAGACCCTGGCAGGCTTATTTTAATGGTGGTAACCCGACGAATAGATATCCGAGGCCCTGGGTGTTTTGAGGGGATTTTTTGGGTGTATCGGCGGGACGAGGTCGATTGGCGGCGTTCGAACACCGTCGCATCACGGATAAATTCTTAAAATACAGTCCGCACGCGAGGTGGCCCTGACTTTCCGAAGGTTTGCCCCCAGTCGATTGCGAAATAAATTATATTATCTTCTTTACATTCAGTCTCGGTGGCCCCTACAATTGACAAGGATGCTATCAATCAGATGGCATATGACCGGGTTCAAAACGTTACAACATATCGAAAAAGAGAGGTAGGACGCATGCAAGAAGAATCGGTAGCGCCAAAGGAACGCGTAAACATAACCTATCGTCCCGCCACCGGCGATGCTAAGGAAGAGGTTGAGCTCCCCTTGAAAATTTTGGTAGTGGGCGACTTCACCCTGGCAAAAGACGACCGAAGTGTTGAGGAGCGCGATCCCATCAACATTGATAAGGATAACTTCAACGACGTCCTCAAGGCTCAGAACCTGGCGGTAGATTTAAGTGTCGCTAATACACTTACCGACCAACCTGATGAAAGAATGACGTTAAATCTGAAGTTCAACTCGCTGAAGGATTTCGATCCTGACGCCATAGTCCAGCAGGTACCCGAACTCAAGAAGATGATGGAACTGCGTGAGGCGATTAAGGCCATGAAAGGGCCGCTGGGGAATGTGCCGGAGTTCAGGAAGAAAATTCAATCTATTATTGATGACCCTGCTTTGAGAGACAAGATACTCAAGGAGATGGGGATCGGCGATAAAAAGGGAGAGGCGTAACATGGCTGAAGAACTTAAAGTTGAAGAAAAGGGTGCTGAAACCGCTGAAAGCGTATCCCTGATAGACGATATACTCTCGGCAACTAAATTGACTCCGGAGAATGAATCCTATTCTGTTGCCAAAAAAGGCGTCGAAGCGCTGATTGCGCAGATTTTCCAGCCGGGTAAATCCGTGGAGAAGATAAACGCCCTGATTTGCGACGAAATGATCGCCGAACTGGACAAGAAGATGAGTCGCCAGTTGGATGAGATTTTGCACAACTCCGATTATCAGAAAATGGAATCTTCCTGGCGTTCGCTGAAATTTATTGTTGATAGGACCAATTTCAGGGAGAATGTCAAACTCGAGATCATGAACCTCAGTAAACAGGACATGCTCGACGATTTTTCGGACGCGCCCGAGGTTGTTCAGTCCGGTCTTTACAAGGTTGCTTACTCGCGTGAATACGGGCAGTTCGGTGGCCAGCCCTACGCTGCTATAATTGGCAACTACGAATTTGGTCCAGGGCCGCAAGATATTAAATTGCTTCAGGATCTGGCTGCGGTTTCCGCCATGTCCCACGCCCCGTTCATTGCGGCTACCAGTGCAGAGATGTTTGGCATCGACGACTTTTCAAAGCTTCCGGATTTAAAAGATCTCAAATCAATATTTGAAGGCCCTCAATATGCCAGATGGCAGGCTTTCCGGAATTCTGAAGATTCCCATTATGTGGGCCTTACCGTGCCGCATTTTCTTCTCCGTCTCCCCTATGGTCCTTCCTCCAACCCAACGAAAAGTTTTACCTACGAGGAGAGCGTCTCCGAAGGAAATGATCGTTTCCTATGGGGCAATGCCGCCTTTGCCTTTGCGACCCGCCTGACCGAAAGTTTTGCCAACTACCGTTGGTGCGCCAACATCATCGGACCACAGGGAGGGGGAACGGTTGAGAATCTGGAACTCTACCAGTACGAATCCATGGGCGCCATCCAAACCAAAATCCCAACCGAAATCGTCATTACCGACCGCAAGGAATTCGAACTCGCAGAAGAGGGCTTCATCGCCCTGACCATGCGTAAAGGGAGCAACAACGCCGCATTCTTTTCTGCCCAGTCATGCCAAAAACCCAAAAACTTTGGCATCAGCAAGGAAGGAAAAGAAGCGGAACTTAACTACAAACTCGGTACCCAACTCCCCTATATGTTCATCGTCAACCGCTTGGCGCATTATATCAAAGTCATCCAGCGGGAAAACATCGGTTCGTTCAAGGAGCGGGGAGAGCTTGAGGAAGAGTTGAACAAATGGATTGGTCAGTACGTTGTTGAGATGGACAACCCGACGGCGAGCACAAGAGCGAAAAAACCGCTTCGTTCAGCCCAGATTACCGTGGAAGACGTTGAGGGAGAGCCCGGGTGGTATCGGGTCTCAATGATGGTCAAACCCCATTTCAAGTATATGGGGTCTTCCTTCACGCTCTCTTTGGTTGGCAAACTCGATAAGTAAGCAGCAGCGACAGGTTCAGTCTCAAGAGGTCAAGTGTCTCATATTATAAAATAAAGGAGAACCAGCAAATGGCAAACACAAGTTATTTAACATTGACCGGTGCTAAACAGTCTGACATCAAAGGCGATTGCGTTCAGGAAGCATACAAGGATTCAATTACGGTATACGCCGTGGAGCATGAAGTGCATATTCCACGCGACACGCATACTGGCCTGGCTACCGGTCAGCGTGTCCATGGACCCTTCTCGATCACCAAACACAAAGATCTCTCTTCGCCCAAACTGTACCAGGCGCTGACCTCAGGTGAGCAGATCACCAAGTGGGAACTGAGTTATACCGCCATCGGCACCAGCGGCAACGAGTATATTTATGCCAAGGTGCAGCTTGAGAATGCTATTATTGTTTCGATTAAGTCATATAAACCGATGACGTTTCTAAAGGAGAACGAACCGTATCATGACATGGAAGAGATCATGTTCACTTATGGTAAGATCACCTGGATTTCCCTTGACGAAAAAGGCTCGACGCTGGCCCAGACCGATGATGACTGGAAAAAACCTAAAGCATAATCAGCCATGATTTCATGCCCTCTCCATGTATATGGAGAGGGCATTTTTTCCTGCATTGACAAACGCTTCCGTTTTATTCTCAATACGATTCAGTTTATGCAAATAATAAAAAAAGAGCGGCTGCTCGAACGGATACGCATAATGGAGGAAAATCCGGAAAGGCGCCTTGACGTCGATCCCGGGACCGTCGTCAATTCTGTTCTTGAACACCTCGTCAGGGTTCTTAACACCAAAAAAGGTTCCGTTGAAATTGATCCGGAATTTGGTGTTCCGGATCTGACCAACATGTCAAGTTCCTTCTCCTCAGAGTCCATCCCGGAACTGGAAGAGGCAATAAAAAGTGTCATCGTTGCTTATGAACCTCGCCTCAAGGATGTTTCGGTTCATTTTCAGACACAGCAGGACGACCTGCTAGCGCTCCGGTTTTCCATAGCCGCCAAACTGGTGACAGATGAAAAGGGGAAACCCATACTATTTGAAACCATAGTTGACTCTGACGGGCAGGTAAAAGTCACCTCATAGTTTGATCAGACAGGGGCAATCTCCATGTTTAACCGTTACTACCAGGAAGAGCTTACACTGCTGAAAGAGCTGGGTGCAGAGTTTTGCAAAGCCCATCCTGCCCTGGCCCCAATGTTGAGCGGTCAGACCTCGGATCCCGATGTCGAGCGACTCCTTGAAGGAACAGCCTTCCTTACCGGCCTTGTCCGCCATAAGCTGGACGATGAATTTCCAGAGCTTTTGCATGGGGTTATGAACCTGCTGGCTCCCCATTATCTACGACCGGTCCCTTCCTCCTCCATTCTGGTGTTTACCCCCCGTCCGACCCTGCGCGAACCACTCTTGGTCCCGGCCGGTACGGAGGTCGCTTCTGTTCCGGTTGACGGCACGTCGTGTGTGTTCAGAACCTGTTTCGATATCGAAGCGCTTCCCCTCAGGATCAATACTGCTGTAATGGAACAGCCGGCCGGCTTGCCGCCCAAGATAACCATACATTTTGAACTTACCGGTATTCCACTTTCCTCCTGGGGCCAGAAACGGATTCGACTTTATCTTGCAGGGGGGATTCCCCAGGGGAGCGACCTCTATTATCACTTGATGACCAATGTCGCCCAGGTGGAATTGCTCTCTGCGGACGGTGTCCGCTGCATTCTTCCGGCATCGGCCATACAGCCCGTCGGATTCGGTCAGGGTGATGAGCTTCTGCATTACCCGTCACAGTCGTTTCCGGCGTACCGTCTCCTGCAGGAATATTTCATGCTTCCTGAAAAATTCCTTTTCGTGGATATAACGGGTATCGAGCGCTGGACCAACAGGGGGCGCGGGCCAGGCTTTTCGCTTTCGTTTCAACTGAAACAAGAGCCAACTGTTCCGATATCCATTAAACAGGATTCATTCCTCCTTTTTGCCACGCCAATCGTCAATCTGTTTAGCCATGATGCGGAACCTATCCGCTATGATCATCGTAAAAGCCGTTATCTTATCCGCCCATCAGGGACAAAACCTAAGGATTATCAGGTTATCACGGTTCAACAAGTTTCTGGATTTATGCAGGGGACTTCGAAAGAAAAAGCCTATATCTCCTTCCAGCAATTTTCTCCCCAGTATGAGGCGCAGGCCGTTTACAACATAAGCATAGCCAAATCGGTTATTGATGACAGCCTCGAAACCTACATCTCGGTGGCCTATCCAGGTGTCGCAACCGCTCCGGTCGAAGAAGTACTGTCGCTCAAGCTTCTCTGCACCAATGCCTCCTTGCCGGAGAATCTTGGCCTTGGTGACATCTGCCGCCATACCTCCACCTCTCCCGAGCTTTTGGAATTTTGCAATATTCGTCCTGCTACCATGAATATCCAACCACCACTTGGCGCCAGCATCCTGTGGCGGCTGCTTTCCCATTCCTCGATCAACCTGCTCACCCTCGACCGTCCTGAAGCGCTCAAGACTCTACTCGATCTTTACATCTTTACTGAAGGGCGCGACAAGGCCTCAATCCTTGCCAACAAAAAGCGGGTCGCAGGAATAGAAAGTTTGGAGATAAAAAGTGTCAACCGTCTGATGCAAGGCATCATGGCGCGTGGCATCGCCATTAATCTGAATCTAAAAAAGGATAATTTTGCAGGCATCGGTGACATGTATCTGTTCGGATCAGTGCTTGACCGTTTTCTGGGTTGGTACGCAACAATTAATTCTTTCACTTCCTTTTCCGTCAGAGAAGTGAACAGCGGAGAGACCTATAAATGGCCAGCCAGAGACGGGGAACATTTTCTGATTTAGAGGAGAGCCTCCTTAAGGAAGGGCCTTCATACTCCTTCTTTCAGGCGATCAGGCTTATTCGGCTTATCCTCAAGCAACGGGAGGCGTGCGGCGTCCAAGATGCCGCTTCCATAGAAGGCCGTTTTCTGCGCATTCGTCCGGAACTTACGCTTGGATTTCCCTCTGCGGATATTGCGAGCATTAAGGCAATTCCCCTGGAGGATGATGAGCACCGCTTCATCATCAATACGACTTTTCTCGGGCTCTATGGCACTTCATCACCTCTGCCATCTTTCTATACCGAGGACCTCCTTTTCGAGGCGGCAGACGATAAAAGCGTCACACGCGATTTCATAGACATCGTCAATACCACGGTCTATTTGCTCTTTGTCAGATCATTATTTAAGTACAATCTCTTCCTGCAGGTATGCGAAGAGAAAAACCGCGAGTATCTGGAACGCATTTATTGCTTGATGGGAATGGGCAATGCAAGCGTCCAAACTCCTGCCGACGAAGAAGCGCGAAGATCGCTGTTGCGTTACGCCGGCATCATGAGTCAGCAGCCGCGCTCCGC
>JAFLKR010000002.1 GCA_019163135.1 Desulfobulbaceae bacterium | reverse complement strand
ACGGTCGGCACAGGCGGCGCTTTGGCCTTTTCGCCCTTGTTGCACCCACTGACAACGAGGAATATCGATGCGGCCAGCAGCACCGCCACTATTCTCGAAGTTGGCCAGACAACGCCTGAAATTTGAAGATTTATTTCCCTGTTTCCCATACACTCCCCCTGTTGAACCCACATTGCCGGCAGCAAGCCTGAGCTTCTGTTTTATTTCACCGTCTGGACCGCTATCGCCAGGGCTTCGGTATAGGTAATCACAATCGTGTCGCCGACCTTGACCTTATCCAGGTTGGCCGGATCCTGCACCTTCACAACCACCACATCGCCATCGGGACCTTTAAGCGTCACGGTCTCTTTCGTCTTGTCGAGATTGAGGATCGTGGCAGTCACTGTAGTTTCGGTTTCTTCGACATATCCCGGTTTATCGCCCGGTTTCGCCCTGCCGACCAATCCTTTCACCTCATCCCTGACTTCGCCGGGTTGAGCCATCCGCACCGCTAACGATTCAACATAATCCAACGTCACCTTGTCACCGACGCGGACTTGCGGCAGGTTGACCACCTCTTTGCCGACATGCACCTTCCGAAGGTTGCCCTCGGGTCCCCGGATGGTGACTATTCGTTTTTTCAAGTCGATTTTATCGACGGTTGCCGTCACCGAGACCACATTGGCCCTTTCGACCTGCAGTTCTTTTTTGGGTGTGGTATCCGCACAAGCGCAAAGGGTTAGAGTTAACGCCATCGCGGCCATCATTAAAATATCTTTATAGGTTCGCATCATTTTCTCCGTAAGGGGTAGTTTTTGCACTTAATTGGTTCGTCATCTCCCGCAGGGTCAGGGAATGTAGTTACCACATGATGTAGCCAATACCGATGCCGCCCATCCACTGGGTTGCATCGCCTCGCTGCTCCACAATCGGACTGTCGGCGGGGTCACCGACAAGCGAAGAGCCACGGATGCCCATGCTTACCAGCCAGTTCTTGTTGAGATAAATATTAGCACCGACCAGAGCATAATATTCATTCACCCCGCCATCAGCGGTAAAGAAGGATAATCCGGAGGTACCGACATTACCGGGATTGACTCCGAAGTAGCAATCGGCATACTTGTCGTCCTGGTAAACGATCCCGGCACTGATATTAAGGTCAACGGGTTTGGCTACCGGATACCAGTAACGTGCATTCAAATTGGCCCGAAAACCGTCGCTGACGTCGCCGACATCCTGATATACTTTTGCGCCGACAATAAAGCGCTGACGCTTCTCACTGGCGTTGGCCCAGACAATGTCCATAAAGGCCCCGGCCTCGATGGTTCCATCAATCTCCTCCATCTTGCTTACCATCTGATCCTCGACACTATCATCGCGGCCGAAGCGGTAGTTCAGCAACGGACCGAAGCGGAACATCTTGTCGTCGAGGACATTCACGGTCAGTTCGTTGGCGATCAGCTGGACATAACGCTCTTGTTTGTAAAAGGTATAGCGAAAAAAAGGCGCGGCCCCAAAGGTGTACTCATCCGAGCCGGTATAGTCGGGCAGGGTCCCGACGCCCATGCCGATAATACCGGGGACGTTCTCGAAGTCGAGGTCGATGAAACCGGCAGCATGGGCCGCTTGGCAAGGAAGAATCACGGCAGAGCCAGCAAGTATGCCGGCGAGAACCAGTGCCTTAACGGGGAATTTTTTTCTCATTGTTTGCTCCTTTTTCGGGGGATGAAATATGACCTTTGTTATGGTGAAATAAGTGCTGCTCTTTACTTGTCACTTTGGGGGTGCCGTCGGGTTCATGCCCGGCAGTCCCTCGCGGATACGCAGGGAAAAATTATGGTCCTGGTCGGCCGCCTGAGCCTTGGGGTTGATGATGCTTTGTCTTTTCAGTTCAGTAAAAGGAAGCGAAGTATCAATCGTTCCCGTTTCGTAGGCCAACGCATCGGCATAGCCGTTGGCCAGCAGCCGCCAATCCCATACAACTTTCTGATAGTAGGGCCGAGTATGGCCGCGCAACTGTGTGGTACAGTTGGTTAATAAGGCATTATACCATTCCGCTTTGTCTTTCAGCCGGTTGATGGAGCGCAGATAGTCGAGAAAGATCTCTTGAAATAATTTCTTATTGCCCTGGAGCCGATACAGGTATGCCGTTTCTCCCGGCCGATAATTGGTCCGTAGCCGGACGAGGTCACGTTCGTCCGCCACCACGTAGGTAAGTTCATACTGCCGGAAAAAACCTTTGATGGTGGAATACCCCTCCCCCAGTTCCTTGCGGGCCTCGATGGAGACGGCGACATAATCCCGGTTGTTGAAACCGAAACTGAGCATGGTATGAACGACGCTGGTCAACCCCCAATCCACCAGATAGAGATCGATGCTGGTGAGTTCCTTGAGGTCAAAGGTTTTGTCGTAATGCTGAACGGTGAAGTCGGTTTCGGTACGGTAGTCGCAGTTGCGGATATTATGGATGGTGATCCTGTCGCCCTCAATCGTGGCGGAGGGCAGCAGCACCAGATCCGGTTGCCAATTGCGCTCATTGGAGGGTTCTTTGAAGAGAAAGATGACCAGCACCACGGCGAAAAGCACGGCAAAGCGGCTCACCGCTTGTTTCCAGGTGCGGGCGAGGAAAAAAACCGCCAACGACACCAGCACAAAGCCCCCTGCGGCTATGGTGGGCAAGGGCGTGGAGAACGGCGAATAGTACAGCGATCCTCCTCCCCATGCGATGAGCGGCAGGGCGAAGAACAGCGCTATGAACGAGCGGCGGTCATACATGCGGATTATTTTTCATATGAGTTGCAGGAACGTTCAATCGGATTACCGGATGCTTGTACCCAAAAAAGATTAACTGTCATTCCGGCAGAGGTAAAGCCGGAATCCAAATTCAATTGTCTCACCACAGAACCGAGGCGATATATCGCCCCTATGGTGCAGCGCGATACCCACTGAAAGAGCGCCGACCTTCGCAGCACATGGTTCTCCGGCTCCTCCCCTTTGGGGAAAAGATACGTGGAGAATGAGCAATCTGCAGAGGAAAACACCTCAGATCGGTTCACTTTTATCGTTATCCACCGGATGAAGCCGAACACTTTCGATCAAATCCAACCCACCAATACCGGTGATTTCAAAAAATTCGACCGTCGGCGGTATCCGTGAAAGTTCCATAGCCTCCAGCACTCGGCAATACAAGGTGGAGCGCAAATGCCTGTCAAGAGCTTCACGGGTGCGCCATCGCTCCATATAGCAGATCGATTTCCCCGTCCCCGCCTCGGCTGTAATGAGACAGCCCTGACAATCGAGACTGGTTGCAATCAGCCTCTGCATTGAATCCAGCACGTCGATGATCTTGGATTCATCACCCGGAAAGGGATGTATGGTAATGAGGGAAAGAAGCATATGTTGTTTATTGCACGAAGCGTTCCAACTGGGCGCCCCCCTGGCAACAACCTATACACTTGATTTAATGACGTTTTTATTGCGAAGAAACGAGGAAGGCGCCGAGGGCTCAACGAGAAAGGTGAAATATCGACCCTCAAAAGACGAGATATCGTCTTCGGCTAGGCGGCGTTAAACTTGATGGCAAGTTTACGCATGCGTGAATACAGCGTGGATGGATTGAGCCCAAGAAGTGCAGCGGCCCCTCCTTTTCCTTTAATTTTTCCTTGCGTGACCAGCAGGGTTTCCTGAATGTGCCGGCGTTCAACTGCCTCAAGCGTCATAATCGAAGGTTGTGGAGGGCGTGAAGGAGCCAAATCCAAAGGCGATAAATCAAGCAAAGAGCCCTTGCTGGTGATCATGGCGCGTTCAACGACGTTGCGAAGCTCCCGGACGTTTCCAGGCCAGGAATAGGCAACTAGCTTATCCATGTCCTGCTCACTGATTTTCTTGATCTTCCGACCCATCTTCTGACCGAACTCGCTCACAAACTTCCAGACCAACAGGGGAATATCCTCCACCCGATCGCGCAGCGGCGGCACATGGATGGGGAAGACGTTCAGGCGATAAAAAAGATCGCGGCGAAACCGCCCCTGCTCAACCTCTCTGGCAAGATTGCAATTGGTGGCGGCGATTATCCGCACATCGACTTTAATGCTTTGCGGGCTGCCGAGTCGCTCAAACGTTCCGCTCTGCAGCACTCGCAGCAGTTTGGCTTGCGTTTCCAGCGGCATTTCCGCGATCTCATCGAGCAGCAGCGTCGAACCATGGGCCAATTCGAAACGCCCTACCTGCCTGTTAAGCGCACCGGTAAAAGCCCCTTTTTCCCGACCGAACAACTCACTTTCAATGAGCGCCGACGGTAGCGCCGCACAATTCACCGTGATCATCAGCCGCTTATTTCGATCACTGAGTTGATGGGTAGCCTGGGCGACCAACTCCTTGCCCGTACCGGTTTCCCCTTGAATGAGGATCGTACTGCTGGTTTTAGCGACCTGTTCAATCAGAACCTTGACGCCCTGCATAGCAGCACTAATGCCGAGTGAATGATGCTGTTCTTCGTTTAATCCCACCTTTGATCGCAGCAGAATATTTTCCTGTTCGAGCCGATCACGCAGTAGATTGATTTCCCCAACCTGCTCATGAAGTTTTTGTTCCATCTGCTTACGCTTCGTGATCTCCAGGGTTACGCCTGCCAGGCACCCGGGCCTGCTTGCCCCAGCCTGCTGCATCCGACCTCGAGAGACCAGCCAGCGAATCGATCCATCGGGTCCAGGCACCCGGTATTCTACTTGCATTTCCTTGCCAAAACGCTGGGCGTTCTCAACAGCATTGGCCACCAGACTGCGATCTTCGGGAAAAATCTTTTCGATAAAACCGGAGAAAGATACGGATTCTTCTTCGATAAAATTTAACATTTCCCTGGCTTTGCTGGTTACCCAGACATTTCCGGTAGCCAACTCAAGCTCCCAAAGTCCGGCTCCGGCAGAAATTGCCGCCATATCAAGACGCGCCTGGGAGGTTTCCAAAGATGTCTGTATATCTCGTCGCGCCAGGGCACTGACGAATATTTCCCCCAGGAGTCGATAATTGGTAATGAAGGATTCCGGCCAAACGCATTCTTCCTTGAGCGAGTGGACCACGATGATATGATGAACACTTTCGCCGATAAACAGCGGGATAGCCAATGCGGATTTGACGCCAAGCTGGACAAAGAATCGTCGATCTTCCACCGCCTCCGCTGGCATGGAATCAACGTTGTGCTTGGCCACCGTTTTACCGAGAATGACGATTTGATGGTAGGTCCAAGGAAGCAATTCCGCCAGATTAATCTCATTGGACACAATCTCGACACCTTGATCGTGCCAGGCATAGGAAAGGAGGACATGGCAGCGTCCTTGCGAAACTTTGAGCAGGCCCCCGCGTCCCAGTCCCAGCAACTGAAGAATTTCTTGGAGCGAATGCTGGATGACCTCACCGAGAGTAGCGGAGGACGCTTTCAGGATGCGGGCCGAAACTACGGGAATAAGAGGCTCCAGTTGATGGAAGTTGATCACGGCAGTGGGTACAGGGGTTGGATCGTGGCGACAGAGGCCTGGCTGGCCTCCAGAATCAACGCCCGTGGCATCCTGAGACTGGTTAGTTATTCTATCCATAAAGCTTTATGCGGCACCCGGCACCTTGAGCGAGAAATGAGTTTTTAAAATTTGATTCGTTCTGAACCAATGCAAAAATAACACAAAATTTTAAAAATGAGCAGCGCTGATCCCGTGTACGCACTGAATTCTTCGGTCGACCCCGGATGCTCGCGGCCACGGAACTATTCTCCTGGTGGAAGATGAACCCATGATTCTGGAGATGACCGCAATAATGTTAAAAAACGGGGATACGCAGTCTTGGCCGCAGCGACTCCGGGTGAGGCCGTATTTTTTCTTTTTTGGTTGTGCAGCAGAGGTTGATTTTGGTGAGATCCTGGTTTCAATATCTCCCCCGATGCATACAGTATACCCTTATCCATAAACCGTAGAGGTCGGGAACGTTGATCTTCATGTAGTGCCTTGGTCGCAGGATGCTTCAGGAGAGGGAAGTCGGCATGATGAAAATATAAAACCGCCTCACACCACCTGAGAGGAAGGATGCAGATGCGCACAACAGCAACGAATAACGGCGGCTCGAAATTACAAATCAGAGATGCCTTGGCCAGGGAATACTCGGATGTCTATACCTCCGAGGCGCTGGCCGCCCTGACTTTCATGGCGGAGTTCAACGACGAACAGCAACGCCTCATGACCGAACGAATCCAGCGCCGTACCGCAAGAATAAAAAATCGTTGCCCTCTGACTTTTCTTGACGCCGAGTCCCTCATCAAGGGAACCTCCATTCGCGTGCAGGATGCCCGTGACGGCAAATTTGTCGGGGCGGTGATTCCTCATGACCTGCAGCGCCAGTGGATCCAGGGCACCGGACCGGCCGCTAAACCCAATGCCCCCGTGGCATCGAGCCTGCGTAATGTCGCCTATGCGCTGCTCTCCGGTGCCGATGGCTGGATGTTTGACGGCGAGGACGCACTCGGCCAGATCACCACCATGTCCCTGGATAACCAACGCAGCCTTAAACTGGCCATCGCCGGCGATCCGCTCTTTCTTGAAGTCGCCGCGCAGGTGGCCGGGGCGATGAACGCCTGGGCCCGTGATTTTTTTGGCCGGGAGATCATCGCCGACTGGCGCGTCCAACTCGATTGCACTACCAAAATTTTTCGCACCCGCGGTCTGCATCTCGACGACCGCCATATCCGGGTTGCGGGCCGGTCGTTCTCAGCCGCCATTGTCGACCTGACCCTCTATGTGGTCAACAACCAGAAGGCCTTGCGGGATGCCGGGTCTTCCATTGTTCTCTATTTGCCAAAAATTCAAACCGCTGAAGAGGCCGGGTTCTGGAATAAACTCCTGAGTGCTCTTGAGAGCTATCTTGCGCTTGCAGAAGGAACCATCAAGGCCTACGTGCTGGTTGAGCAGTTGGAGGCGACGTTCCAACTCATGGAGATTCGGGCGGCTCTGGGACTGCACTTCGTCGGGTTTAACACCGGCCGCTGGGACTATATCAACAGTGTGTCGGATACCAACTGTTGGGATGCTGACTTTATAAATCCCAACATCGAAGCGATTACCATGACCTATGGCTACATGCGCAAATACGAAGACCGCGTGCGCCGCGCCGTCAACACGCCGGATGCCAATGGCAACTATACCCTTTGGCAAGGGGGGATGGAGCCGAACATCCCGGTCGGCTCAACTGCGGGCGTGGCCAGCAGCATGGAAAAAGCTCGGGCGGGTGCGGTCCGCGAACAGCAGGAGGGGGCGAGCGGCAAGTGGGTCGCGCACTGGAAGATGGTGCATATCATTCGCCCGATCTGGGAAGAGGTCGGTGCAGATAACCAGATGGGACGGAAATTCGCACCGCTCGGCTATACCCGTGAGGACGCAGCCGGATTGACCCTGCTGGAACCGGCCCCGCGCACCGTGGGGGGCGCCCGCAATCTGTTGAGCGTGGCCCTGCAGTACGGCAACGCCTTTGGCCAGGGGCTGCAGGCCGCCGCTCTCAAACCGGCCGACTTTTTCGGCAACGATGACATCCTCTATCTGATGGAGGATATGGCCACCGGCGAAATCCGTCTGAGTATCCTGTGGGAATGGATGCACAAAGGAGCCGTCCTGACCGAAGACGATCCCGAAAGCGGGCTCAAAGCCGGCGAAGTGTTTAGTGCGGAGGTCTTCACCCGGTTGCTCGAGGAGGAATACGCCAAACTTTTATCGGCCGATAACCGCGACGTCTTCGAGGGCTCCAAGAAAACGACCCTGCCGATTGCGCGCGCCATCGTTGCAACCTATGGGCTCGATCCGGAGAAGCTGCCTTGGTACATCGACCTGTTGAATATCAATCTGAACAACCACGACCTTGGCGTTGCCGGGCAGCGCATAGCGCGGTACCTAACCGTCTTCAAGCAAGAGGGGGTGCGGATTACCGAGAACCTTGACACTTTGCCGATGCCCGGTTGCTAGCGAGGGTGCGAGGTGAGGTG
>JAFLKR010000130.1 GCA_019163135.1 Desulfobulbaceae bacterium | reverse complement strand
ATGCAGAGACGCTGCAAGAGGTTCGGATCGGCCTCCTGGCCAAGCGCGGTTCGGAGATCGATGTACAGCTGTGGGCCCCTACCGCCGACTATCTCACCGCCAGATTACCCGGCCATCGTTTCCAGATTGTGCCGCTCGATTTTACCGAGATCCATCATGCCGTCCGCGAGGCCCGCATCGATTTTGTGCTCGCCAATTCCGCCTTTTATGTGGAACTTGAAAAACTGCACGGCGTCAGCCGGATCGCGACCCTGATTAACCGCAACCTGCCCAACCAGCAGACCACCACCTTCGGCGGGGTCATCTTCTGCCGTGCCGACCGCAATGATATCCACCATATCGGCGACCTGCGGGACCGTCGCTTCATGGCAGTGGAACCGCGATCATTCGGCGGCTGGATCGCCTGCTGGCGGGAACTGCATCGAATGGACATCGACCCGCTCCGTTTCTTTGCCGCCCTCGAATACGGCAACACCCATGATGCCGTCGTCCTGGCGGTGAAAAACGGGACGGTCGATGCCGGGACGGTCCGCACCGACACCTTGGAGCGCATGGCCGAATCAGGCAGCCTCAGACTTGATGAATTCCGCATTCTCAACGAACAGCACCTTCAGGGCTTTCCTTTTAAACTCAGCACGGCCCTGTACCCGGAATGGCCCATGGCGGCCTTGAAAACCACCTCCGCCGACCTGGCCCGCCTGGTCGCCTCCGCCCTGCTGGCCATGGAGAGTGACGATCCTGCGGCCAGGGCCAGTAAGAGCGCCGGTTGGACCGTGCCCCTCAACTATCAGCCGGTACACGATTGCCTGCTCGACCTGCGCATCGGACCCTACGCCGATTTCGGCCAGTTCACCCTCGTGGACGTCCTCCGGCGTTACTGGCGACAGGTGGGCCTGCTGGTGTTCGCACTGACCGCGGTCACCGGCACCTCCCTATATATTCTTCGACTGAATCGGCGACTTCGGCAGAAAAAAATGGAAGTCGACGAACTCAACATCACCCTTGAGGCCAGAGTGGTCGAGCGGACCAGCCAGATCAACACCCTGCTTGACCGCGAACTCTACCTCCGTGAAATCATGGAAACGGTTGCCGAGATCAACGGCCTGCTGCTTTCCGCCGCCGATCTGCAGACCCTGCTGCACGAAGCCTGCCGAGCGATGGCCGAACACAGCCATTACGGCTACTGCTGGATCGGCCTGCTGCATGACGGCCTGATCGATGAAATTTTCACCGCCGACCCATCCATCCGCCTGCCCGGCGCTCCGCCTTACAATCCCTTCGATGCCGCCGATCCCTTTTCCTCGTCCGCTGCGGCCCGCTGTATCACCGCCAACCAGACCTCGGTCCTGGTCAGGAGCGCGCAGGAAACCACCGTCACCCCCTGGCTGGACCGAAGCAACACCACAAAATTCCGGGCGGTCATCGCTCTGCCGCTTCGTGCCGACCGCTACACCCTGCCCTTAGGCGCGCTCTGTGTTTATACCATGCGCAGGGAAGGATTCGAGCCGGAAGAGATCGCCATGCTCGAGGAACTGACCGGGGACGTCGGCTTTGCGGTCAGTTCGTTCGAGCAGCGGCAAAGGGTCTCCAGGCTGGAAAAGGAGCGCACGGTAAATTATCAGCAGACCATCCTTTCCTTTGCCGATATGATCGATCAACGCGACACCTATACCGCCGGGCACACCATCCGGGTGGCGCACTACAGCCAACTGCTCGCCAGGGAGATGGGGCTTGCCGAGGAACAGATCGACTCCCTCCATCAGGCGGCGATCCTCCATGACATCGGCAAGATCGCCACCCCGGATTCAGTGCTGCTCAAACCCGGCAAGCTTTCCGTGCTTGATTACGATCTGATCAAACTCCATGCCTCGGCCGGCCACGGCATGCTGGCCGGCATATCCATGTACAAGGAGTTGGCCGGAATAATCCGGCATCATCATGAGCGTTATGACGGCCTGGGCTACCCGGATAAACTGCAGGGCGAGAAGATTCCGCTGCTCTCGCGAATCATTACGGTGGCCGACGCCTTCGACGCCATGACCACCAACCGCATCTACAAGCCGAGAAAGACGATTGACGAGGCGCTCCAGGAATTGCAGACGCTCAGCGGCAGCCAGTTCGACCCCGACGTTGTCACCGCCAGCCTTAAGGCATTGCGCGAAGCGCACATACCGGAATCCGTCAACCAACTGCCGAAAAACCAGATGGAACAGCGGCGATTCTCCTATTTTTTCAGCGATAAATTAACCGGGCTCTACAACGAGGACTACCTGCAGATTATCCTGCGAAATAACGAGGTGTTGCGGGAATATCACTGCCTGCACAGCCTGCATGTCAAAAATCTTGCGCAGTATAACAAGCGGCAGGGCTGGGAACAGGGCAACCTGCTCATGCAGCGATTCGCAGCCGAATTGCAGTCCTCGTACCCCGCTGCGCTCCTGTTCCGAGCCTATGGCCAGGATTTTATTATCATCACCACCCACCATATCGAGCTCGACCCGACCAAACTGGTTTTCGATAGCCTCAAGGATACCGGAGTCGTGGTGGCATTAAACCATCTCGACCTGCGGGAAGAGGCGACCTATTACATCGACAAATTGGAAAACTTGGAAATTCAGTGCGAACTGAAAAATTGCGTCTGAACGAATCCAAAAAAAGCACCACAGGTTTGGACAATCGGTTTGGTTCACCCCTTGGGACGTTTTGACCCGAGCGGCAAAATATTTGGTTCATTTTGACCCGAACGCTCCGAGACCCGTTGTTTTCGGTATCTTTTAAGCCTTTTGCCTCCCTAACGCTCCGCCTATTCCGCAGCCCCTGATGGCCGAAAGGGACATTTCGACGTACTCCTGCATTCACCACAACCGCAACTCCTCGTATTATCGCATTTTTTCAATTGGCATGGTCTTTGCTTTAGCAAAGGTACGCGTATTGGATCCAACGAGAGGCAGCAACGACTTCAGGACCCCAACATTAGAAAAGGATGGTAGCATTATGGCAATTCGAGAGGAAGTATACGGTTATTTCATTCCCAGCGTCACCCTGATCGGCATCGGCGCAGCTAAGCAGATTCCGGCCAAAATCAAAGACCTCGGCGGCTCCAAACCCCTGATCGTCACCGATAAGGGCATCACCGGGGCTGGCATCACCAAACAGATTACCGATCTGCTCGATGCAGCCGGCATGCAGTATGTGGTCTATGACGAGACCATCCCCAACCCCACCGATAAAAACGTCCATGACGGCGTTGAAGTCTACAAAAAAAATAAATGCGATAGCCTGATCACCCTGGGCGGCGGCAGCTCCCATGACTGCGGCAAGGGCGTCGGCCTGGTAATCGCCAACGGCGGCAAGATCCATGACTTCGAAGGCGTCGACAAATCAACCAAACCCATGCCTCCTTACGTCGCGGTCAACACCACCGCCGGCACCGCTTCCGAGATGACCCGCTTCTGCATCATCACCGACACCAGCCGCAAGGTGAAGATGGCCATTGTCGACTGGCGCGTTACCCCGGGTATCGCCCTTGACGATCCGCTCCTGATGATGGGCATGCCTCCAGGCCTGACCGCCGCCACCGGCATGGATGCCCTCACCCATGCGGTCGAGGCCTACGTTTCCACCATCGCCACCCCGATGACCGACTCGGCCGCCGAGAAAGCCATCGAACTGATCGCCAAGCATCTGCGTCCGGCCGTGGCCAATGGCAGCGACATAGTCGCCCGTGAAGGCATGTGCTACGCCCAGTATCTCGCCGGCATGGCCTTCAATAACGCCAGCTTGGGCCATGTGCATGCCATGGCGCATCAGTTGGGCGGTTTTTACGATCTGCCCCACGGCGAATGCAACGCCATTCTCCTCCCCCATGTTTCCAAGTTCAACCTGATTGCCAAGATCGACCGGTTTATCAAAATTGCCGAACTGATGGGCGAGGTCACTGCTGGCCTGGCGCCTCGCGATGCGGCTGAGTTGGCCCTGGTGGCTATCAGAAAACTGTCGGCGGATGTCGGCATCCCCGGCGGCCTGATTGAACTGGGCAAACGCTACGGCAAGAACGTCAAGGCCGAGGACATCGATGTCATGACCGGCAATGCCCAGAAGGATGCCTGTGGGTTCACCAATCCACGTATCCCCAAAGACGCCGACGTTAAGGCGATCTATACCGCCGCCCTGTAAACGGTGCATCCCTGCTCGGTGTAGCCCGCCTCACCTCTTCCCCCGATGTGGTCCGGGCGGGCTGTACCGGCAGTTTTTTAAACTTTTTACCCCCATTACGCTGTGGTTGGCGTGGCGGGACAGGATAAAGTCCCTGTCCCGCCTTACGTGTTCCCCCAGGAAAAGAGGTGCAGGGTGTTTTCCTCCTTGTAGCTCTGCACCTCTAATCCTAAAAACGACCCAAACAGACCATTTCGTACAAGTGTTGACAAAAAAATTGGTCTGCTATAAATATTTCAACAACACATTGTTTTTTGGTTTCTTTCGTCACGAGACACAAACATCGACCGTAAACGGGTACGGGTTCTGGCATGAGCCCGATTATTCTCTTTTTTACATAGGAGTTATCGAATGGCTGACAAAATTTTTCGCGTGAACATGTCGGACTTGAGTGCCAAGGTCGAAGCGGTACCCGAGGGATGGATGGGACTTGGAGGCCGGGGCCTGACGTCCACCATTGTCGCGGCCGAAGTCAAACCCACCTGTCATCCGCTGGGCAAAAACAACAAACTTGTTTTTGCTCCGGGCCTGCTTTCCGGCACCCAGGCCGCCAACTCCGGCCGCCTTTCCTGCGGCGCCAAGAGCCCGCTGACCGGCACCATCAAAGAATCCAATGCCGGCGGCACCTCGGCGCAGATGCTGGCCAAACTAGGGGTCAAAGCCCTGATTATCGAAGGCTTACCGGCTGATGCCGGCAAGTGGTACAGTCTGCACCTCACGGCCGACGGGGTCACCATCGCAGAAGAAACCGAAGTGATCGGCCAGGGCAACTTTGCCGTGGTCCAAACCCTCAACCAGCGGCTCGGCGACAAGGTCGGCGTGATCACCATCGGCCCGGCCGGCGAGATGAAAATGCTGGGCGCCAACATCTCGATCAAAGATCCGGACAACCACCTGCGCTCCCATGGCCGAGGCGGCCTCGGTGCCGTCATGGGCTCCAAACGAATCAAATTTATTTCAGTGGCCCCGACCGACCAGAAAGTAGCCATCGCTGATCCCGAAGCCTTCAAGGTTGCCGGTCGAACCTTTGCCAAGGCCCTGATCGACAATCCCATCTCCAAGGCCCTGGGCCAATACGGCACCAACGTGCTGGTCAACATTATCAACGAGTCCGGTGGCCTGCCCACCCGCAACTTCACCAGCGGTCAATTCGCCGGCCACGAAGCCATTTCCGGCGAGACCATGTACGACACCATTGTTGCCCGCGGCGGCAAGCCCAAACACAACTGCCACCCCGGCTGCGTGATCAACTGTTCGCAAATTTATGCCGATGCCAAAGGCCATTACAAGACCTCGGGCTTTGAGTACGAGTCGATCTGGGCGTTGGGTGCCGACTGCTGTGTCGACAACCTCGACCACATCGCCGAGGCCGACAACATCATGGATGATCTTGGCATCGATTCGATCGAAACCGCCGTCGCCTTCGGTGTGGCCATGGAAGCCGGTGTGCTCCAGTTCGGCGATGGCGCCGAGGTCTGTCGGATGCTGCGGGAAGAAGTTGGCAAAGGCACCCCGCTGGGTCGAATTCTTGGTAACGGCGCCGGTTCGGTCGGCCGGGCCTACGGCGTCACCCGGGTGCCGGTGGTTAAAAACCAGGCCATCCCGGCCTATGACCCGCGCGCCATCAAGGGTATCGGCATCACCTATGCCACGTCCACCCAAGGCGCCGATCACACCATGGGCTACACCATTGCCACCAACATCCTCGGGGTGGGCGGCAAGGTTGATCCGCTCAGCAAGGAAGGCCAGGTGGAGTTGTCCCGCAATCTGCAGATCGCCACCGCAGCCATCGATTCCACCGGCATGTGCCTGTTCGTCGCCTTTGCCGCTCTGGACGATGCCACCTGCCTGCCCGCCTTGATCGATCTGCTCAATGCCCGCTACGGCATCCATCTGGTTGCCGACGACGTTACCAACCTCGGCATGTCTATCCTCAAGACGGAGCGGGCCTTCAACCTGGCGGCCGGTTTCACTAATAAGGATGACAGGCTGCCGGAATTTTTCCTGGAGGAACCGATCGCGCCCCATAACGTCGTCTGGGACATCAGCGACGAGGCGATTGACAGTTTCTGGAATTTTTAACCGGCAACCTATTCATGCAGCTCACGGTCAAATTGTTCGCCTATTTCCGGGATAACCGCTTCAAGGAACAACTTGCGGACTATCCCGAGGGAACCACAGTGGAAGACATCATCCGCTCGCTGGGGATCAAGCCCGATGAGGTAGGCGTGACCATGATCAATTCCCGCCACTGTTCCCTGGAGAAGGTTCCGGCACCAGGCGATCAACTGGCGATCTTTCCGATGATTGGTGGGGGCTGAGTCCCCCACCAATCTGCCTTTATCTACCTCGGCTGGTCTTTCGAGGTTTTCCCAGCCCCCACCGATGGAAGATATGGTATGCTGCCGAGGGAAGATTCCCCATCCGGCGACCACCTGCCGCCGGTGTCCTCTCCCGATTGCATCACCAACCCTTCTCCTTGCTTTCCCAAGGAGTACAAGCCAGGTCAGGATAGCATGAAAGATTTTTTCAAATTGATCAGTTCCTCCGACTTCATTTCCCTGTTTGACCATTTTTCGCCGCTCGACCGCGAAACTATTCCCCGGACCGTAGCCCGCGGCCGAGTGCTGGCGGAGGATATCATCAGCCGCGAGGCGCTGCCGCCTTTCTCCCGTTCCACCATGGATGGCTTTGCGGTCCGAGCTGCGGATACCTTCGGCAGTTCCGAGTCGGAGACCGCCCTGCTGACCCTTATCGGTGAAATCGCCATGGGCGTTTCCGGTCAGGCCTTCGTCCTGCGCCCCGGCCAGGCCGTGCGCATCTGGACCGGCGGCGAACTGCCCCAGAAAGCCAATGCCGTGGTCATGGTCGAGTACACCCAGAGCTACGATGACGAAACCGTGGCGATCTACCGGCCGGTGGCTCCCGGCGAAAATGTGATCCGTGCCGGTGAGGATTTCGCCAAGGGGGCCACGGTACTGGCGCAGGGCAGCATGCTGCGGCCCCAGGATCTGGGGGTTCTTTCGGGATTGGGCATCATCGAGGTCCCGGTGTATCGCCGGCCCCGGGTCGCCATTCTCTCCACCGGCGATGAACTGGTACCGGTGGATCAGGTGCCGCCTCCCGGCAAGATCCGCGATATCAATTCCACCACCCTGGCCGCCCTGGTCGAGGAGGCCGGGGGTATTCCGATAGCCTGCGGCATCTGCGGCGACGAATTGGACGAAATCCGCACCGTCTGCACCAAGGCGCTGGCCCAGGCCGATATCCTCCTGCTCTCCGGCGGCAGTTCGGTAGGACGGCGCGACTTCACCCTCCAGGTTTTCCAGGCGCTTCCCGAGACCGAGGTCCTGGTGCACGGGGTCTCGATTCGACCCGGAAAACCCACCATCCTCGCCCGCCAGGGTAATAAGGCCCTGTTCGGCCTGCCCGGCCACGTCGCCTCGGCCATGGTGATTTTCACCCTCTTTGTCCGCCCCCTGCTCCGCCAATACTCCGGCCTGGGCATCACCTTGGGCCTGCAGACCATCCGGGCGATCACCGCCGAGCAGATCCCCTCGGTCATCGGCAGGGAAGAATATGTCCGGGTCCGGTTGACGCCGCAGGCTGACGGCAGCCCGCCGCTGGCCACGCCGGTGTACGGCAAATCCGGCCTGCTGGGCCCGCTGGTCCGGGCCGATGGCCTGTTGCCGATCGGCCGGGATGTCGAAGGTTTTGACCGCGGCATCGAGACCCCGGTTTTTTTGTTTCCCTAAATCCCCCTCAACACCCTTTGAGTCGCTGCCATGAAACGAAAAATCTATCTCCACATGCAA
>JAFLKR010000129.1 GCA_019163135.1 Desulfobulbaceae bacterium | reverse complement strand
CCCAATGATACGGGCGACCTGGCGGGCGGTGCCGACCGGCACCGTGCTTTTATCGACCACCACCGTGTATCCAGCCAGATGCGGGGCCAGATCCCTGGCCGCCTCATAGAGATAACTAAGATCGGCATAGCCGTCGCCGCGCCGACTCGACGGAGTGCCCACCGCGATAAAAACGGCCTCGGCCTCCGGCACCGCCGCGCTGAGTTCGGTGGTGAAACGGAGCCGGCCACCGGCCATGTTTTTGGCCACCATATCGGCTAAGCCCGGCTCATAGATCGGAATCTGTCCATGGCAAAGGGCAGCGACTTTGGCAGCGTCTTTATCGACACAGACCACCTCATGGCCAAACTCGGACAGACAGGTGCCGCTGACGATGCCGACATACCCTGTGCCAATAATAGCAATTTTCATAAATAATAACTCCGGTACCATTCAACGAATCGCTGCAATCCAACCTCGATCGGGGTAGACGGTCGAAACCCGACATCGGCCACGAGATCGTCAATATTGGCATAGGTTTGCTGCACGTCGCCATCCTGCATGGGCAGGAAATTTTTAACGGCTTTCCTGCCGAGACAATCTTCCAGCACCTCGATGAAGTACATCAGTTTTTCCTGCTTGTTGTTGCCGATATTGTAAATACGGTAGGGTGCCCAACTGGTGGCGGTGTCCGGCTGGCTCTTGTCCCAGGCCGGATTCGGGACGGGCGGTTGCTCGATGACGCGCACAACGCCTTCGACGATGTCATCGATATAGGTGAAATCCCGGGCCATATCGCCATTGTTGAAGATATTGATCGGCTCACCGGCCAGAATTGCCTTGGTGAACAGAAAATAGGCCATATCCGGTCGTCCCCAAGGCCCGTACACCGTAAAAAACCGCAGACCGGTGGTGCGCATTCCATAGAGATGGCTATAAGCGTGGGCCATCATCTCATTGGCTTTCTTGGTAGCGGCATAGAGTGAGACCGGATGGTCGACATTGTCGTGGACAGAAAACGGCATGCTGGTATTGCCGCCGTAGACGGAACTCGAAGAGGCGAAAACCAGGTGGCCGACCCCGTTGTGGCGGCAGCCCTCGAGAATGTTGACAAACCCGAGGAGGTTGGAATCGGCATAGGCGTGGGGATTGGTGAGGGAGTAGCGAACGCCGGCCTGAGCGGCCAGGTTGACCACCGCATCGAACTGGTGGGCGGCAAACAGCTGCGCCATCCCTTCCCGGTCAGCCAGGTCGAGTTCGAGGAAGGTGAATCCGGACTGATTTAGCCATTGCAGTCGCGCTTTTTTCAGGCCTGGGTCGTAATAATCGTTGAGGTTGTCAATGCCAACCACCTCCCAACCTTGGCCAAGCAACTTCCGGGACAGAAACGAACCAATAAAACCGGCCGCGCCGGTGACTAATATTTTTCGCATGATGAGAATACGCTCTCCTACTGCTCACAGTCAGGGCCTCCGGCCCGGTTATCGCCCAGTGACACATCCGGCGACATCACGGGCGGAAGTCAGGCTGGTGCGGTCAGAGACAAGTCCCCGCATCCACGACCTTGTTACCAACGCCAGAGTTCTTTGGCGGCGGACAGGGTGAAAAGGACCTGATGATCGGTGTATTGATCGCTGGCCAAGTTGCCGTCGGACACATAATAGGTATATTTCACCCCGGCTCTGTACCATTGCGCAAACGAATAACTGCAACCGGCGCCGGCCTCGTAAGTATTTGTGTCATAGGCGGTATCGCCGGTGGTGTTGCCGGAGGGATTCCCGCCATTGGCGGCGGCCAAGTAATCCCCCTGGGGACTAAAAGTGGATTCCCAGCTATACCGACCATGGACGTCGAGGGCGAGGCGCTCGGTGTACTGGTAGGTCAAGGTGGCGGTGGCGCTGTAGGTATCGGTTAAACCTGAGTCTTCGGTGCCGGTGAAATTCTGGGCGGCATACTGCTTGTCAAGCATGAGAGCAAAAGCGGCATGCTCGTACTTTCTCGAGAAACTCAGGTAGCCATTATATCCCCAGGTCCCGTCGAGTCCATCGGTCTTAGCAAACGATGGACCAGCGCCCACGGCCAGCCGCGTGCGGGGATCAAAGGCATGATCCCAACCGATAGAACCATTATGGGCTTGGTAGCCCGGACGGGTATCGCCGTCGTACTGCGTTTCGGAATACGAATACTTCAGAGGGAAAAAATTGTTCGGATCCTGGATGTAATCAACCCCGACGTTGCCGCCGTATTGATCCAAATCCGGATTGCCGACCGAATTCCCCGTCCCGACGGGCGCCTCGTCGTACAAACCGCGGGTATAGTTGAGCCCCAGACTGGATCGCCAATTTTGATTGAAGCCATGGGAGTAATTGGTGAAAAAGGCGTGTTTATCGTAGTCGTCGTAGTCTTGAGCGTCCTGTTGACTGGTATAGCCGCCGCTGCCCTGATCGTTGCGGAGAACGCTGTAACTGTAACCGCCGCCGATGCTGCTGAGGGCCGAAAGGGTGTAGGCCGTTTGCACGGTGGCGGTATTGGTCCAGTAGGTTTGGCCGCTCAGGTCTCTGGACAATTGGTCGGCCGTAGGGGCGGGCGTTTGCCCGCCTCCAGCGGAATAAGGGGTATTGTTGGAACTGCTCGAGGAAACCGACGGGTCATCGGAACGAATAAAATCATCGGTCACGGTCAATGACCAAAAAGGGGAGAGCGCGCGCTCCCCTTTAAGGTTCAAGTTGTGATCGACCCCGTTATCCTCGCTGATGTAATCATAGTAGAGCGTGGGCGCATACCTGAAGCTCAAGGTATCATAAATATCTTTTGACACCACCGACACTTCCGGACCGATCCCCACCTTCTTGGCATCCCCTTCGTCCGAGTTGGTGCCGCTTGTATTTTCCTTGTAGGACCGCGACCGGAAATCATAGGAGGTATTCGCCCCGCCGGTTACCGTCGTTTGTCGAGCGTGGGCCGGGACAACCAACAGTCCCGCCAGAATCGAAACAGAAACCGTTATCCATGACCACTGGTGAAAAATCTGCATGTTCTTCTCAAGGCTCAATGAATGACCACAACATCGCCGGGTTCGAGCAGGATGTTCTTCTCAGAATCCTTGCCTTTGAGAAAATCATCGTAATCAAATTTAAATCGCTGAGCTTTTTGCGACGATGCTTTCGGTGACGGCTTCGCCGGATCGCTTTCGGGAATCAATTCGTTGTTGTTCTGTCGAATAATGGTGATTTCAGAATTTGCCCAGTCAGTAAGGCCGCCGGCTTTGGCAATCGCCTTGACCACGGTGGTGGGATAATCGAGGTGAAACAAGCCGGGTGTCTTCACCTGCCCCATCATGGTATATTGCCTGCTGTTGCTCTGCACCAGGGAGGTGATGACGGTGGGCTTATCAAAGACCGTACTGTATAATTTTTTGAGATAGTCGGCCAGCTGGGTCAGGGTCATGCCGACCACATAAACATCGCCGATATTCCGAAGAGACACCCGTCCATCGGTGCCGACTTCCGCCCCCGCACCACGCCCCCGAACTGCATCCTGCTCTTCGACTCCTGGTTTTCCTGCGGTCGCAGACGGACTACCCGGCCCAACCGCCATGGAGCCTTCGCCATACACTTCGACATAGAGAATGTCGCGGTAGCCGATGACATACTCGTTATCCATCTTGGCCTGCCCTTTGCCGCCCAATACTTCTAGCCGATATTTCTCTTTAGTTTCACTCTTAACCGGATTGTCTCCGGTTGATTCGGCAGCCCAGCAAGACCATGCCATGGCCATACAAAGGAAAAACATCGCACAGATGCCAGTTTTTGCTGTTACGGAATATTTTCTCATACTTTTTTCTCCCTATACGCTCGGTAAGGTTTATAATTTATCAATTTATGCTACCTGGATCAAGGATATAGGTCAAAACAAAAAAGACTTATTCATACTTTTTTGCGGAGATTAGGACAAGTTGCCCCTAATCCGACCTGTAACTGATCCCCGCCGCAGGCATCGATTCTGCCGCAATAAGCTGGGCCTTTTGCCCTGTAAAAAATTTTGGGCCCTGTAGAATATCTCCCCCTACATGAGCTCAAATACATTTTTTGTTCCTCAATCGTGCAGAGTTGATATATAAAGAAAGATGTGGAATAAACAATTTTAGCAATTTTTGAGGTGGATAGTCTCTAGGCCTTTGGTCTGTCAGCGATTCAAACGTACCGGAGGAGTTCCGCCTTGACCTCTTCACCTCGACGTCCCCTTTCGTATCCGGCCCTGCAACAATTTAATATTAAATCTTTTATTACAATTACCGGCCTGTCTATATCATTTTTCCCAATGAGGTAACTATGCCATCCATAAGATCACTGCTCTCCACCGCGATTCTCTTGCCGATGCTCTTTCTGCTGCTATTTTCCAGCTGCTCAAACGAAGAAAAAAACAAAGAGCAGCATTACAAAAAGGCAATGGTTTATCTGGCTGAGAATAAAGACAAAGAAGCAACCATAGAATTACGCAACGCCATCCAGATCGACCCGAAGTACGCCGAAGCCCGTTACCAACTGGGGTTGCTCTATCTCAAAACCGGAGAAGTCAAACAGGCCTTTGACCAACTCCAGCGGGCGGCAACCCTTGATCCGAAAAATATCGACGCCAAGATCAAGACCGCCGAATTTTATATGCTCTCCCGGAAAAAGGAGGATGCCCGCAAAAACGTCGACGAGGTGCTGCAACAAGCTCCCGATAACAAAGACGCCTTGGCCTTGCTCGCCAACCTGGAGTTGGTCGACGGCAAGCAGGATGCAGCCTTAACCGCCATCGACAAGGCCATCGCCGCATCACCGAACGAAGACCGGCTCTATGCCATCAAGGGTCGGGCGCTGGCCATGAAACAGCAGTTTCCGGAAGCCGAACGGGCTTTTTTAAAAGCCATCGAACTCGACGCCAAGAAAATCTCCAATTATGCCACCTTGTCCGCTTTTTATGTTGAGCGGAAAGAATTGGCCAAGGCCAAAGCTACCTTGGAGAAAATGGCCACCGCTCTGCCGGATTCCCCCCAGCCTTTCCTGCAGATGGCCTCCCTTGAACTGATGCAGAACGATGTTGACGAGGCCGAACAGCATTTAACCCAGGCACTCAAAATTGACCCTAAAAACAGCAAACTGAAAGCCTCCGTCGCCGAATTTTACTCAAAAAGGGGCAAAGTGGAGCAGGCGGAACAGCTCTACAAAGAGGCTATCGAATCCGCCGAAAAACCCGAGGATTTTGAGGCCGAACTTGCTAATTTCTATTTCGACCACGGTAAATTCGACCAAGCCAAGGTCGAATTGGACAAGGTGGTCAAGAAAAATGAAAAGAATGCTACCGCCCAACTGGTCAAGGCCAAGTTCGCGCTGAAAGACGGCAAGAATCAGGAAGTTCTGGATATCACCACCGGTTTGATCCGCGATTACCCTAAATGGGGCGAGGTATTTTTTGTCAAAGCGCTGGCGCTTAGCAACCTCAACGACCAGAAACTGGTTAAAGAGGCCCTGCTGGAGGCGATCAAGCTGAGTCCGGGATTAGGCAAGGCCCATTCGTTGCTAGCCCTCCTTTCACTCCAGGAAGGCGATTTTGAAACCGCCAAAAAAGAAGCGGCCACTGCCCTTAAAATCAATCAACGTGATTTTCAAGCGGCTCTCACCTTGGCCAAAGGCGTGCTTTTTTCCAAGGACTTTGAAACCGCTGAGAAGATGTTCAACGAACTCCATACCAAGGTACCGGAAAACGTCGAGGTTCTGGGCAGTCTCGGCCTGACCTACATGGCCGAAAATAAAACCGACAAGGCCAAGCAGACCTTTGAGAAATTGCTCACCCTGCAGCCCGGCAACGCCAAGGCCTTTACCTTCCTGCTCCAAATAGCCCAAAAGAGTGGCCTCCAAAAAGATGCCCTCATCAAGATGACCCGAGCGCAGATCGAGAAAGCCCCTGCCAGCGGCGAGTTGCAGATCCTGCTGGGCAACCTGCTGCTCAGCAACAATCAACCCGACCAGGCCCTTGAGATCTACAACAAGGCGCAGGAACTAGCTCCGGAAAATCCCCAGCCCTATGCCATGAGTGCCCTGATCCTGACCAAACAGGGAAAGACCGATCAGGCCATCGCCGAATACAAGGAACTCTTGGTGAAACAACCCAAGGCGATCGGTGCCTACATGGGGTTGGGCAGTATCTATGAGCAGACGGGTAAAGGCAACCTGGCCAAAGAGGCCTATGAAAAAATTCTAACGATCAAACCGGATTTTGCCCCGGCGGCCAACAATCTGGCCTGGATGATTGCCGAAAGCAAAGATGGAGATCTAGGCGAAGCCCTGCGCCTGGCCATGACTGCCAAACAGCAATTACCCGAGGATGTCCATATCATCGACACCCTGGGGTGGGTCCATTACAAACGGGGGTCGTTCGGCTTGGCCCGCAGCGAGTTCAATCAGGCGGTCCAAAAGCAGGAAGACATGCCAATCCTGCGTTACCACTTGGCCCTGGCCTTGTATGGCGAAGGGAATAAAAAGGAGGCGATAAAAGAGCTCGAACGCGCCTTGAGCCAGAAGCCGCCGTTCAATGAAAAAGAGGAGGCAGCCGCCACCCTGCAAAAATGGCAGAGTGAAAAGTAGACGGCTCGCATTGGAGCAATCTCAAACGGTTAATCTATCTATGTCACCACGAACAGAAATCATCAGTCGCCTGCAACTGCAGGCCAAGGTCGAGGAATTGGGTCGCCAACTCACCCAGGAATTCCAGGGCCGGCAACTTGTACTGCTCGGCGTCCTGAACGGAGCTTTTATTTTTGCGGCCGATCTCTGCCGGGCGATCGACCTTGATCTTGAAATCGATTTTATCCGGGTGACCAGTTATGGCGAATCGACCCAAAGTTCCGGCTCGATTCGCCTGCTCAAGGAACCGAGCATCGACCTGACCGGCAAGGACGTCCTGCTGGTCGAGGATATTGTCGATACCGGCATCACCATGGCCTGGCTGCAGGAGCATTTCCGGCAAAGCCCGGCAAAATCGGTCAAGATCTGTTCGCTGATCGACAAAAAGGAACGCCGGACGGTCCCGGTCGATGTCGATTATATCGGTTTTTCACTCGACAAGGGTTTTCTGGTAGGCTACGGCCTGGATTGCGCTGAAAAATACCGCAACCTGCCGGCAATATATGCTCTGGACTAAAAGAAACTCGGCCTGTCTTAGAAAAGACAGGCCGAATCTGTTTTTAACCTGCTGCAATGGAGATTCCTATGCCAAAAAAACAATTTGCCGTGATCCTTTCCGGCTGCGGCCACCAGGATGGCGCTGAAGTTCACGAAGCAACCCTCACCCTCTGGGCGATCCACAAAAATGGTGCGGAATACCATTGTTACGCCCCTGACATCAAACAGCACCATGTACTCAATCACATCACCGGCGAGGAAATGTCCGAGCAGCGCAATGTGCTGATCGAATCGGCACGGATCGCTCGCGGCAAAATCGCCTCACTCGCCACCTTTTCACCCGAATCCGTTGACGGCCTGGTCATCCCCGGCGGCTTCGGCGCTGCCAAAAATCTGAGCAGCTACGCCTTTGACGGTGCGGCCTGCACGGTCAACAACCATGTCGCCAAGGCGATAAAAGCCATGCATGCCGCCGGCAAACCCATCGGTGCTCTCTGTATCGCCCCGGTCATCGTTGCCAAAGTGCTGGGCGACGTCAACCTGACCATCGGCCAGGACAGCGCCACCGCCGCCAATCTGGCCGCCATGGGGGCGAAACATACACCGACCCTGCCGGGCGAAATCGTTATTGACCGGCAAAACAAGCTTGTCACCACTCCCTGTTATATGCTCAATTCCCGGGTCGATCAAATTGCCGACGGCGCCGACAACCTCATTAAGGCCATGCTGGAAATGATGACCTGACCCCTCGCTGTCCAAAGGGTTTTTCTGGTTGCGGCAACTCTAGGGGTGGGACGTCTTTTACAGGTTCACCTTCTTGACGGGAGCCGTAGACGATTTTATGGTTTGAGCATTGAATCCGGAGCAGGACGAATCTCCGGATCTCCCGACCAAGCAACCAGGAGGAACCCTTCGATGAATACCATGAAAACCTTCATCTTCATGGCGGCGCT
>JAFLKR010000160.1 GCA_019163135.1 Desulfobulbaceae bacterium | reverse complement strand
GGAACCGAGGGCGAAGGGTAAAATCTGTTTGAGATTAATAGGTTTCCAGAATTAGGCGTACTTGCCTGACGATCAGAACAGCTATGAAGTTGCAGGGATGACCGAACCGGCGCCCAGAAAAGGCCCGCAACCTAATTGATCACGCCTCTAATCGGCGGCGGTGTGGAGGTTGACCAGATTGACAATGTGCAGAGTGCTGTCCGGGTCGAGATGGGTGAAGGTGATCCCCATACCGCTCTGGTCATGACGACAGATCAGTCCTTTAGCCTTGAAATCCATCTTGCTGGTCGGGCCGGTCAGGTGAATCTCGATGACGCAGGAGGTCTCGATAGGGATGCGGGTTTCGGTCTTCAGATACAGCCCATTGAGGCTGATGTTGGCGGTGTCCACCTGGGCTTCCATGGTTTGCCCCTGTTGATAACGGATAACGGCGCTGCTCTTGAAAATTATGCGCCGAGCCTCGCGCTGCTCCGGGGCGGCGGTGCTCATCTCCCCTGCCCGGTGGTCTGCTTCATCGCCAGTTGTGTGGTACGCGGGGTGATGACGTATTCACCGTTGTTCACCGCCACGACCGGGACCTGTTTATGGAGCTCGAAGGAGCTGAATCCCGGCTCAAGGGTTTTCCAGAAGTTAATCCAGGGTGAGGATGCGAATTTGTTCAGGTTTTTAGCGGTCAGGGGGAAAGGGAAAATATGAACGCTGAAGCGCTCCTGTCCTTTCATCAAGGCCGCATGGGCCAGCGTGTAAATCTCTTCTATCCGGTTGTTGGTCATGGCGAAACAACCGACGGACTGGCAATCGCCGTGCACCATGATCAGACTGCCGGATCTGTTTTTGGCAGTGTCTAAATCGTTGGGATAGCCAATATCAAAGGCCAAATGGTACTGGGATTTTGGGTTCATCTTCTCAGCGGCGACGCTGTAAAACCCTTCGGGGCTCTGCCAGTCGCCCTCATTGACCTTAGGCCCAGGAAAACCGGAATAGTTGCAGACCTGGTAGGTTTTAAAAAGTTCATATCCCTGGCCTTTGTTCATCCACAATTCCAGGATACCGGGCAGTTTGAAGATGCGGACAAAGATCGGTTGGCCCACGGCAAATCCCTTCTGCCGCAATTCCTGTTCGATCTTTTGCCTGGCTTTGGCAATCAGGTTCTCGGCCCGCGGAGAGGTCGGCATTTCGGCTCTGGCGTCGGGCAGAACGCAGCAGCAGACTGCCACCGTCAGGATGCTGACAAAAACCAGCTGTTTCCAGTGAGACAAAAATAAAAGGGTGCGATTCATAAGCCCTGTTCAAAAATGAGTATGATAGAAAAACTCTCATTCGCCCCGCTCGACCGCCGACCGACCGAGAGGCGTGAAAGCCACTGTTCAGGCGCGTTGCGCCTCCTGATTTTTCGCGTAGGCAGAGGCGGCACATTCGTTCTTGCCGAGATCAAGTTCCTCCCGCCTGTCTTCTTCTTCCTGCCTGAGGTTGGCGTTGACCAACCTGATCACTGCGTATTCCTCGGGCTGCGGCCGCATGTTCGCCTTGATAAAGTCGATGAAGGCGGCCAGATTATCAATCCCATAGATATGTTTATTCCGCTCCAGCACTTCATCCAGACGGAGGGCAAACACCAAATCTTTGTTGGCCTCTTCCCAATCTATATAATGCCCCGGAAGGACCAGCAGCCGATGGTCGAGCTGCTTGACTATCTGGATAGAGTCGTACAACATCTCCGCCCACTCCTCCGCCTGACCACCCAGATCTGGTCGACCTACCGAGTTAATGAAGATCATGTCACCGGAAATGATAAAACGTTCATCAATGATGTAGGAGGTCGAACCGGGGGTATGTCCAGGGGTAAAAAGCACCCGGACAGTCGGGCCGCCGAGGCTGAAGGTATGAAGAGCACCATCGGTCAGCGGGGTGTAGGGATTTTTTGATGTCTTGAAATCACCGTCATTGGCGTAAAAGGTAGCACCGGTGCGCTGCGCTATATCCCGACTGCCGGCGATGTAGTCGGCCTGGAGATGGGTTTCAAAGGTCTTGAGGACCATGCAGCCCTTGGCTGCGGCAAAATCGAGATAAAAATCAAGGTTACGGGATGGATCGAAGAGCATCATCTCCTTGCCGCAGATCAGTCCGTAACTGCAGGAGGCCTTGCCCGGCCGGATGAACTGAAACAGTTCGTAATCCTTGCCCGTGGCTACCGATTTGGGCACCAGCAGATTGCCCCAGGTTTTGATACCGCCGGCCAGATAACCGACATCCTTAAAGCCGTGACGCTCTAAAATCTCGGCGACATATCGGGCGGAACCCTCTTTGGCACAGACAATTCGGATACTACAATTTCTGGGGACTTGGGCAACCGCTTCTTCTTCCATCTCCATAAAATCGTAGTAGGAGACATTGAGCAGGGAGAAGGGGAAAGGGCCCTCAACGTGAAATCTACCGAAATCCTTATCATTTCTGACATCGACGACCACCATTTCGGTACGGTCGGTGAGCCATTGAAACAACTCTTTTGCCTCGTAGGTGAAGAGTGCCATGGTGCTCTCCTTGCAGGGTATAACAGATATTGCCTAAGATATATTGTTGCAAAAGCTATCGGAACTAACGATTATTGTCAATATTATTTTAAGGTTATCCGTGAATTCTCTGCACGATTACGCCAAGAAGCCCATGTCGGCCATCTCAGCCGCCGCCGTGTCAGGCCTTCGGAAGCATCATTCCCGGCCCTGCCTTACCGGTTTGGGCAAAACTGCGGCCAACAGCACGGCGGTGGCGGTCAGCGCCGCAGCCAACAAGTAACTCCCCGAAAAAGAGCCGGTCCGCTCGGCGATTATCCCGGCGAGAAAAGGCCCGGCCACCTGCCCGGTAGCGAAAATAAAGGTGATGGCGCTGAACATGGCAAAGGTCTGGTCCGGGCTGGCGTAATCGCCGGTGAGCGCGGCCATGATTGAGGGGATCGACCAGGCGACGATCCCAAAACAGCCGATGGAGAGCAGCAGCCAGGGCGTGGCGGGCTGGAGACCGGCGAGGAGATAGGCCAGGGTCTGGACGCTGAACACCACCATCAGGCTGAAGCGACGACTGACCCGATCGGCCAGCATGCCGAACAGAGGGCCGGAGAAGAGGCTGAGAAAACCCACCCAGGACCAGAAACCTCCGGCGGTCTGCTGGCTGAATCCGTATTCCTCCACCATGGTGGTGACAATGAAGGTGGCGTAGGAGACAAAAGTGAACCCGAAGATGAAATAGATGGCCCCGCAATGAAAAATGAGGCGCAAGGGAACGGTCCGTTCGCGGCCCAACTGGTGCGGCTGCCGGGCAAGTGCCTGTTCCTCATGCCCGGCAGGCAGCAGGCCCATATCCTGCGGCCGGTTGCGCAGCACCACCAGGCAGAAGATGCCAGTCAGCAATACCAGCGTGCCCAGTACGGCCCAGGAAAGCCGCCAGTTGTAGATGGTCAGCCCGTTCATCCACGGCACGGCCTGGCCGGCAAAGACAATGGCCGCGCCGTTGCCGCTGACCACCAAGCCGGCCGCCTTGCCCCGCAATCGGCTCGAGAACCAGGAACTCAGCACGGCCATGATCGGAATGTTGGCCATGGCGCTGCCGACGCCGGTGAGGGTGTAGAGCAAAACAATGCAGGCCAGATTGGAGGCAAAACCGATGCCCACCATGGCCAGGCCGGAGAGCAGCAGCGCGGCGCCGGTCAGATAGCGGGCGCCGAAACGCCGGACCAGATGGGCGGTGCCGAGGATGCCGGCCAGATAGCCGAGAAAATTCGAGGTGGAGATCGTCCCCATCTGGGCATAGGTGAGATGCAGATCCCGGCCCATGGCCGGCAGGAGCATGCCGAGGGCAAAACGGGCCAGACCGATGCAGGCAAAGATGCCCAAGGCACCGGCTGCAACGATCATCCAGCCATAATGAAAAGGGTATTGCCGGAATCTTGGTGTGGTCATCGGTACAAGAGCACCAGTAGTAGATTATGCAAGGGGGGGCCGGCCAAAGCCGCCGCCGCCTGGAGTTTCGATGATCAAGACGTCCCCCGGTTCCACGGTCACCTCATCGTTGCCCTGGAGTTCCCGCAGGCTGCCATTTCGGCGAAGGAGCGAGTTCCTGCCCCGACGACCGGGTCCGCCGCCCTCCAGTCCATAGGGTTCGGTCACCCGGTTTGAGGAGAGAATGGTGGCGGTCATCGCCTCCAAAAAACGCAGCCGCCGGACCACGCCGTCACCGCCGCAAAACCGGCCTCGTCCACCGGAGCCCCGGCGGATAACGAACGCCTCCACCTGCACCGGAAAACGCAATTCCAGCACCTCGGGATCGGTCATCCGGGTGTTGGTCATGTGGCTGTGGACGGCACTAGTGCCGGGATGGTCAGGTCCGGCGCCGGTGCCGCCGCAGATGGTCTCGTAGTTCTGATGGCTGGCGTTGCCGTAGAGCACATTGTTCATGGTTCCCTGGGAGGCGGCCAGCAAGCCCAAGGCCCCGTAGAGGCAATCGGTGATCGCCTGGGAGACCTCAGTGTTGCCGGCAATGACCGCCGCCGGATACCGGGGATTGATCATCGAGCCCTCGGGGATAATGATCCGCAGCGGTTTGAGGCAGCCCTGGTTAAGAGGGATCTCTTCCGAAATCAGGGTGCGGAAGACATACAACACCGCCGCCCGGCACACCCCCCGGGGGGCGTTACGATTGCCCGGATGCTGGCCTGAAGTGCCGGTAAAATCGATAACCGCCTCCCGAGCGTCCTGGTCGACGGTGATCCGCACCTGAATCTGGCTGCCGTCGTCCATGGAATAGGTGAAAGCGCCGTCGCGCAGTACCGCCAGCACCCGACGCACCGATTCCTCGGCGTTGTCCTGGACATGGTTCATGTAGGCCCGGACCGTGGCCAGACTGAAGTGACCGATCATTCGCTGCAGTTCCCGCACCCCGGTGGCATTAGCGGCGATCTGGGCGGTGAGGTCGGCCAGATTCTGCTCGACCTTGCGGCAGGGATAGGGGCCGGTCAGCAGCAGCGCCCTGGTCGCCTCCTCCCGCAACCTGCCTTGTGTTACCAGCAGCCAGTTGTCGATGACAATGCCCTCTTCCTCAATCCGACGACTGTCGGGCGGCGAGGAACCGGGAGTGCGGCCGCCGATATCGGCATGGTGGCCGCGGGATCCGACATAAAAAAGGATCTCACCGCCGTTTTCGTCCCAACAGGGAGTGACCACGGTAACATCCGGAAGGTGCGTGCCGCCGTTGTAGGGGGCGTTTTGCATATAGACATCGCCGGGCTGCATCCGCCCCAGGTTGTCCCGGATGATCGCCTGCACCGACTCGCCCATGGAACCGAGGTGTACCGGCACATGGGGAGCGTTGGCCACCAAGTTGCCCTCCCGGTCGAACAAGGCGCAGGAAAAATCGAGCCGTTCTTTGATGTTGACCGAATGGGCGGTATTGGCCAGGGTTATCCCCATCTGTTCGGCGATCGACATGAACAGGTTGCTGAACACCTCGAGCATCACCGGATCAGCGGCGGTGCCGATGGCCTCGACGGCCGGCCGTTGTTCATATCGATGGAGCAGCAGATGGTTGCGGGCATTGACTTCCGCCTCCCAGCCCGATTCGAGCACCACGGTGGAGGTGGCCTCGACGATGAGCGCCGGCCCTTGAAGGTGTTGGCCGGGCATCATTTGCTCGCGCTGATACAGCGGCGTCTGGATCCACCCGCCCCGGTTCCACAGGGCTACCGTTGCCGCCGGTTGGGGTACGGTTGCCAACAATGGCCATTGCGAATCCTGCAGCGACTCGGTGGCGCCGATGGCCTCGAGAGACAGGGACTCGACCATCAAGCGGCGGTCCGAGGCAATGAAGCCGAACTGCTGGCGATGGGCCGTCTCAAAGGCCTGCTGCATCGCCTCCGGGGTATCGAGGTCGACCGCCAGAGCGGTGTCGGTACCGGTGTAGCGCAGGTGCACCCTGATGAGGCTGGTGATCCGGTCTTCGGCCACCCCCTGTTGCCGGACCTGCTGCCAGGCCTCGGCCAGCAACGGATCAACCGCAGCAGCCAGGAGGTCGCCCAGCGCGGGATCATCAAAAGGGCGCTCAATCTGAACTTCGCGCAGGGCCCGGACATCCGCCAGTCCCATGCCGTAGGCTGACAAGACGCCGGCCAGGGGATGGAGAAAAATTCGCTCCATACCCAGGGCATCTGCCACCCGGCAGGCATGCTGGCCGCCGGCACCGCCAAAACATTGCAGGGTGTAGCCGGTGACATCATAACCACGCTGCACCGAGATTTTCTTGATGGCATTGGCCATGTTTTCCACCGCAACCCGGAGAAAGCCCTCGGCCACGGCTTCCGGCGCCAGGGCACCGGCAGGGCCACCGATCCGGGCAGCAAGCGCTGCGAATTCCTGCCGGACCACGTCCCCGTCCAACGGCTGATTCCCTAACAGCCCGAACACAGGGGGGAAATATTGCGGTTGAATGCGGCCCAACAGCACATGGCAGTCGGTCACGGCCAAGGGGCCGCCTCGTCGGTAGCAGGCCGGGCCGGGGTTGGCGCCAGCGGAATCGGGTCCTACCCGGAAACGGCCGCCATCCCCATGGAGGATCGAACCGCCGCCCGCAGCCACGGTGTGAATATGCATCATCGGCGCCCGCATCCGTACCCCCGCCACCTGGGTTTCAAAGCTGCGCTCAAACGCACCGTCATAATGGGTGACATCGGTGGAGGTGCCGCCCATGTCAAAGCCGATAAGCCGATCAAAACCGCTCATGGCCGCAGTAGCGACCATACCGACCACTCCGCCCGCCGGTCCGGAGAGCACGGCATCCTTACCCCGAAAAAGCTGAGCATCGGTGAGCCCGCCGTTGGACTGCATGAACATCAGCCGGGTCGTCCCCAGTTGGCTGGCCACCTGATCGACATAGCGCTTGAGAATGGGGGTGAGATAGGCATCGACCACGGTGGTGTCGCCACGGGCAATCAACTTGATCAACGGACTGACCCGGTGGCTGACCGAAATCTGCGAGAACCCGATGGTGTCGGCGATTTCGGCCAACCGCTGTTCGTGCTGGTGATATTTATAGCCGTGCATCAGGACAATGGCCACTGAACGCAGGCCTCGGTCGTAGGCCCGTTTCAGATCGCGCTCCGCCTGGGACGCATTGAGCGGAAGGAGCACCCTGCCTTGAGCATCAACCCGCTCATCCACCTCGATCACCTGCGCATACAGCATCTCCGGCAGGACGATGTGGCGGGCAAAAAGTTGAGGCCGGTTCTGATAGCCGATCCGCAAGCCATCACCGAAACCTCGGGTTATCAGCAGCAGGGTCGGATCACCCTTGCGCTCAAGCAGGGCGTTGGTGGCGACCGTGGTGCCCATTTTGACAACGGCGATCTTTTCTGTAGGGATGGGATCATCGGCATCCAGTCCCAGGATCATCCGAATGCCGTGGAGGGCAGCGTCCGGGTAGCGTTCCGGATTTTCCGAGAGGAGCTTGCAGGTCTGGAGCGCGCCTTTGGGTCCCTTGGCGACAATGTCGGTGAAGGTGCCGCCACGATCGATCCAAAATTGCCAGCTGCCGTTTGTTTCCGCCTGCATCTAAAGCTCTCGCTCTCTGATTCATCTGGTAAGGCTGTTGTCGGTTCAAAAGACCCCGTCTTCACATATCAACCAACACCTGTCAATAATTTACATGGATTTTCAATGGGGGCTACCGTTTGCCGGCTTCAGTGAGACCTATGCGCACTTTGTAGCATAGCGACAGCCGCTTTTTCCCTGAAAATACTTGAAAAATCATTTTGATTTTAAAATCCGAAAGCCCCCTTGCACTACAACCAGAAGTCCGCTACGCTTTGAGCCCTCCGATTTTCCTTTTGACATCGACGTTTTTTTCCCCCTAAGATAGCCTATGCAGTCGAAGCGCTCCACACCCAGTTATTTATATCAGCCCCATGGCGCAACCGCCCTTTTCATGCGATGTCGATCCACGCTCTTATCTGATTTTTCTTTCCCGGCCTTCTATCGTTTTGTAGGAACGCTCTTATTTCCTGAACGAACCATACGCATATCGCCCGGAAGCAAACGCCAAAGCAAAGGCCTGTCCGCTTATCGCTTTCCTTTGCC
>JAFLKR010000101.1:465-8287 GCA_019163135.1 Desulfobulbaceae bacterium | reverse complement strand
GCTGGCGATCAATCCGGTCAGGTGGATCGTGGTTTCCGAAAGGGTGGCGTAGGCGCCGATCGGCACCTGGCAACCGCCTTCGAGGCGGAGCAGAAAGGCCCGTTCCGCCGCTACGGCCACCGCCGTCTGAGGGTGATGGAGAAATTGCAACCCGGCGAAGAGCTCGGTATCATCCCGCCGCAGTTCAATGCCCAGCGCCCCCTGGCTGATGGCCGGCAGCATTTGGGCCGGATCAAGCAGGACGGTAATCCGCTGTTGCAGGCCGAGGCGATTGAGTCCGGCTCCGGCTAGGATGATGGCATCAAAAATGCCTTCGTCGAGCTTGCGCAGTCGGGTGTCGATATTGCCGCGGAGGTCGGCAATGTTCAGGTCAGGTCGCCGGGCCGCCAGTTGTGATCTGCGGCGCAGGCTGGAGGTGCCGACGGTGGCGCCGGGCGGCAGCGCTTCCAGGGACGGGTATTTGACCGAGACAAAGGCATCCTGGGGGATTTCCCGGATTGGAATGATGCCGATATGCAATCCCTCCGGTAGTTCGGTGGGCACGTCTTTCATCGAATGGACCGCGAGGTCGACTTCGCCGGCCAGCAGGGCATCCTCGATTTCTTTGACGAAAAGTCCCTTGCCGCCGACTTTGGCGAGCGGCACATCAAGGATGCGATCACCCTTGGTGGTGATTTTCACCAACTCGACCCGGACCTGCGGGTGGGCGGATTCGATCTGGTTCTTGATCGAGGTGGATTGGGTGACGGCCAGCAGGCTGGCGCGTGTCCCTATGCGTAGCAATGTTTTCATGCACCGGTCCTGATCTGATGGCGGCTGAAGGAATGCGAGACTGTGGTAGCAGCCATATACTGTTTCAATGGTTATTTGTCAATTTCATCGATGATCGCCGCAGCCAGCAGCGGCAGCATCAGTTCGTGGTGGCCGGTGAAATTAAAGCCCTTGCCGCCTTCCAGGGTCGGCCGGTGGACCACATTGGTGGCTGGGCGGTAGTGGCGGATGAAGTCGAAATTGGCGGTGGTGAATTGTTTGACCTCATGGCCGAGATTGCGGGCCACGGTCAGGGCCTTGAGGAAGACCTCGGGCAGCAGCACGGCCGAGCCGACGTTGAGGTAGACACCGCCTTCAAGTTCGCTGACCAGGCGGCAGAAGACCCGGAAATCGTGGTGCCCGGCTTTGCCAATTGCGGCGCCGTCGACATCGGGGTGGATGTGGATGATATCGGTGCCCATGGCCACATGGACGGTCACCGGCACCTGCAATTGCGCGGCCATGGCCAGCAGGCTTTGGTCGTTGTGGGGGAAGCGGTTCGCCAACAGCATCTCGCCGACTGCCTGGCCGATGCCGATGCCGCGGGCGGCTCCGGCGGTAATCGCTTTGTTGAGCACCTCGCCAGTTTCCTGGGCCGCTCCGAAGGCGCCGGCGCCCAAGACTGCGGCGACTTCCTCCGAGGTTCGTCCGACCATGGCGATCTCGCTGTCATGGATGATGCCCGCGCCGTTAAGCGCCAGGGCGGTGATGATCCCCCGCTGCATTAAGTCGATCAGTACCGGATTGAGTCCCACTTTAATGACATGGGCCCCCATGCCGAGGATTATCGGCCGGTTCTGGCGATGGGCGGTTGCTATCCTGGCCACCAGGTCGGGAAAGTCGACCCCGGCAAGCTGCTTCGGCAGGCCCGCGAGGAGCTGACGCACGGTCATGCCGGCCTGGACCGGCGCGGCAAAATCATCGACGCTCACCTTGGAGTGCCGGCCATAAACGGAATAGGTGTTCAGTCCGCTGAAATCAAGAGGAATAGGGGGATAGGGCGCCATAGGTCTGCACGGAAAAAATCAGAGAAAGGGAGGGGGGCTTGCGCCGGTTCAGGGCGTGCCGAACATCTGACGCTCGACGATCTCGCAGACCACATGTTCCAACCAGAGGTGGGTCTCCTGGATATGGGGGGTGAAGTCCGACGGGACATTGAGCACCAGATCGCAGATAGCCTTCAGGTCGCCGCCGGGTCGGGCGGTGCCGCCAGTCAGGGCCACGGTTTTCATGCCGATATCCCGGGCAGCCTGCATGGCCTTGACCACATTTGGGGAGGTTCCGGAGGTCGAAATGCCCAGGGCGAGGTCCTCGGGTTTACCAAAGGCCTGGATCTGTTTGACAAAGATCAGGTCATAGGAAAAATCGTTGGCGATCGAGGTAAGCACCGAACTGTCGGTGGTCAGGGCGAGCGCGGGCAAGGGCCGTCGGTTGATGAGGAAGCGGTTGACGAATTCGGCCGCCAGGTGCTGGGCATCGGCGGCGCTGCCGCCGTTACCGAAGAGCAGCAGTTTGCCGCCATCCTCGAAAACTTCCTGAATCCATTGGGTCAGCTGAAGGATATCATCCACCGCCTCTCTGACAAAGGCCTCTTTGGCGATGATCGATTGCACCAGGTTGGTTGAAATAAGTGTTTTCATGTCCACAACCATAAAAGAAAACCGGAGGGTGTCAAATAAAAAAACGTCTCCAGGCCCGAAGGCCAGGAAACGTTTTCAAGGGAGCGGTGCTGCAACCGAAGTTACGGCAATTCTTTCAAGATCAGCTGGGAAACTTCCTTGATGCCTTGGGAGCCATCCACGGAAATGACCGAGGTCCCTGGGAGGTTTTTGAAGTAATTGACTGCGGCCATGGTGCCGGTGGTCTCGTCGTAATAGATGTTGTGACGTTTGTTGATTGCTTCTTCATCCTGATCATCAGCCCGGGCGGACAATTCGCCGCCGCAGACCCGGCAGACCAGTTTGCCGTCTTTCTCGACCGGCTTGATGGCATCGAAAGCGATATGATTGGGGTGGTTGTTGTCATTGGCGCACAGCCGGCGACCCATGATCCGCTCTTTGGCGATCTGGCGATCCAGGGTGATTTCCAGAACATAGTCAAGTTTCATGCCGGCATCTTTCAAGGCCTTGTCCAGGGCTTCCGCCTGGGCGAGTGAACGGGGAAAACCGTCCAGCAGCCATCCTTTTTCCTTGGAATTGCCTAAGGTCTCAAGCACCATCGGGATGGTGATTTCATCGGGAACCAGATCGCCGCGGTCAATATAGGCTTTGGCTTTTTTGCCCAGTTCGGTGCCGCCTTTGATGTGCTCGCGAAAAATGGCGCCGGATTCGATGTGGTCGATGCCGTATTTTTCTTTGACGATAGCGCCCTGGGTGCCTTTACCGCTGCCATTCGGACCGAAGGTAAGGATATTCATGCCGGCTTTCTCCATGTTTGATTCAAAGAGTGATTAAGGTAATATCTTTATTTGGTTAATAAAAATACAGGTCAAAAAAATGAATGACCTCTCATTGAGCAGGGGAGTATACTGTAACTTTTCTGAATGCGCTACGAAAAATACAGAAGTGGGATACTGCGGGGAGAAGTCGATGGAGACGCCTTAATTCAGCAGGTTAGCATGGTTTGCCGACGCTTTCCGGATGCCAGTCCAAAGGGGGGAGCGGGGCCGTTTGAAGGCGGTGAAGTAACGTTTTGCCCTTGCATACTTTTTGACAAGCAGCGGGAAAGAGGGTAGAAAACGGCACGCAGAAACACATTTTTCAACCTTTGCAGGTGACGACGGGCATGAAAGAAATCAAGGTGGGACTTATTGGTTTTGGCACGGTGGGCCAGGGTCTGGCGGACGTGCTGTTCTCGCAGCGGGAGCGGTTGGTCAGGCGTACCGGGATGAGCATCAAGCTCGCCGGGATTGCGGATCACGGCACCCTTGAATTGCCGGAGCGATTCAAGGATATTCCGCTGACCCAGGATGGCATGCAACTGATTAACGACCCGGATATTGATATCATCGTCGAATTGATCGGCGGCATCGAACCGGCCAAAACTTTGGTGATGCAGGCGATTGCCGCCGGCAAGCATGTGGTCACCGCCAACAAGGCCCTGCTTTCCCAGGAGGGCAGCGACATTTTCGCCGCTGCCGCCCGGCAGGGGGTGGAGGTTGGGTTCGAGGCCAGCGTCGGCGGTGGGATTCCGGTGATCAAGGTCCTTAAGGAAGGGCTGGTGGCCAACAAGATCCTCTCGATCATGGGCATCATGAACGGTACCGCCAATTATATTCTTACCCGGATGACCGATGAGGGAATCGCCTTCGACGAGGTGCTCAAGGACGCCCAGCAGTTGGGATTCGCCGAGGCTGATCCGACCTATGATATCGAGGGGATCGATACGGCCCACAAGCTTGCGATCCTGATGACCATCGCCTACGGCACCCCGATTACCCACAAAGATATCGCCACCGAGGGCATCTCTCAAATTGAACCGATGGATATTGAACTGGCCCGCGAATTCGGCTGCCGCATCAAACTGCTGGCGATCAGCCGCAATCACGGCGATCATGTCGAGGCCCGGGTTCATCCCACCATGGTGCCGCAGGATCACCTGCTGGCCTCGATCAACGGCGCCTTTAATGCTATTCATTTTTGTGGCGATACGGTGGGCAACATTCTGATGTACGGCTTGGGCGCAGGCAGCATTCCCACCGGCAGTGCCGTGGCCGCCGATGTGGTCGACATTGCCCGCAATATCAACTGCGGCTCCATCGGCAGGGTACCGGCGCTTTCCTATCTGCCCGATCAGATGCAGGCGCGGCGGATCACCCCCATGGACGAACTGTACGGCCCCTATTATTTCCGCTGCACCGTGCTCGACCAGCCCGGGGTATTGGCTAAAATATCCGGCATCCTCAGTAAGTATGATATCAGCATCGAGTCGGTCATCCAGAAAGGGCGCAAGAAGGTCGGCGCTGTGCCCCTGGTGATTGTCACCCACAGTGCGAGGGAATCGGCGGTGAGCGCCGCTCTGGCCGAGATCAGCGGGCTTGACAGCGTGACAGCGCCGATCGTTAAAATTCGGATTCTGGAAGCGGAATAGTTTTCTCTTACCTCTATAGATATTGATGGCATGAAATATATTCTTCTGATCGGCGACGGCATGGGCGATGTCGCCATCTCCGCACTGGACAATCAAACGCCGCTGGAAGCCGCGGCCACCCCGGCTATGGACCGGTTGGCCCGGTTGTCCGAGCTGCTGCTGGTGCGCACCGTGCCCGAGGGGTATCCGCCGGGGAGCGATGTCGCCAACCTCTCCCTGCTCGGCTATGAACCGGAGCTGTATTATACCGGTCGTGCCCCGCTGGAGGCCGCGAGCCTGGGGGTCGAGATCGGCGCGGACGAGATCGCCTTTCGCTGCAATCTGGTGCATGTGGACCGAAAGAGCGACGGCGCTCTGATGATGGTCGATTATAGTAGCGGCCATATCTCCACCGAAGAGAGCCGGCAATTGATCAACACCCTGCAGGCCGAGTGCGGCAACGAGCAACTGGCGCTCTACCCCGGGGTCAGTTATCGGCATCTCCTGGTGTTTCGAGGTATTTTGCCCGCAGGTTTCATCACCGTTCCTCCCCATGACTATTCCGATCAGGATGTGGCGAGCTTTTACCAGTCCTATCAGCAGGTAGCGCCATTTCGCGACCTGCTGGCGCGGGCACCACGAATTCTGGCCGAGCATCCGGTCAACCGTGAGCGGGAGCGGCAGGGGAAACGGACAGCGAATGGAATCTGGCTGTGGGGCGAAGGCAGGCGGCCGGCCATGGAGACCCTGGATGCGCGTTTCGGCATTCGCGGCGGCCTGATTTCCGCAGTCGACCTCTTGAAGGGGCTCGGTGTGCTCAGCGGTCTTGAGGCCATCGAGGTCGAGGGCGCCACTGGCTATCTCGATACCAATTACGAGGGTAAGGCCCAGGCCGCGCTCAAGGTGCTGGAAACGGACGACTTCGTCCTGGTCCATGTCGAGGCCCCCGATGAAACCGGCCACCAGGGTTTGGTGCGGGAGAAGGTGCAGGCGATTGAGGATTTTGATCGACGGATCGTTGCCCCGATTGTCGAGGAGATGGAACGGAGGGGCGAACCCTTCAGGCTGGTGGTCACCATGGACCACTATACCCCCATTCATCGGAAGACCCATGAGGATTGGCCAGTGCCCATGTTTCTTTTTGACTCCAGGGGGATTATCGCGCCGTCCAATCAAACCTATACCGAGGCCCATGTCCTGGCGGCGGTAAGGGATAACCAAAAGCTCAATCTGCCGTCTGGTGCCGCTTTTTTTCGACGTTTTGTAGAGCAGGAGGGCCGAGGTGAGTAAGCTGGCGGTCGGTCTGGCGGAACCGGTGTTCACTGTTACTTATCGGGTGATCTACGGTGACACCGACGCGGCGGGGGTCGTTTATAACGCCAATTATCTGCGGTATTTTGAGATAGGCCGGACCGAAATGATGCGAGCCTGGGCAATTCCCTACAGCGCTATCGAAGAACTGGGCTGCATTCTGCCGGTGACCGAGAGCTATCTCCGTTTCAAAGCGCCGGCCGCTTATGACGATCTGGTCACCATCGCAACTTCGTTGGTCGAGGTCACCAAAGTAACTTGTCGTTTTCATTACGCCATCAGTCGGGACCAAGAGGGTAAACGGTCGGTGCTGCTGGTCAAGGGATTTACCACCCATGCCTGCGTCAACCGCCAGGGAAAACTGACTCCGTTTCCCGCCTCGGTTTTGGAGAAAATCAACAAACTGCTCCCAAAAGATGATGGGCAGCAAATGAGAGATTGACATACCCGCTTAATCGAGTATAATGGGTGGATGCAACGCGGGGTGGAGCAGTCTGGTAGCTCGTCGGGCTCATAACCCGAAGGTCACAGGTTCAAATCCTGTCCCCGCTACCACGCAGATTCAAGGGATTAAGTCATTTTGACTTAATCCCTTTTTTCGTTTGAGGCGAATGATGTAAGCGCTTTGTAAGCAGATTTGATAAACGCCCTTCATTATTTTTTTTTCATCCCCTTTTACTATCCTGCCTCATTCCCCCGAAAATCGATAAATCGGCCAAGAGATTCATGTTCAAAAAATACCCATTAACCATGGCAATGTTCTTGGCAGGCCTATGTTCAACCCTGATGGCCCTTTCCATTTCCCATGCTGGTCATCCTGATGACAGCGATCCGCGAGACTCCGCCATCGAAGATTTACAAGGGGCAACTGAAGCTAGCGAATACGCTGCGCAATGCAAAGGAGATCGCGCCACCGATAAGGTGGTGTGTAATGGGGAGTGCAATGGTGAAAAGGATTGTAAGGCTGAATGCTTGAAACAGTACAGGGCTTGTGTTTCTCAGTGCAAATGAACAGGCTTGCGTGCTTGGAGAAAATGGAACAGGTGAAATCTCACACATTGTTCCAGAAACGGCGGTTGAAACAAAAAAGGCAGAGCCGTTAAGCCCTGCCTTTTGATTCCGATTTTCCGGAAAATTAATTAACTTCTTTTTCTCCTGCCAACTGCGGCCAGTCCGGCAATGCCTGTTCCGAAGAGGAGCATGGTGGCGGGTTCGGGGACAGCATTTGACGACAAACCAGTTACGCCAACCGTGAATCCGTGCCAATTTTCAGAAGTATCGGTGAATGTGATTGAGTTGTAAGAGCCGAGGAGTTCTATGGTGCCATGGACTTCTCCGGACCCAAAAAACCCTGTGCCTCCAAGATTGAGAATAGGCGTGCCATTGCCCCAGTACCCCGCTCCATAGCTTAGGATGGTGATCGGAGTGCCAAAGTCAACGGTATTGCTATTCCAGCTCGCCAATGCGATGATAGGGTTCAGAACAGCTTGGGAGAATGTGATTGTCTTTTGGCCACCGACATTCAGTGCGATAATATCAGAAGCCGGAGGCGCATTCCCTACGGTTGCATTGAGATATGGCGCAGAAGGATTCCAGAAATTAGTTCCCCCGCTGGTTTGCGCGAATGAATATG
>JAFLKR010000101.1:0-455 GCA_019163135.1 Desulfobulbaceae bacterium | reverse complement strand
GCCCACGTTTGTTCCAGAGACATCCAGGGTTCCCAACACTCCAGAATTCACTGCGCTGATGCTGGTCCAATCCGTCCAAGATATAGTGGCGGCCATCGAGGTGGTACCTACTACCAAAAGTGCTCCAGTTGCCAATCCTGCCAAAATAATTTTTTTCATTTTATCCCCTCCCTTATATTTTCACAATAAGTCGCAATGTGTTTTATTGGACATAACAGAAAGTTCTTCCACATAATCGTAAGCATTGTTATAAATCCAACTGGTTGCCAGGTTGTCTGGTCGGCGATAAATCGAAATACGTTTTTGTTTCCAGTTTTCCGAACATAATTCCGGAATTTTAATTGTTTATGCAATAAGGATGGATAGTTAAGCCTTCATCCCATTGGAAAAAAACAGCCAACCAGCGAGCATAGTTTTTCCTGGCCATAAGATGCTTGACTTGACTTCGGCCCTCT
>JAFLKR010000200.1 GCA_019163135.1 Desulfobulbaceae bacterium | reverse complement strand
TATCGTTGGTGAGTATGCGGCGATATTCTTTTAAGGGCAGCAAGGTCTCGGGCCATTGCATGGGGTAGGCCAGGGGGGAAGATAAATCGGCCACGGGAGGGCTGTGTTTCTGGGCGACCATGGTGCGGATGCGGCACAGGCGGATTTCCGGGGGCAGATGAATGGGATAAAGAACCGGATCTTTTGGATCGGCAATGATGGCTTTTTCTAAGGTATTTTCCAACTCGCGCACATTCCCCGGCCAGGGGTACGCTGCCAGGGTTTCAAGCGTTTCGGGCACGACCCCTTTAATGGGCAAGCGATTACGGCGGCAGATCGAGAAGACAAAACTCATGGTGAGTTTTTCAATATCCTGCTCTCGGGCGCGGAGCGGGGGGAGCAGGATGCTGAAGGTGTTCAGCCGAAAATACAGATCGCTGCGGAAAAGGCCGTCCCGCACCAGTTCCGCCAGATCGCGGTTGGTGGCGGCCACCAGCCGGAAATTGCTTTTCTGTTCCCGGTCTTTGCCCACCGGTCGAAACGCCCGTTCCTGGAGGACGCGGAGAAAGCTTTTCTGGGTTTCCAGGGGGAGTTCGCCGGCCTCATCGAGAAAGAGGGTGCCGCCGTCAGCCTGCTCGATCAATCCTTTCTGGTCGCTGCCCGCCCCGGTGAACGCCCCTTTGACATGCCCAAAGAGAATGCTTTCAACCAGTTGCTCGGGCAAACTGGCGCAATCAACCACCACAAAGGGACCCTCGGCCCGCGGACTGTTGGCATGGATCGCCCGGGCGAACAACTCCTTGCCGGTCCCGGTTTCGCCGGTAATCAATACGCCGGTGTCGGTTCCGGCGCAATGGGCTACCTGATCCAGGCACGCACAGATCGCTTTGCTCTTGCCAACGATTTCGTCGCGTTTGAGATTGATATGCGAGGAACGCTGCATCTTTTTGTCATGGTATTCCAGCGCCCTGCGAATGTGGAGGATGATCTCCTGCCGGGAAAGCGGTTTTTGCAGATAATCCCAGGCCCCGTTCTTGATGGCGAGTTCCGCACCATCGGCATCGCCCATGCCGGTGATGATGATCACTTCCGGAGAAGAGGGGAGGCGCTGGGTAAACGGTAACATCTCCAGGCCATTGCCGTCGGGCAGGCGCACATCTAAAAAAACCAGATCGGCCGGTAGCCGGGTGAGCAGTGCTTTCCCTGCTTCAATGCTGGCGGCGACCTCGGCATCATGCCCCAGCAGGATGCAATGTTCGGCCAGCAGAACCCGAAAGATGGGGTCATCGTCGATGATAACCACGTTTGCCATACTAGAGGGTGCTCCGTTGGGTCAGCATTTTTTTGATAAGCAGTGGGCCAGCCTTACACGCAAAAAAAAGAGCAGTCATCGAAGGTCTCGCTGCATCTCAAAGGCCAGGCATTTATAGAACTGTGCTTTCTGATCATCGTCAAAATCGATGAATTGAACCGCAAACAAATTTTCTTCGGTACGAATGGTTTTCGCCGTAAAGGTAAAGGAAGAGACGGTTTCGGAATCCTGGTTAAAAGGAAGAGTCAGGGTAATTTCCGTATCAATGGGGACAGGGATCGTCGGCTCCTGAACCGCACAGCCACTGGTCGAAATATCGAACAGATACCCTTTACCCTGCTCCTGATCAAAGGTGTACTCTACCTCATGGCTGTTGATACTGAAACGAAGGCCATTTCTCCTGGTGGCGTGGTCGAGTTTTTCTTCCGCCTCTTCCAGGGAACTTACGTAAATTGGTTTATAACTGTGAAATCGAGAGGTGAACCCCAGCAGTTGCTTGAAAATCAGGCTGGTCTTGCCGATGATCCGGACCACTTCGCCCGGTTCTCTGGCGGTAAGATAGGCCATGATTTTTCGCAGAGTCGGTATGCTGTTCAAATGGCCGATGGTGCATTGGGAAAGATCAGTCACCACGTCAAAGCCAGACTTTAAGTCGGCAACGCAAAATCGGACATCGGTGTAAATTTTATCCAGTTCTTTCTTGTTAACCTTACTGGCAATGGTGATGCAGAGCCTGTTTTTTTTGATATCAGCCCTAACGGTTGACCCCTGTTTGCTCGCCATTATTTGATCTCGAATCAGTTCTTATGAGAGATTTTCATGAAGAGGGGCGCCGGTCGGATAAGTTAATTGCCGGGAAGATAAGTTCTTCCGATGGCGCTCATATTGACAGTTTGCCATGGACGATTTGAATTGAAAAGGTATTTCAGCAAGAGGGTTCGTGTTGGCAAGGGGCGTTGCCATTTGCAAGAGCGGCGGCCCGGAGGGTGCAGTGAGGCTTTGCAGCCAGAGCGCTTTGCTTTGCAGCACAGCCAGGCGGGGTTTTTTATGGAGTTATTGAAAGACCTGTCCGGGATCTGTTCTGGAGGAGGGGGGCGGGTCGTAACGGCGGCATGGGCTGCAACGGCTCAGTCATTGTCTCTGCGCTCTTCGCATCTTCTCCCGGTGATTGTTACGGGCTGGTACACTTCAAGCACGCCTGGTTCGGGCATTCGTATGATGTTGATAATGTTACGTGAATACCAGATTCCCGCTTGTTGCCCGTCGGGGGTCAGAATGACGCCGCCCTGATACGGACAGGACCACCCGAAGTTTTCGGTTCGGTACCAGTTCAACCAGCCGTTGAGCATCTGCTCGGAGATATCGACCTGAGCCCAGACCCGGGTGCGGAGGGTGAAACGATTGTCGATCGCAATCACTGAATCAGGTGCGGTATAAGAACCCAGGTAATAATAGGTGTGATTGGGGAGCAGGGTGCCGGCTTCAAAGGATTTTTGCACCCGGGGATCTGTCTCCCACCTGCCGGCGGGAACCTGAGCGGCGCAGCCGGCAAGCAAAATGGTCCAACTCAGCAGCAAGAGCAGCGTGCGTGTTAAATGTGGTCGTTGCATCCAGGGACCTCGTTGTTTAAAAAAGGGTGAACACCGAGAGGGTTTGGTCCGCGTTTCGTTCTATTGCAAAAATGGTCGTACTGGGCGTTCCTGTCAAGCCCCTCGCCGTTCTATTTCAACGGTTGCCGACTGCAAGGCCTCGGGTCTTCAGGCAGTAATCTCCCCTTTCTTTTCAGGTGTTATGTGCTAAGAATTAAAGAAGTATTTTTCAGGACACCGCGAGCCGGCACTCTTCTTTTTAGGCAAGCGTTATGGGAGCTCTGGTGCTTATCAAAAATGACGGTTTGGCTAAAAGGAGGAAAACCTCCATTTTGTCATTTCGAACGCAGAGAGAAATCTCTAAGCCAATATGCCCAGCTTTTACATCTACCTGCTAACGAACCAAAACAACAAGGTTATGTACGTTGGGGTAACCAACAATCTCGTTCGCCGGGTCTATGAACATAAGACAAAGCAGATTCAAGGCTTTACCGAAAAATATAACGTCAACAAGCTGGTTTATTTCGAAGAAACATCCGACATTCGTGTAGCGATAACCAGGGAAAAAGAGATCAAGAAATGGCGGCGGGAAAAAAAGAACCTTTTGGTTGTCAGCGTCAATCCCGAATGGAAGGAACTGAGCGAAGGATGGTTTGGGGATCTCTCCCTGCGGTCGAGATGACAAAAATGGCAACATTTTCGATAACAATGTCACACAATAATGCTCAAACAATGTTGGCTTGGTTGTAGCTGTCATTTCGAACGCAGAGAGAAATCTCTGCAATATTAGAGAGATTTCTCGTCGCTTTCAAGCATAGGATGACAGAAATCACCTTTTTGCGAGACCCTCAAAAGTGATTCGAGCGCTTTTTCCTGGAAGCATGGCCTCTTTCTGTATATCATTGTTTTTGACTGAAATATCCAGAAAAGTGGTCACGGCATAGAATGCAGCCCCCTTTGGTTACCTTGTGCGCAAGGCCCTCTACCCTTGCTTGTTTTCCCCAACTCCCGAGCTAACGAATGAATATCCCCTCCGGATACTTTACCAGGTCACAAGGCTGCAGCCCTGGTATCATCGCTGCTCGTTCGATGGCGATCGATACCGCGATTACCAATAAAACCAAGATGTTTTGGCAAAGCGGATGGTTGCGGCTCTTCTTGCTGGCGGTATGCGTTTTGCTCTTTACCGACAGTTGCCTGGCTGGGCAGAATCAGCCCAATATCCTCATCCTGAACTCCTATCATCAGGGCGAGAAATGGTCTGACAACGAACTCGCCGGGATGCTCAGTGCATTGCGGCAGTCGTACCCCAACCTGGTTCCCCAGGTCGAGTTGCTTGACACCAAACGTTTTCCGGGGTCCGCGCATCTTGCCGTGCTTAAGGGCTACCTGTTGCAGAAGTATCGCGGCCGCAAAGTAGACCTGATTATCGCTCTCGACAATCCTGCCCTCGACTTGCTCGTTCAAAATGCAAACGACCTCTTCCCCGAGGTGCCGGTGGTCTTTGCCGGCATCAATGGCTATCGACCGGAATTGATCGCGGGCCGGAAAAAGGTCACCGGCGTCATCCAGCTCCTGGACGTGGCCGGCACGCTGAAAATGGCTTTGTCGCTGCACCCGGAGGCATCTGAGGTTCTGGTAATCCACGACTATACCGTCAGCGGGCTTGCGGTCCGGCAGGAAACCGAGGCGACTCTGGCCCAGTTTTCCGATAAGCTGAAAATTCATTATGCACCGGATGGTCCGTTTGACGACTTGAGCCAAGAGCTGTGCGCCATGCCCAATAATGGCATAGTGCTCCTCCTGACCTATGTCACCGATAAGGAGGGCCACACCTTTACCAGGGATGAGAGTACTCGGCTGATCGCATCGCTCAGTCCCTCGCCGGTTTATGCTGTGCATGAAACCAGCCTTGGTTTTGGCATCATCGGCGGTATGCTTCTGGAGGGGCAGGAGCATGGTCGTCAGGCTGCCGGTCTTGCCCACCGCGTTCTTCAGGGGGCCGATCCCGACCAGATACCGATGGAAGAAAGCCGCTCGCGGTGCATAATCGATTATAAGGTTATCAGCCGTCTGCAGATAGCCGAGCGTCTCTGGCCTGCGGGTGCCCTGATTGTCAATCGTCCGGTCTCTTTTTGGGATCGCCATCGCAATGTGCTCATTCCCTCAATTGCGGCCATTATCGCCTTGGTGGCGTTTTCGATGCTGCTTTTTGTGACCGTGATTCGACTGCGGCGCAGCAAAACGGCCATCCGCAAAAGCGCGGAAAAGTACCGGGTGCTTTTCTCCAGCATTCCCCTTGGAATTACGGTTACCAATCGGTCGGGGAGCATCGCCGAAACCAATGACATGGCTGCCAAGCTGTTGGGTGTCCCCAAAGAGGAGCATGAAGTCCGGACGATTGATGGGCCGGAATGGCATATAATCCGCCCGGACGGTCTGCCGATGCCGCCTGAGGAATATGCCGGCGTGCGTGCCTTGCAAGAGAACACGCTTGTGGAGAATGTCGAGATGGGCATCGTGCGGCCCACTGCCGAAACCCTCTGGCTCAGCGTGACGGCCGCCCCCATCCATCTCGAAGAATATGGGGTCATGGTTATTTATAGCGACATTACCGAGCGCAGGCGTTCGGAGGAGGAAAGGAACAAGTTGGAAGTGCAGTTGGCCCAAGCCCGAAAGATGGAGTCAGTGGGGCGTCTGGCAGGTGGCGTGGCACATGATTTCAACAACATGCTTGGCGTGATTCTCGGGTATTGTGAGTTGTCTCTCAAGCAAATAGACGCCGCCCATCCGCTTTTTAACGGCTTGGAGAATATTCATAAAGCCGCCGAGCGCTCGGCCGACCTGACGCAGCAACTCCTGGCTTTTGCGCGCAAGCAGACCGTCGCTCCCAAAGTGCTCGACCTCAATCAAGTCGTCGAAGGGATGCTGAACATGCTGCTGCGGCTCATCAGCGAGGATGTCGATCTGACCTGGCTGCCCGGAGAGAACCTCGGCGCGGTCAAGATGGATCCGTCTCAGGTCGACCAATTACTGGTTAATCTTTGCGTAAACGCCCGAGACTCCATCGGCGATACCGGCAAGATCACCATCAAGACCAGCGCCGCAGTCTTCGACGAGCCCTGGTGCGCCACCCATGCGGAGTTAGTCCCCGGCGAGTATGTGCTGTTGGCGGTGAGTGATAATGGTCGCGGTATGGATTCCGAGACGCTTTCGCATCTGTTTGAGCCCTTCTTTACCACCAAGGAGTTGGGCAAGGGGACCGGATTGGGGCTGGCCACGGTGTATGGCATTGTTAAACAGAACAACGGCTTTATCGATGTTTACAGCGAGCTCGGCCGGGGCACGACCTTCAAAATATATTTGCCTCGACACGAGATCAAGGCAGAACAGCCTGCCAGGACGGACGTGGCAAAACCGATCGCCCGCGGCCATGAAACTATTTTGTTGGTGGAAGACGAGCCTATGATCCTGGAAATGACCAGGGAGATGCTCGAAGGCCAGGGATATGTCGTCCTGCCCGCCCCTACGCCGGGCGAGGCCATCCGCTTGGCAAGAGAACATACGGGCACAATCCACCTGCTGATGACCGATGTGGTCATGCCCGAAATGAACGGCCGGGATCTTGCCGCGAATCTGTTGTTTCTCAATTCCAACCTCAAGTTACTGTTCATGTCCGGCTACACCGCCAATGTCATCGCCCATCATGGTGTCCTCGACGAGGGGGTGCATTTTATCCAGAAACCCTTTACCCTGAAGGAGCTGTCCTCCAAGGTGCGAGAAACTTTGGATGCGGGCACCAGGGCTGGAAACACGTAAGCAATGGACCCGAAATGGCTGAGCGGCTGTAGTTCCGCTCTGCTGCCACAAATCTTGACGAATAACGCAATTACGCAAGTTCGATCTTTTCCCTTTTTTGAGGATAAACATGAAGAAAACCTTTCAATTAACCCATCCGAAAATCAAACTTGCCCGACTTGTAGAGGCTATAAAACACGATGTCAAAAAGTACATCAAAAGAGAGCGCAATAAAAAGCTGCCGGAAGGGGTCGACTTCTGGGATTTTGACTGCAAATATGGTCCGACTGCTGAAGAAGCCAATGAAATCCACTTGTCCGAAATTAACAAATGCATAGACAACGCTGAAAATCAGCAGCTTGAATCGTTCTACCTGGAAATTATGGTTAAGCCGGGTTACAGAATGAAAAAGGTGAAACCCCTTGAATAAGGGAGAGGGGCAAAGGCCGGTCGCAAAACCTGGATTCCGGCCTGCGCCGAAATGACGCCGCAAGGGTATTGCATCATGGGGGGCAACCTCGTTCTCATGCGCCGTATCCCTTGTTCCCATGCGCCGCATCCAAAGCAATAGCATACAACTGACTACGGCGATTATAATCCAGAACGGGTTCCCCTGCGTCGTATGGGAACCATAAAGAACATGATAAAAATTCAGGCCGGAAAACGGAAACTACCTCCATGGAATTGATTGAACTTGGAATGGATCATTGGTTTAAAGCTCACGCCGATGATCTTTGTCAACCAAAACAACGCATTGCAAGGGTCACGGCGGTTGATCGCGGTCAGTGTATCATCCGAAATTCCTCAGGGGAGGTTCCCGCCAAGGCCACAGGCACCTTCATGCACTCGGTGCAATCGCCCACCGATATGCCTTGCGTCGGTGATTGGGTTTGTGTCGAGTATCCCGAAGCTGAAGATTCCGCCAGTATTCATGCGGTTCTTCCCAGAAAATCGTTTCTGCGCCGGAAAGCTGCCGGCAAAAGCCTTGATTTCCAGATGATCGCGGCCAATATTGATGCGGCTTTCATCGTGATATCCTGTCACTACGACTTTAATCTGAGCCGACTTGAACGCTATCTGGTGATGGCCGGCGATGGCCGTGTCGAACCCTTGTTGGTTTTGACCAAGACGGATTTAGTCAGTGCGGCGGAACTCGAACAACTGATTTTAAGAATTCGGGAGGTAGGGATCAGCGCCAGGATTATGGCGATCAGCAATGTAACCGGTGCTGGTCTAGATCAGGTCAAGGCGGCGATGAGCTTTGGCAAAACCTACTGCCTGGTTGGCTCCTCGGGTGTCGGCAAGAGTACGCTCATTAACCAACTCACCGGCCAGGAAACCGTGAAAACCGGGACCGTCAGTAAATCGGGGGAAGGGCGGCATACGACGGTTCGTCGCCACCTTATTATTCTTGAGCAGGGGGCCATGCTCATTGATACCCCGGGGATGCGGGAAGTCGGTATTTTGGTTGCCAGCGAAGAAATGGAGGACAACTTCGACGATATCCAGCAACTCTCTCCCGGTTGCCGTTTCACCAATTGCGGCCACACCAATGAGCCCGGATGCGCCGTTTTGGAAGCGATTGCAAAAGGTACGCTGCAACAGCAGCACTATCAGAATTATATAAAGCTCAAGACGGAATCAGCGTTGAATGAAACCTTAAACACAGACCAGCGGAAAACCGGCAAAAGAGCTTAACCTCCCAGTCGGAACGAGGGGACGAGGAACAGGGGGGCACCTGCG
>JAFLKR010000181.1 GCA_019163135.1 Desulfobulbaceae bacterium | reverse complement strand
CCTCTGTGACGATATCGAGCCGGAGAAAGTAACGGAGTATGAAACGAAAAAGTCAACGCTGCAGGAAGATATACTGGAAATGACCCTGACAGTTGATGACCTGAAGGCCTGCCGGAAAGCAACACCACGAGCTGGTGAATTTCCTTGAATACTGGCAGATGGACAAGAACAATCGGATCACCAAATTCAGCTGGGTCACCGACCTGGTGATCACCAAAAAAAACGCGGAGGCGATCATGCAGGTTAGCCGTGCCCGTTGGAAGATCGAGAACAAGACCTTCAATACCTCAACAAATCAGGGTTATAATCTTGGATACAATTACGGTCTTGGCCAAAAAACCTCAGTGCCGTATTCGCCATCCTCATGATGCTTGCCTTTCTGGTTGATCAAGTGCAGTAGATGAGCTGCTGGCTTTTTCAGGCAGCATGGAAAAAGTTTGGCAGTAAACGGGCGTTCTTGGAACGGATGCGCAATATTTTCTGCATGTACCTGGTTGATTCGATGGAGACAATCTTCCGGGTGATGGTCTATGGTCGAGGGGGCTACATCTTACCTTTGGAGGTATGAGGCAGGCAACCGACTCGACCTTCAAGATAAAATAAAAAAGGGTAAACCCTTGCGCGAGGTGTCCACAGGCGAGGGAAACGGACAGATGCGCCCAGGGTGCAGCAAAAGAGGGAATAACAGGCGATGGGAGTCGGGATACTATGCTGAAAAGAACCATCAATTGGCGCTAAACGGCTGGGTTACCTGATGCAACCGTCCGATTTCGCCGTGCCCTCCTCATCGGCTGCCATACCGGGATTAGCTGTAGAGATGTCAAGCAAGGGTATCCGTCATTACTTTTTTTTGCAAACAACGAGGTGACTGACGGCTATGACCTTTGGTTAGCGGCTTGAAAATCGGTCAACATGAACCGAATGTTTCGTCGGTGCATTTTGCACTTTTTACGGGACCATCAACTATGAATGAAATCAAGATTTATCAGACGGAACAAGGCACAGTTGAAGTCTGGGTGGAGCAGGAGAGCGCCTGGCAGCGGCAGGCGAAAATGAGTCTGTTATTCGGTCGCAAACGGTCAGTTATCACCAAACATCCACGCAATGTTTTTACCAAGGGGAAGCTGGAGGAAGTAAATAATGTGCAAAATTTGCACATTACCGGTTCGGACAAGCCCGTAAAATTCTACAGCCTCGACAGGATCATTTCGGTTGGCTATCGGGTCAAGTCGTTCCAGGGCACCTGCTTCCGTCAATGGGCAACCCGCATCCTGCGTGAGCACCTGCCCCAAGGCTTCCCCCTTAACCGCCAGCGACTGGAAGCCAACACCCAAGCCTTGGAAGCCGCGGGTTGGGGAATGATCGACGGTAGCTACATCCGGCGCGAATATCCGGTTGCAACCGGCACAAAAATCACAGCAAAGGCAAACCCCATTTGCCGGTCCGGTTTTTATACGATACAATAGGAACAAGTATTTAGCGCTCCCTTCGCTTTTTCTCCCTCAACGGAGGTTTTTTAATGAACCAGCAGACCGAAACCTCAACCCTAAACGCTTACAACTCCATTTTCCAGGACACCGGAGTTGAGCAGTTCAAGCAATGCATCCGCCATCATCTGATGAGCTTTCAGGGGCGTGATCCCGACCGGGCCGGTGACCCCGACGTCTACCGGGCATTGTCCTACGCCTTGCGCGACGTCCTGATGGAAAAATGGATCAGGACTCAAAAGACCTTCTATGCAGGCAAGATGAAACGGGTCTACTACCTCTCCCTTGAATTCCTGGTGGGCCGCTCGCTCGGTAACGCCATTATCAACATGGGATTGATGGATGAGGTCACCGAGGCCCTTGAACAGTTGGGTTATGATCTGGAAATGCTGCGGGAATGCGAGGAAGATGCCGCGCTCGGCAACGGCGGCCTCGGACGACTGGCCTCCTGTTTCATGGATTCCATCGCCACCATGAAGATTCCGGCTTACGGTTATGGCATCCGCTACGACTTTGGCCTGTTCAACCAGAAGATCGTCGACGGTTATCAGGTGGAAACCCCGGACAGTTGGCTGCGGCTCGGATCGCCCTGGATGTACGAGCGAACCTCGTTTATGTATCCGGTGCAGTTTTACGGACACGTCACCGCCTCCGCCGACAAGAACGGCCATTACCGGGCTCGCTGGGCCGACACCCAGATCGTCATGGCCATGGCCTGCGACATGCTGGTGCCGGGATTCAACAATGACCACGTCATCAACATGCGCCTGTGGCGGGCTAAGGCCTCACGCGAATTGGACCTGCATTTCTTCAACGCCGGCGATTACATCAACGCCGTCGAGAGCAAGGTCCGCTCGGAAACCATTTCCAAGGTCCTCTATCCCAGCGACGACATCAGTGAGGGCCAGGAACTGCGCCTCAAGCAACAGTATTTTTTCGTCGCCGCCACTTTCCAGGACATCCTTCGCCGCTACCGCAAGGAAAACGAAACCTTCAACGATTTTCACAACCAGGTGGCGGTGCAGCTCAACGACACTCATCCGGCCATCGCCATCCCGGAACTGATGCGCCTGTTGCTCGATACCGAGGGGCTGGGCTGGGAAATGGCCTGGAATATCTGCGTTAAAACTTTTGCCTATACCAACCACACCCTGATGCCCGAGGCCCTGGAGACCTGGCCGGTAGATATGCTCGGCCGGGTGCTGCCGCGACACCTGGAGATCATCTACGAAATCAATCGGCGTTTTCTCGAAGAGGTCGCCATTCGGTATCCCGGCAACACCCGTAAGCTGCAGGAAATGTCGCTCATTGACGAAGGCCCGGTCCGGCGGGTGCGGATGGCCAATCTCGCTATCGTCGGCAGCCATTCGGTCAACGGCGTGGCCGCTCTCCATACCGAGTTGCTGAAGAACTACCTGTTCCGCAATTTCCATGAGATGTACCCCAATAGAATCAATTCCAAGACCAACGGGATCACGCCGCGCCGCTGGCTTTTAAAATGCAACCAGCGCCTGGCGCATCTGATCGGCAAGAAAATCGGCTACGACTGGGTCGTGGCGCTTGACAAACTCCGGGGTCTTGAGCCGCTGTGCGAGGATCAGGAGTTCCATCGGGACTGGCAGGCGGTCAAACTGGGCAACAAAAGGCAGTTGGCCAAAATAATCGCTTCGACCTGCGGCATCACCGTGGACCCGACCTCCCTGTTCGATATCCATGTCAAACGGATTCACGAGTACAAACGGCAGTTGCTCAACGTGCTCCACGTTATCCATCTGTATCACCGGATGATCACCCGTCCCGATGAACCGGTGACGCCACGCACCATAATATTTGCGGGCAAGGCCGCCCCCTCTTATCACCGGGCCAAGCTGATCATCAAGCTGATCAATTCGGTCGGCGAGGTGGTCAATCGCGATCCCCGGGTCGGCGACCGCCTCAAAGTGGTCTTTATCCCCAACTATTGTGTGTCGCTGGCGGAGCGGATTATTCCCGCCGCCGACCTCTCCGAGCAGGTCTCGACTGCCGGCACCGAGGCCTCGGGCACCGGCAACATGAAATTCGCCCTCAACGGGGCCCTGACCATCGGCACCCTCGACGGAGCCAATATAGAAATTCTGGAGGAGGTAGGTGCGGAGAACATCTTTATCTTCGGCATGACCGCCGAGGAGGCCGAATACGAAAAGAAATGCAAATCGCGCAAGCCGTATCAGATTTACGAAAACAATCCGGAGGTGCGCGACATCATTGATTCAATCGCGGGCGGTGCCTTCAGCAACGGCGACACCGAACTCTTCCGACCGTTGGTCAACGATTTACTCAGCGAGAACGATCCGTACCTGCTGCTCCTTGATCTCGAATCCTACCTGCAGTGCCAGCAACTAGTCGGCAAGGTCTACGCCGACCAATCCACCTGGGTGAAACGCTCGATCCTCAATGTGGCACGGATGGGAAAATTCTCCAGCGACCGGACGATCAGAGAATATGCGGAAGAAATCTGGGGGGTAAAAGTCGGGGATTGAGGCGGAAAAAAAAGGGGGCTGGCTATCGGCGGATTGAACTGCAAGGCTGTCCCCTGCAGACCAATCCGCCTGAAGGGCTAGTCTTTTTTGATAAAGTAGTCGCCGTAGTGCTTGAGCTCGGCGATGGATTCCCGGATATCATCCAGGGCCAGGTGCCGGTTTTCTTTATTGAACTTCGCCAGGTCGGGGGCCCAGCGCAGCGCCAGTTCCTTAAGGGTGCTGACATCAATATTGCGGTAATGGAAATAGTGCTCCAGTTCCGGCATGAACCGGGCGAGGAAGCGCCGGTCATGCCAGACGGAATTGCCGCACATGGGGGACACTCGGTCCCCTACCCACATTTGGACAAAAGCCAGGGTTTCCAACTCCGCCTGCCGGCAGGTGTAGGTACTCTGCCGGACCCGGTCGACCAGCCCCGAGTTTCGGTGGTGCTCGGCGTTCCATCGGTCCATCGCAGCCAGCACCTCCTCCGGTTGATGGATGGCGATGACCGGGCCGTTGGCAAGAATCTCCAATTGCGAGTCGGTGATAATCGTCGCTACTTCCAGAATCTGATCGACAAAGGGATTCAACCCGGTCATTTCCAGGTCAATCCATACCAGATTGTTGTCATCTTTCATAAGAATCCAATCCTTTCAGCGCGCTTCACGGTCCCCTCCGCCCTCTGATCCTGCAGAGAGCCATCCTTTCCTTACGGCACCTGCATGGTTTCCCGGGCTGGTTGTCGGCCTGCCGTTACCCCTACTGGACCACAGCTTTTCTTACAGCTCAACCTTGTTACCGTTTTTTTTTGGGCGACCTGAGCCCGAGCTTCGAGAGCCACGGAAAGCTCGAGCTTTACCCGAAAAAAACTCCTATTTTATCCGACCGGCACTACCCAATACAGTAGTATTCTTGTGGATGACCATGGCGACCAGCTCATCACGCGCCGGCCCGAGGTATTTTCTCGGATCGAATTCCCCTGGCTTCTCGGCAAAAACCTTACGGATCACCGCGGTCATCGCCAGACGGCCGTCACTGTCGATGTTGACCTTGCAGACCGCCGAGGCCGCTGCCCGCCGCAGCTGTTCTTCCGGGATACCGGCGGTATTGTCCATCCGCCCGCCGTACTGATTGATCATCTCGATATGCTTGCGGGTCACTGAAGAAGCGCCATGGAGGACAATGGGAAAACCGGGCACCAGACGTTCAATCTCTTCCAGGATGTCAAAACGCAGGGGCGGCGGTTCCTGGCCAGGCTGCAGTTTGAACTTAAAGGCCCCGTGCGAGGTGCCGATCGAAATGGCCAGGCTGTCAACTCCGGTCTCCTGCAGAAACCGCTCGACCTCCTGCGGTCGGGTGTAGGAAGAGGTTTCCGCGCTGACTTCGTCCTCAATCCCGGCCAACACCCCGAGCTCGGCCTCAACCGTCACCCCGTGGGCATGGGCATAGTCGACCACCTGCCTGGTCAATGCCACATTTTCGGCAAAACTGTGATGGGAGGCATCGATCATCACCGAGGAAAATCCGGAGTCGATGCAGTCTTTGGCCAGCTCGAAGTTGGAGCCGTGGTCAAGGTGAAGGGCGATGGGAACAGCCATGCCGGTTTCCCTGGCCAGATCAACGGCCGCAGCCGCCATGTGCGGCAAAAAAGAGGTACCGATATAGCTGCGGGCACTACCTGACACCTGGATGATCACCGGCGAAGCGGACTTGGCGCACCCGATAATAATTGCCTGCAACTGTTCCATGTTGTTGAAATTGTAGGCCGGGACCGCATACCGCTCCTCCATGGCCTGGTGAAACATGGCCTTGGTGTTGACCAGCCCGAGTTCGGAATAATGAGTTTTTTTCATGGTGCTAGGCTCCAGGAGTAAGAAGAAATCCATGCAATGGCTGCAACAGACGCGCAGCTGCAACTGATATTTTTATGAACGCTTAGTATACGATACACCAAATCAAGCTGATGGTTTATCAAAAATTAACATCATCTGGCTCAGATACCGTAAATTTTCCCACCACCGTCTCCTCGCTGTGGCCACCAACATCCCTTGGCCTTATCCGCTCCACCCGCCCCACAAGGAAAATTGCCTGGCCATTTACCTGAAAAGGTGTAACTATTATTTCAAATCAATAATAAATTCGCACGGCTTTATCCGCTGCGGTCATCTCCTTGTCACAGGAGCCCTGCCGATTGCCAGTTGTCAGCGACATTTACCCGACGGAACTTTATGACCTCAACCGCACAACCCCAGACTTTTGATGTGATTATCGTCGGCGGCGGTCCGGCCGGTCTTTTTGCGGCCTATTACCTCAGCGAACACTCGCCGCTCAAGGTTCTGCTGATCGAAAAGGGCAAGCCCCCGCTCACGCGAAAATGCCCTATCAGCGATCAGGACTGCCTTCGCTGCCGCCCATGCAACATCCTCTGCGGCATTGGCGGCGCCGGTCTGTTTTCCGACGGCAAACTCAATTTCATCCATAAACTGGGCAAGACCGATCTGACCCAGTTCCTCGGCACCGCCGAGGCCTGTCGACTGATCGATGAAACCGAGGCTATCTTCAACCGCTTCGGCATGGACGGCCAGGTTTTCCCCACTGACATGGAGGCCGCCCGCACTATTCGCAAGGAGGCAAGAAAAAGCGGCATCGATCTCCTGCTCATCAAACAAAAACACCTGGGCAGCGACAACCTGCCCCGCCACATCGCCGCCATGGCCCAGTACATCGAAGACCGGGGAGTGCGCTTGCACAGTTCCGAAGTGGCCAAGGACATCCTGGTGGAAAACGAGAGGGTGGTCGGCGTGGTCACTGAGAGGGCGACCTACCAAGCGCCTAACGTCATCCTGGCGCCGGGACGGGTTGGGGCTGAATGGGTGGCCGGGATCGCCCGCCGCAACGGCATCCGAGTTTCGCAACGGGGTATTGAAGTCGGGGTGCGGGTCGAGGTCCATAATGAGATCATGCAGGACCTCTGTTCGATCATTTACGACCCGACCTTTTTCATCCGTACCTCTAAGTACGATGACCAGACCCGCACTTTCTGCACCAATTTCGGCGGCTATGTCGCTCTGGAAAACTACCAGGACTTTATCTGTGTCAACGGGCATGCTCTGATGGATAAAAAATCCGATAATGCCAACTTTGCCTTTCTCTCCAAGGTGGTCCTCACCGACCCGGTGGAGGACAACCAGGCTTACGGCGAATCCATCGGCAAACTGGCCACCCTGATCGGCGGCGGCAAACCGATTCTACAGCGCTACGGCGATCTCAAACGCGGCCGGCGATCGACCTGGAATCGGATTCGCAACAGCTATATCGAGCCGACCTTGAAGAATGTGGTCTGCGGCGATATCGCCATGGCCCTGCCGGAACGTATCCTCACTAATCTGGTTGACGGTCTGGAACAACTCAACCAGGTCATCCCCGGTGTGGCCAACGACGAAACACTGCTGTATGCACCTGAAATCAAGTTCTTCGCCACCCAGGTGGAAACAAACGCGCACCTGGAAACCGCGATCCAGGGCCTCTTTGTCGCCGGCGACGGGCCCGGAGTGGCGGGCAATATCGTTTCCGCCGCCGCCACCGCTCTCATCTCTTCCAAGGAAATCATCCGCAGACACCAAAAGGGAGTCGCATCATGACCCGAACCCCCATCCATACCGACAAGGCCCCGGCAGCAATCGGCCCGTACTCACAGGCTATTGCCACCGAAGCGCTGCTGTTCACCTCGGGCACCATCCCCATCGATCCGCAGACCGGCAAGATACCCGAGGGCAGTATCGAGGACCACGCCCATCTGGTCTTCCGCAACCTCACCGCCCTGGCCGAGGCGGGCGGAACCAGCCTGGCCAAGGCCGTCAAGGTGACGGTCTTCCTGACCGATATCGGCAACTTTCAGCGGGTCAATGGGGTCTATGCCCAGTATTTCAGTGCGCCCTACCCGGCCAGGAGCGCGATTCAAGTAGCCGCCCTCCCTCTGGGCGCGGCAATCGAGGTCGAGGCCATTATCGCGCGCTGACCGTTTTCTCCCCCTTGTTGCCCTCCTGCTATTGCGTTGCGGTGGGCAGACCAAAGGATGGCTATGCTTTGCAAATATTCCTTTGCCTGGGTGGGGATGGTGCTCCTGGCCATTACCAACGGCGGTCTGCGTGACCTGTTGTATAAATCCCGTCTGGGCGATATTGCCGCCCACCAGCTTTCCACCGTCCTGCTCCTGCTTCTCTTGGCTGGGTATTTCCGGTTGCTGGCCAGCGCCTGGCCCCTGGCTTCCTCTCCCCAGGCCTGGACTGTCGGCCTGATCTGGCTGCTGCTGACCCTGGCCTTCGAATTTGGCTTCGGCCATTTTATAGCCGGCCATTCCTGGAACCACCTCTTTGCCGATTACAACCTTCGGGCCGGTCGGGTCTGGATCCTGATTCCGCTTTGGGTCCTGGTCGGCCCCGCGCTTTTTCGTTACCTCAAGTGAC
>JAFLKR010000083.1 GCA_019163135.1 Desulfobulbaceae bacterium | reverse complement strand
GTTCAGCCATCTTGCGGACAAAGGGGATAGCAGAATCGCGGTCGATCCGGTGCTCGCTTTTGTAACAGATCCGGCCACAGTATTCGATGCGGACCGGGAGACTCTGTTGGTCAAGTTCATCAAGGATGGTGAAGCCAGGCTCTATTATTCGCATGGGCTGAAGGGGAACTGGTCAAAGGAGAAAAGGGGGCGCCGCCTTACAAAGAAAAAAGGCGGCGTCTATGGCTGCGCTTGGAAGAGGTGGCTTACTGGTGCTCCTCCCAGAAAGGAGACATTGCCCGTAATTTGGCAATAATCGCCGGCATTTTTTCAAGGACAAAATCCACCTCGGCTTCGGTGTTGTAGACCGAAAGGCTGAAGCGAATGGAGCCATGGGCGGCGGTGAACGGCACTCCCATAGCCCGGAGGACGTGCGAGGGTTCGAGGGAACCGGAGGTGCAGGCGGAGCCGGAGGAAGCACAGATGTTGAACTGGTTCATATGCAGCAAGATGGCTTCGCCCTCCACATACTCGAAACTGACGTTGCTGGTATTGGGCAGACGCTGCTCGGGGTGACCGTTGAGCAGCGCTTTGGGGATGGTGGTTAATAATCCGTGCTCCAACTTGTCGCGGAGCGCCCTGACTCGGGTGTTTTCCTCGGCCATACGGGCGGCCGCCAGTTCGCAGGCCTTGCCCAGACCGATGATGGCGGCAACGTTTTCCGTGCCGCCGCGGCGGCCGTGTTCCTGGTGCCCACCGTTGAGAAACGGGACAAACGGAGTACCCTTGCGGACATAGAGCACGCCTATTCCCTTGGGGGCGTGGAGTTTGTGGCCGGAAATGGAGAGAAAATCGATCGCTGTTTCCTTGAGGTTGATCGGGATTTTACCCACGGCCTGCACGGCGTCGGTATGAAAGAGAATGCCCCGTTCTTTAGTTATTTCCGCCATTTTTTCCACCGGAAAGATCACCCCGGTTTCATTGTTGGCCCACATGACACTGACGATGGCGGTGTCGTCGGTGAGGCTGTCCTTAAAGCGCTGGAGATCGAGGGTGCCGTCCGATTCGACCTGCAGCCGGGTGGTGTGGTATTTGCGGCTGGTAAAAATTTCCAGGTTGTCGCAGAGATTTTTAACGGCCGGGTGTTCTACCCGGGTGGTGACTACATGGTTTTTTTCGGGGAAGGTCTGTATTGCCGAGAGGATGGCGGTGGAGTCACTTTCCGTGCCGCAGCTGGTGAAGACGATCTCTCCGGGTGCCGCCCCGATCAGGTCGGCAGTGGCTTGCCGGGCGTGATTGATCGCTTGTGCGACTTGGCCGCCGAAGGTATGCATGGAGGAAGGGTTGCCGTAATATTCGGCTAAGTAGGGCATCATTATATCCAGCACCTCGGGGGCAACCCGGGTGGTGGCATTGTTGTCCATGTAGATGACCTTCGTGCTGGAGACCACCATTATCTGTCCTCCTCAACGACCAGGCTCTCAAGAACCTGTTCGCGCAGTTTTTTTTCCACATATTCTTTCAGGGTCGTCCGCGACGAATGGCAACCGGCGCATGAGCCACGCAGCGAAACCGTGACAAAGTCGCCGTCAACGTCGATCAGCTGGATGTCGCCCCCATCTTTTTTCAGGGTTGGTTTGATTTCGCGCTCTATGACTTCCTCGATTTTTTTAATCTTCTCCAGCGAGGTCATCCGTTTTTCTCGCTTAATGCCGATCAGCGGGGGGGCAAGCCCTTCAACGGTTTCCGCCAGCAATTCGCGCAGTCGGCCTTCGCATTTGCCGCAGCCTCCGCCCGCCTTGGTAAAGTTGGTGATCTCCTCTACCGATTTGAGCGTGTTCTCCTTGACCGCCCGGATGATTTCCAGATCGGTCACCCCAAAACACTCGCAGATCACCTCGCCCTGCGCCATAGGCAGGATGGCCCCGGTGTAGTCGGCGATCGCTGCTTCCAGCGCCTCGCGCCCCATCACCGAGCAGTGCATCTTTTCCTTGGGCAGGCCGCCCAAGGCTTTGGCGATGTCATCGTTGGTCAGGCGTTTGGCATCTTCCAGTTTCATGCCCTTGAGCATTTCGGTGAGCATGGAAGAGGACGCGATGGCCGAGGCGCATCCAAAGGTTTTGAATTTAGCATCGGTGATGATCTGGTTTTCATCGACCTTGATCGTCAACCGCAGGGCATCGCCACAGGCGATCGAGCCGACATTGCCGACTCCGTCGGCGTTTTCGATTTCGCCGACATTCTTCGGGTTGATGAAATGTTCCTGTACTTTATCGGTATATTCCCACATGATTGATTCTCTGTGCTGATGGTTTTCGATATTCGATGCCGGCTGCCTGCGTTTAATCGGCAGGTGGCCATATTAAAGTGTCCTGATTACAATTTTCTACATTATGGCAGGAGTCCGATTTCGGCAAGCATCGATTTCGCACTTTTTACCAGCAACGAGGTTTCCTCGCTGGTTCTGGCCTCAACATAAAAACGAACCTTGGGCTCGGTGCCGGAAGGACGGATCATGATCCAGGAGCCGTCGTCAAGAATCATTTTACGTCCGTCGATGTCGATCACCGCCGTGATGGTTTTGCGCTGTTCCCCGACTTCCACCTGGCAACCGACTGCGAATTTTTTGAGTTGATCCAAGGTCTGCAGCAGGACCGGGCCCTGCTGGGAGACGGTCACACCGTCGCGGTCGGGGTAGTAATGGCCGTATTGATCTTCGATTTCAGTGAGATATTTTCCGAGCGGTTTTTTCAGGGTCAAAACCATGTCGATGGCCAACACCAGGCCGATAAAGGCGTCTTTTTCCGGGGTGTGACCGATAATGGAGATGCCGTCGGATTCTTCGAAGCAGACCAGGGCTTTGTTGATCACAGGTTTGAATTCCTTAAATCCCACCTTGGGCTCAAAGACCTCCTCGTGCAGTTGGGCGGCCACCCCATTGGCAAAATTGCTTGAGGCTACCGTTTTGGCGACCATACCTTTTTTCCCCTTGATCTCATGCAGGAAATGATAGGCCATCGCCCCGAACTGGTTCATGGAGATCTCGATTTCGCCGTCGGTGAAGCGAATGCGATCGCCATCCGGATCAATAATCGCCCCGATTTTCAAGGGTTCGTTTCGGGCGGCCAGAGTGGCCATGACCGGCTGCATGTTGGCGGAAGACGGCTCCGGCGCGATGCCGCCAAAAGTCGGATCCTGAGCATTGCGCAACAAGATGAGTCGTTCGGCTGGCGGATTGTTCAATAAACGGCTGAGATACTGGCGAGCGGCGCCGTGGACCGCATCCACGCACACCACCACCTCGTCGTTTTCGGCCAAGTCGGCCATCAACTGGTCGTAGTCGATGCCATGGAGGGGCTGGCCGTTGCGCACCAGTTGCTGCCAACTGCGCAGAGCTTCTTCCTTGACGATCCCTGGCAACTCGGTCAACGGTTTTTGCAAGTCAATCCCAGGTGGAATCAAGGGGATTGCGTCCAGGCGGACATATTCTCCGGCCAGCCGCGTAATGGCATCGGTGAGAATCGGGGCAGCGGGACCAGCATCGGCGGCATTGTACTTGAACCCCCCATATTCCATGGGGTTGTGGCTCGGGGTCAGGTTGATCGAAAATGCGGCCTTACGAATGAGCACCGAGGCGGAGAGCGCACCGGTGGTGGCCTCGCCGGCATAAAAAACCGTGACCCCGTTGGCAACGAGGACATTGACTGCGGCCAGAGCCAGCAAAGGGCCGCCGAACCGGTTGTCGAATCCCACCACGCAGCCGCGTTGCTGCATTTCCCCAAAATCCTTGACTCCGAGGGCGGCAAGCAGTTCCTGGCTTTCGGCGGCTTCCCGGTACAGGCTGAGAATGGCGGCGGTGACCGTTGCCACGGAATGAACGAACAGGTCTTTGCCCAGCGTGCCCCGCCAGCCGGAGGTGCCGAATTTGATGGTTTCTCTGGGGCGGCCTGTATTGGTCAGGATCTCATCTGCAACCAGGCGATAGACACGGTCAATGCCGTCTTGCCATTGCTGGCGCGCCACAGCGTCTGCGGCGTTGCCCCGTTCCCGGACGAGTATTTTGATCGCATCGAAATAGTTGCTTTGCTCGTGATTGTTTTCAAACGTACACCGGCTTATAGTCAGATCGATCTCTTTTTCGATAGTCATGTCCGCTCCGTATGGTTTCAAAGGGTCCTTCAGCGCCTGAAAGTGAAAACATTACGTCAATATAGCCCGTAGCCGGCTAATTGGCAAGCGCCTCTCGGACCCCGCCGATTCCTGCAAGCGCCGGCGGTAACGGCAGGCCAGACGTTTCGGTTGACCGGCCAGGGTTTTTTCTATAATATCGTTGGATATTGATACACAAGACAGTTGCTGGGAACGGATTGTTTGATGACGGGGTTACGACCCGGCTAGCGGATTCATTTCACATGGGAGTAACAGATGAACAACCAACACGAAAAAGCGCTCATTCTCTGGTTCGATGAAATTGGTATTGAAGATGTGCCCATGGTAGGAGGCAAGAATGCCTCCCTCGGTGAAATGCACCAGAAATTGACCTCCAAGGGCGTGGCGGTCCCCAACGGCTACGCCATCACCGCCTACGCCTACCGCTATCTTCTCAAAGAGGCTGGGATAGGTGCCGCCATCGAGGAGGCACTTGCCGGGCTTGATACCCATGACCTGCGCAATCTTCAGGAACGGGGCGCCAAAACGCGTGATATCATCCGCAACGCCGAGTTCCCGGTCCCCTTGCGCCAGGCGATCATCAGCGCCTATAACAAGATGGAGGCAGAGTACGGTCAGGGGGTGGATGTGGCGGTTCGCTCTTCCGCTACCGCCGAGGATCTGCCGGACGCCTCCTTCGCCGGCCAGCAGGACACCTATCTCAATATCCGCGGTCCTGAGGCCCTGATCGATGCTTGCAAACGGTGCTTTGCCTCCCTGTTCACCGATCGAGCCATTTCTTATCGCCATGACAAGGGCTTCGGTCAGTTTGACGTCTACCTGTCGATCGTTGTGCAGAAGATGGTGCGCTCCGATTCCGCCTGCTCCGGAGTCATCTTCTCCATCGATACCGAGTCGGGATTTAAAGATGCGGTATTTCTAACCGGTTCCTGGGGGTTGGGCGAAAATGTCGTCCAGGGCGCGGTTAACCCCGACGAGTTCTATGTGTTCAAGCCGACGCTCAAAGAGGGCAAGCGCCCGATTGTCGGCAAACGGGTGGGCACCAAAGAGATCAAGATGATCTACGATAACGACCCGAATACCAAGGAACCGGTTAAAAATATCGACACCACCGAAGAGGAGCGGGGCTCGTACATCCTCAGCGACGATGAAATTCTGCATCTGGCACGCTGGGCCTGCATCATCGAGGACCATTACGGTCGAGCCATGGATATCGAATGGGCCAAGGACGGCGACGGCGAAAAAGTGGGCACCGGCAAGTTGTTCATCGTTCAGGCCAGGCCGGAGACGGTGCATTCCCAGACCAGTAAAAAGGTACTGGAGACTTATGTACTCAAGGGGAAAGGGACTGTGCTGGCCACCGGTCAGGCGGTCGGCGCCAGGATTGGCCAGGGTAAGACCCGGTTGCTCAACGATCCCAGCCGAATCCACGATTTCAGGGCGGGTGAGGTGTTGGTTACCGACATGACCGATCCGGACTGGGAACCGATCATGAAGATCGCCGGGGCCATCGTCACCAACCGCGGCGGCCGGACCTGCCATGCGGCGATCATTTCCCGGGAACTCGGCATTCCCTGCGTCATCGGTACGGAGAACGGTACTGAGATGATCAAAGACGGGCAAGAGGTCACGGTGTCTTGCGCCGAGGGGGAAAGCGGCCATATTTACGACGGCCTGCTCGATTTCGTGATCGAGACCCTGGATCTGGAGAATATTCCGGCCACCCGCACGAAGATCATGATGAACGTCGGGTTGCCGGAAAAAGCGTTCATCGAAGGACAACTGCCCAATGAGGGCGTCGGGTTGGCGAGGGAGGAGTTCATCATCAACTCGCATATCGGTATCCATCCGCTGGCCCTGTACAACTACGAGAAGTTGCGGTTACGGGCCAAAGACGATGATGAGATTTTGGATATCATCGAAGAAATTGACCGCAAGACCTCGGCGTATACAGATAAACGCCAATATTTCATCGATAAACTGGCTGAGGGTGTCGGCCGGATCGCCGCTGGCTTCTATCCCAAGGATGTTATCGTCCGGCTGTCGGATTTTAAATCAAACGAATATGCCAACCTGATCGGCGGTCATCTCTACGAGCCGGAAGAATCCAACCCGATGATTGGCTGGCGCGGTGCCAGTCGGTATTACGACCCCAGGTACAAGGTGGCCTTTGAGTTGGAGTGTAAAGCGCTGCTCAAAGCACGCAATGACATGGGGTTGAACAACATCAAGTTGATGGTGCCGTTCTGCCGCACCCCGGAAGAGGGGCGCAAGGTCATCGAGGTGCTGCGGGAATTCGGTCTGGTCCAGGGGGAAAACGGGCTGGAGGTCTATGTGATGTGCGAGATTCCGTCGAATGTTATCTCCGCGGATGCCTTCTGCGATATTTTCGACGGTTTTTCCATTGGTTCCAACGATCTAACCCAGTTGACTCTGGGGCTGGATCGCGACTCCGATCTGGTTGCCCACATTTACGACGAGCGCAACGATGCGGTCAAGACTCTGATCAAAATGGTGATCGCCACCGCCAAGCGGCGGGGCCGTAAGATCGGCATCTGCGGTCAGGCTCCGTCCGATTTTCCCGACTTTGCCACCTTCCTGGTCGAACAGGGCATCGACTCTATCAGCCTGGTTTCCGACACGGTGGTGAAAACCAGGCTGGCGATTGCCGCCAAGGAACGGGAATTGGGAATTACCCCGTAAACGGCAGGCAGAATGCTCAGGCCATCAGGCGGGATCGGCGATCCCACCTGATGGTGTCTGGTGGCGCAGTCTCAGGTTTCGGCAAGCGGTTTGGCTTCGTCAATCAGCATGATCGGGATATCGTTGCGAATCTCAAAGAGCAGTCGGCAGGTTCGGCAGACGATCGCGTTCTGCGCGGCGTTCAACTCCACTGGCCCCTTGCATTGCGGGCAGGCCAGAATGTCCAGTAGTTCTTTTTTAAGCATAATCAGGGTTCCATGAGCGTTGTTGCTCGGTGTCTTTGAGGCGAGGGGTTTTCGTCTCTTTTTTGTTTCGGTGGGGTGGAGGCATGGCGAAGGTCTCCGTCTTGATGCCTTCGCCTTCGCCGGCGGCATTGTACCGTATCCCTGTGGCAGGGTAAAGGTTCTTGCAGGAGCAACTTGGGAAAGCAGATGATTTTGCGGTAAATTTGTGGTACCTTGAACATCCCGGATACGCGGCGGTAGCCTGTTTGGTCCGGCAGTTGTCAACTGGTCCGGAAAAATTCGAATTGCCTTGGGGCGATGATTTTAGCTATTTATCGAGCTGATTTTCCGGCAGGCCGGTGATCGGTGCGGGTGTGGTGTTTATGAGTATGGTATCGTTGAAGAAAACAGTACCGGTGGCAGAGGCGGTGGGCATGGTCCTGCCCCACGATATCACCGAAATCGTCAAGGATGAGTTTAAAGGGCGGGCCTTTAAGAAGGGCCATGTCATCCGACCGGAGGATGTTGAGCATCTGCGGCGACTGGGCAAGGAACATGTTTATGTCCTCCAGTTGAGTCTTGATGAAATCCACGAAGACGAGGCGGCGCTGCTGCTGGCTGCGGCTTTGACCGGGACGGGCGTGGAATATTCGCAGGAGATTGTGGAAGGCAAGGTCAGCATCAAAGCCGCAGTGGATGGTCTGCTCAAAATTAATCGCGAGGTGCTGCTGCAGTTTAATCTTCTGGGGGAGGTGATGTGCGCCACCTTGCAGGATAACACCCCGGTCAGGCAAGGAGACCAGGTGGCGGCCGCCCGGTTGATCCCCCTGGTGGCGGAACGGCGGGTCGTGGAGCAGGCGATGGCGATCGCCGCAGGTGGAACGCCGATCATTCGGGTGTTGCCGCTCCGCAAGGTCAAGGCAGGTCTAGTGATTACCGGCAGCGAAATCTATCACGGGCGGATAGAGGATAAATTCGAGCAGGTCCTGCGGGATAAACTGTCACAGTTGGGCTCCGAGGTCATTGCCGTGGGATTTGCCCCGGACGATCCGCAATTGATTGCCGCTGAAATCCACAAGTGTCTTGCAGACGGGGCGGAATTGATCGTCACCTCCGGTGGCATGTCGGTCGATCCCGACGATGTCACCCGCCAGGGGATCAAAGAGGCCGGGGCTGTGGCAGTGGTGTATGGCACGCCGGTCCTGCCCGGAGCCATGTTTCTGGTTGGCCGGATCGGGCAGGTGCCTGTGCTTGGTCTGCCGGCCTGCGGCATGTTTCATCGCATTACCGTGTTCGATCTGGTGCTACCGCGAATCCTGACCGGCGAGGCCATCGGCCGCGAAGAGCTTGCTGCCCTGGGTCACGGCGGACTTTGCCGCAACTGCCAGCAGTGCCAGTATCCGGTCTGCAGTTTCGGCAAGGGGTGACAG
>JAFLKR010000036.1 GCA_019163135.1 Desulfobulbaceae bacterium | reverse complement strand
TGGCGGCCGCAGTTGCCGCCTGCGAGACCGTGGACCGCTGTGTCGGCAGGATTCATCAGTTTGTCAGCGAACGGGGCGGCGTCATGCTGATCACCGCCGACCACGGCAATGCGGAGCAGATGGTCAATCCGGAGAGCGGCGGGCCTTACACCGCCCATACTCTCAATCCCGTGCCTTTCCTCTTAGTCGGCGAAGAGTACTGCGACAGAAAACTGCGAACCGGTGGAGCCCTGCAGGACATTGCCCCGACCATCCTGACTCTGATGCAGTTGCCGATTCCCAACGAGATGGAAGGGAAAAGTCTGCTGGTGGCGGCACCCTAAGTACGGCCAGAATGCAGAGATGCGGCAGCTGTAGGCAGTTGGTCCGTTGAGCTGTCTCAAGTACCGCCAGCGTTGACTTCTCCCTTGCTTTTTTCCCTGACAGGCTGCAATCTTATAGACCCATTAACTCGAATAATCTGACCAGGGTTATCTTAGGTGAACACCCATGGTTCAACGGTATATTAAAAGGACACGAGCATGCGTTATATCAGTACAAGGGGCAGGATTGAGCCGCTGGGGTTCAAGGATGCGGTGATGATGGGACTGGCCAGGGACGGCGGCCTGCTGCTGCCGGAAACCTTGCCGACGATCGATGCCGAGCTGCTAGATCGCTGGCAAAACTTGCCCTACCAGTATCTGGCACGTGAGGTGCTGTCGCTCTTTATCGACGATATTCCGGAGCAGGATCTGGAAGAGCTGGTTGAGCGTTCCTACGCCAGCTTTGCCCATCCCCAAGTCACCCCGGTGTGCAAGCAGGGCGGAGTCTACATCCTTGAGCTTTTCCACGGCCCGACTCTGGCCTTCAAGGACGTGGCCCTGCAGCTGCTCGGCAATCTGTTTGAATACGTGCTCGCCCGTACCGGCGGCTTTATGAACATCCTCGGGGCTACCTCGGGGGACACCGGCAGCGCCGCCATTGCCGGGGTGCGCGGCAAAAACAACATCAATATTTTCATTTTGCACCCGCATGGCCGCACCAGCCCCATTCAAGCCCTGCAGATGACCACGGTCCTTGATCCCAATGTTTTTAACATTGCGGTTCGCGGCACCTTTGACGATGCCCAGGGCATCGTCAAGGCGATCTTCAACGACCTTGCCTTCCGGGATGCCTACCAGTTGGGCGCGGTCAACTCGATCAACTGGGCCCGGGTGCTGGCCCAGGTGGTCTACTATGTCTACGCCTACCTTAAATTGCGTAAAACCGGCAGCGACAGTGTTGATTTCTCCGTTCCCACCGGCAATTTCGGTGATATCTTCGCCGGTTATGTCGCCCGCAAACTCCTGCCTGCCGGCTGCATCCACACCCTGATACTGGCCACGAACGCCAACGACCTATTGACCCGGTTCGTCACCGATGGCGATTATTCCCGAGGCCAGGTCATTGCCACCAGCAGCCCGTCGATGGATATCCAGATTGCCTCCAACTTCGAGCGCTATCTTTACTATCTCCGCGGCCAGGATGGCGCTCAGGTGCAGCGGGACATGGACGGATTTGCCGCCACCGGCCGGCTCGATCTTTCTGCCTTCAAAGCGCAGGTAGCGCAAGATTTCTGTTCGCGTTCGGTTTCCGAGGAGGAAACCATCCAGACCATTGGCGATTTTCACCGGGAGCATGGCTACCTGCTCGATCCCCATACCGCCGTCGGGGTCAAGGCCGCACTGGAACTGCGTGATCCGCGACGGCCGGTGGTCTGCTTGGCCACCGCTCATCCGGCGAAATTCGGGGCTGCTGTCGCTCTGGCCATCGGCAGCGAACCGCCCCTGCCGCCGGCCCTTGCCGGTCTGCCCAACAAAGAGAGCCGCTGCGCCCTCCTGGATGCCGACCCCGCGGTCATTCGGGAATTTATTGCCCAGCATGCTTTGAAATGATTAAGCCGCCCTCAGCAGGAGGCCGTGCATGATTGATTCCAGGCAACACCAGCAGGCGGTGGAGGCGGCGGTCGCTTTTCTCCGTAGCCGCATTACTGAGCCCCCAGAGGTCCTGATTCAGTTGGGCACCGGGTTAGGTGAGTTGGCCAAGGCGATGCAGGTGGACTGCACCCTGGCCTACGAGGAGATTCCCCATTTTCCCCGGTCCACCGTGACTAGCCATGCCGGCAATCTGGTGTTTGGTACGCTCGCCGGGAAGCGGACCGCGATTCTCCAGGGACGCTTCCATTACTACGAGGGCTATTCCGCTCGAGAAGTGGCGTTCCCCATCCGGGTGCTCGCCCTGCTGGGCGCGACCACCGCCATCATTACCAATGCCAGCGGTGGCCTCAATCCCTCTTTCCGCCCCGGCACCCTCATGGTCTTTGCCGATCATCTCAATCAATTGGGTGATAATCCACTGCGCGGCCCGAATATTGACGCTTGGGGTGAACGCTTTCTCGATCTCTCCAGCCCCTACGATCTGCAACTGCGGCAGTTGGCGCTCCGGCTGGCAGCCCGGCTTGGGCTCTCGGAGGTGGAAACGGGTACCTACGTATGTATCCCCGGTCCCAGCCTTGAGACCCCGGCGGAGACACGGTTCTTGCGAATGATTGGTGCCGATGCCGTGGGCATGTCGTCGGTGCCGGAGATTCTGGTCGCCCTCCATGCCGGCCTGCGGGTGCTGGGACTATCGGTGGTAGCTAATGTCAATGATCCCGAGTGTTTCCAGCCTATCCGTATCGATGAGATCATTGCTGCGGCCCGCAAGGCTGAGCCGCGCCTGCAGCAGTTGATTATTAATATTCTGGCGGAGTTGCAAGCATGATTAAACCCAAGGCGGAACTCATCCTTACCGGTCAGTACCTGCTGACCATGGACCAGGAACAGACCCTGATCGCTGGAGGCGGCGTCGCAATTGCCGGCGATACCATCCTGGCGGTCGGCACGGGGGCGGAGTTGCTGGCGCGCTACCCCGATGCCGCAGTCATGGCCGAACCCCATGGCCTGATTATGCCGGGTTTGGTTAATGTGCATACCCACGCCGCCATGGCCCTGTTTCGGGGCCTGGCCGACGATCTGCCCTTGATGCAATGGCTGCAGGAATACATTTTTCCAAGGGAGGCCGCCCTCACCGGCGAGGTGGTCTACCAGGCCACGCTGCTGTCACTCTGCGAGATGATCAAGTCGGGCACCACCTCCTTTTGCGACATGTATCTGTTTGCCGCCGATGTCGCCCGGGCGGTAGAGCAGTCCGGGATGCGGGCCTGGCTGGGAGAGGTGCTCTATGATTTTCCTTCGCCCAATTACGGGGCGCTCGAAAATGGTTTTGCCTATACCCAGGCCCTGTTGGACCGCTACCGCAACCATCCACTGATTACCATAACCCTGGACCCGCATGCGGTCTATACCTGCTCACCCGATTTGCTGACTCGACTTGGCGTCATGGCCCGCGAGCAGGGGGCACTTTATGTGATTCATCTCGCCGAGAACGAAGAGGAGGTCCGGGCCTGCCGGGAGCGATACGGCCGCACCCCGGTGGCGCACCTTGAAGCCCTGGGACTGCTCGGCCCCCAAGTGGTTGCCGCCCATTGCGTTATGTTGAGCGAGGCCGAGATCGGCCTCTTGGCCGAACGTGGGGTCAAGGTGGCCCATTGCCCGGAATCGAACCTGAAACTGGCCTCAGGGATTGCGCCGGTGGTGCAGATGCTGGCGGCCGGTATCACCGTGGGGATCGGCACCGACGGCAGCGCCTCCAATAATGATGTCGATATGTTCGGCGAGATGAATACCACCGCCAAGATTCACAAGGTCGATCGGATGGATCCGACCGCCATGAACGCCGCCACTACTTTGCATGCCGCCACCCTGGGTGGGGCAGCGGTATTGGGTGCCGAGGGTCGTATTGGCAGCCTGGAAGTCGGCAAGAAGGCGGATTGCATCGTGCTTGATCTCAACCAGCCGCACCTGACTCCGATTTATCACCCAGTTTCGCACCTGGTCTATGCCGCTCGCGGCAGCGATGTGCTGCATTCGGTGATTGGCGGGCAGGTGGTGATGCGCAACCGCCAACTCCTGACCCTTGACGAAAGCGTCATCCTGGCCCGGGTAAGGGAGATCGGAGCGGGCCGTGAACTCCACCGCAATGGCGGTTGACAGTTCCTCTGGCGAAGTGCTATTATCAGCCCTTCTCAATACTCTTTCTCTCATCTTCACGAGGTGTCGTTATGTTCGGACTCGGAATGCCTGAACTGGTTATTATCCTTGTTATTATCGTCATCATCTTCGGGGCGGGCAAACTGCCGGAAATCGGCAGCGGTATCGGCAAGGGCATCAGAAATTTTAAGGAAGCCACCAAAAAAGAGGAAGAACCGAAGTCTCTTGATGACGACAAGAATAAAGAAGCGTAATGCTTTATCTTTTTCTCAACTGATTGAATAAATCCCTGCCTTGGTGACTCCTTATGTTTGGACTCGGAACCCCTGAATTAATTGTCATTTCCCTGATTGCCTTCTTGATCTTCGGCAGTAAGAAACTGCCGGAAATAGGTGCCGGGCTCGGTAAGGCCATCGGCTCTTTCAAAAAAGGGATCGATGACATCGAAGATGTCGGTGTTGATCTGAAAAAGAGCCTGCCCGGTGTGAAAGAAGTAACCGCGGTCAAGGAACAGATCGATCGAGCCAAGGACATTACCAGCGTTCTCGGTAAGTAATTCCCTGTATTTCCCTGCGCCGGTCGGGTTCTTTGCGATCATCTCCCAACCTCATCCCCGCCGGTTCTCCTTTGCGCTTGACAACCATTCTCCTTTTCAGTAAATGCTTTTCCTCGCAACCTTCGTCATTTCTGTGAGGTTGCAATCACGAAATTGTAAGCTATATACAAATTTGTAAGTTTTAGCGGTTGCACCCGCCTGACCAAGATCGACCTTTCAGGAGCCTTTCATGTGCCGATTAGCCCTAAAAAGCGCAGATATTCCGTTCTCCCCCTATGAAGTCCTGACGGCCATGGAGGCCATGCAGGAAGGTTATGACGGCAGCGGCCTCGGCCTGCTGCTGCGTGGGGTAGAATTTGAGGAATTCAAACTGAAACCCCACCATGTCGTCCTTTCCGGCATTGCCCACACCGAGGCAGCCTTTCACCGGCTGACCGACTGGATGGGCGGTCAGGGCTTCCAGGTTAAATATGCCCATGAGTTTGATCGGCGCCCGGGTTTGATCGAGGCCAAAGATCGATATCATTACTTGGTCCGCGTCTACAAGAGGCCGGAGGCTTGGTCGAATCTGACTGCGGAAGAAGTCGATGACCGACTGCTGCAGACTCGGCTCGCCATCCGCAGGGACGGCGATGCCCACGGCGGCGATATCACCGTGTTTTCGCTGTACCGCGATGTGGTGATGATCAAGGAGGTGGGCTGGCCGCTTGAGGTCGGCGACGCCCTCGGTCTCCAGGACGGGCGCATCAAGGCCCGGGTGGTCATGGCCCAGGGCCGACAGAACACCAACTACGGTATCAACCTCTATGCTTGCCATCCCTTCTTTATTCAAGGGATCGCCACCATGACCAATGGCGAGAACACCGCCTTTGTGCCGATCAAGGAATGGCTGCTTGGCAAGAACATCCCCGGTTACCTCGGTTATCATAGCGATTCCGAGACCTTTACTCATATTCTCCATTATATTACAAAAAAATTGAAGCTGCCGTTGGAGCTCTACAAGCATGTCATCACCCCGCTGAAATCCGAGGAAATTGAGGCCCACCCCCAGGGCGATTTCCTCAAAGGGTTGCGGACCGCCTGCCGGCGTCTGATTATCGATGGCCCTAATGCGGTCATCGCCACCCTGCCCGATGAAACCAGCATGCTGGTGATGGATCAGAAAAAGATGCGGCCGGCCACCGTTGGCGGTCGCCCCGGCTCCTGGGCCATTGCCTCGGAGATGTGCGGGGTTGATGCCCTGGTGCCGGATCGCGAGCCGGCCCTTGATTTTCAGCCTATGCGAGAGCACACCGTCATTATTCCACCCGAGCGAAAGGAACTCATAGTATGGTCTCAGTTCGATCAGTTTACACTTCCCCAAGCAGCCTGACCTACCACGATCTTCCCTGGATCATTCATCACCGGGAGGATCGTTGTACGCTCTGCGGTCGTTGCACCGCTGTCTGTCCGGTGGGGGCCATCTCGCTTTCTTATTTGCGTCAGCGGTTGCCCAAACTCGACATCCTCCAGAAAAAACGGGGCAACGACTACCGGCATTTCACCGGCATCCGCCAGCATACCGTGGTCGAAAAACGCTGCATCGGTTGCGGCATGTGCGCAGCGGTCTGCCCCAATGAGGCGATCGGGCCCCAGGCTAACACCAACGAAAACCGTTCCGCCTTTCTGATTAATCAGAAAGGTGATGCCTACAAGCGGGGCGGTCGCCGCAACGCCACCGGCAAGACGGTGCTCGATCGAATTTCGTTCGGCCGAATCTCGATGCTTACCGATCCGGCGCTCGATGCCGGCCGTCATGAGTTCAACACCAACACCATTCTGGGCCGGGTGCTGCCGCCGGAAGAGTTCCTGCGTCGGCGGACTGCGGGCGAATGGATTCCACCGACCCGGGAGATCTTTCCCTTTGTGATCGGCTCGATGTCGTTTGGCGCCTTGTCGCCGAACATGTGGCTCGGTCTGCTCCAGGGGGTGGCCTACTGCAACGAAGTCCTCGGTATTCCGGTGGTTATGGCTACGGGTGAGGGTGGTTGTCCGCCTTGGGTCCTGAAGAGTCCCTTCCTCAAGTATATCATTTTGCAGATAGCCTCCGGCTATTTCGGCTGGGACGAGATCATTCGCGCCATTCCGGAGATGCAGTGCGATCCCGCCGCCATCGAGATCAAATATGGGCAGGGCGCCAAGCCCGGTGACGGCGGATTGTTGATGTGGTTCAAGGTCAGCAAACTGATCGCCCGACTGCGCGGCGTACCTGAAGGGGTCGATCTGCCTTCGCCGCCGGTGCATCAGACGCTCTATTCGATTGAAGAGAGCGTCATGAAGATGATCCAGACCATGTCCATGGCCTTCGGTTTCCGGGTGCCTGTTTATCCCAAGATTTCGGGTTCGACCTCGGCCAAGGCGGTACTCAATAACCTGGTGCGTAACCCGTATGCCGGCGGTCTGCTGATCGATGGCATCGACGGCGGCACCGGCGCGGCCTACAACGTCAGCATGGAGGCCACTGGTCACCCGATTGCCTCCAACCTGCGGGAATGTTATCTCGACTTGGTCCGCCAGGGGCGGCAGAACGAGATTCCGCTGTTCGCCGCCGGCGGTATCGGCAAAAACGGCAATGTTACCCAAAATGGTATGGCCTTGATCATGCTTGGCGCTTCCGGGGTTCACATCGGCAAGTATATCATGCAAGCCACTGCCGGTTGTCTCGGCAACGAAATGGGTCGATGCAATGTTTGCAATGTCGGCATCTGCCCCAAGGGGATCACCAGCCAGAACGAGAAACTCTTCCGTCGTCTTGATCCCGACGAGGTGGCCCAGCGGGTGGTCGATACCTTCATGTCCATTCGTACTGAGATGAAGAAAATCATGGCGCCGCTTGGCCGCTCCCAGAGTTTGCCCATCGGGATGTCCGACGCCCTAGGCGTTGACGACCAAGCCATCGCGGACCGGTTGCAGATCGATTACATCTGCTGAGACAGGAATTTACCCCAGTAGCCTGAAATATTATGAGCGAAGCAAAACATACCATACTCACGGTCCGCGGCAAGGATGCCAACAACCAGCGACTCTCCTCCAAGATCTTTGAAGAGGAGGTCCGGGGCGCAGCCGCCGTTGCCGATGAATTGACCCTCGAATCGTTTGGCCAGCACAATATTGGTCTACGGCTCGGTTCCATAGCCAAACCCCTCACTATTCGGGTCAAGGGACCTGTCGGGCAGCGTCTCGGCTGCATGGGCCTGAAAGGGGCAACTATCATCTGTGAAGGCTCAGCCTCCGACGATGTCGGCTACCTCAATATCGGGGCCGATGTCATTGTCAAGGGCGATGCCACCAACGGTGTCTGCAACGCCATGGCCGGCGGCCGGGTAATGATCGGCGGCAGCATCGGTGCCCGTGGCCTGACCATGACCAAGTGGAATCCTGAGCATGAGCGGCCGGAAATGTGGGTCCTGGGCTCGGTGGGCGATACCTTTGCCGAATTCAACTGCGGCGGTCTGGGCGTGGTCTGCGGGGTCAATCCCAAAAATGCGGAGAATGTCCTCGGCTACCGCCCCTGTGTTGGCATGGTCGGCGGCAAGATCTATTTTCGGGGCAAAATCGACGACTCCTACTCCAAGACCAACGCCAAACTGATCCCTCCCAGTGATACGGATTGGCAATGGTTGATCGAGCGGTTGCCCGAATATCTCACCAAGATAGACCAGCCGGAACTGCTGGAGGCGCTTTCGGTGCGCGCTGAGTGGAATGTACTGGTGGCGATCACCCCCCAGGAGCGGGCCCTGATGTTCTCCGGCCCCATGCCGATGGCGGAGTTCCGTAAGCGGATTTGGGACCAGGCCTTTGGTGGTGGTGATCCGTTGCG
>JAFLKR010000209.1 GCA_019163135.1 Desulfobulbaceae bacterium | reverse complement strand
ATCTCTACCCAGGCTTCGTCAGCCGCATGGCCCGACCGCATTCCAAATTTTTTATTCACTCCTCTTTCGTAAGCAAGGTATGCGCCGGTTTCTATCGCCAACCTGTATTCCAAATATCATACTGATATCTATTTATAATTTTTAAAAAACAGTTGCCGGACCATCATGAGAAGCCTTGCGAAAAAGGTTATATATAACCAGTGAGCATATATGACCTTTTTCAGGTCTTCTTGGCATTGGCAGGGAAGAGGATTCCACGCAGAAAAGATGCGGCAGAATAGGGAGAGAAGAGAAATTCAGGGCAGTTACGGGTCTATCAGCGGGGAACAAGCCCCCCTTGGGGATAGAAAATCGCCATCAAGCAGACAGATTTTTGCTCCAATGCAAACGAATCATCAACGGAGTGCTTTTTATGCAGTCCTCCTGACCTGGCAGCACTCAAAACGATGCCCATTGCCGAAAGCAGAAGGTTTGGGGGTACGAGGAGGCCCAGTGGGCTCCTCGTACCAGTCGCGATCGAAGCCGTTATCGCCGCGACAGCGGGACAAAACTCCCGTGCGGCCAGGAAGGGGTGGACAACGGCTCGCCGAGGTTGGCCCAGACCAGGCGGTTTCGAAGCTCCAGCAACTGTTCCACCAAACCCTGCTCAGTCCTGGAATAGGCGGCATCATCTTCCACCCGTTTAACCACGATGCCCAGTAGTTCGGTGATGGCGTTGCCCACCGCATTCTGACTGATGGTGACAATCAGCTGGCCGGTGTCGTCACGATACAACAGCTGCTTGTAGGCGGGACGCCAGCGGATTTCATTGGCAAACAAGGGGTCTTCAAGCACCATGAGCCGCAGAATGCGGGCGGCGCGATGGAACTCATCGCTGAAAAACAACACGTTTTCGATCTGCCCGGGATAGTGCGCTTCCAAAGGCACCCGGGCTTCATTGGTCGCCACCAGGGTGAAAAAGGCTCGATAAAAATCAAGAAACCCCTCGAGCACCATGTCGTATTCCCGCCAGAATTTGCCGTTTTCAAGAGCGGCAGCGCCACCCTTGACCCGCCAGCTGGGCAGTCCCTGCGGATACCCTGTCACCTTAATTCGTGCCTGATCGGGATTGAGGGGCTCAAGGATTTCAAGATCGAGGATTTCAAAAAAGCGGTGATAAACCGAGGCCAGATACTGGAGAAAGAGGCCGTTGTTGCCGCTGTCGGTCAGGTTTGGGTCATCATCGGCCGCGGCGGGCGAGGCTTTGAGCGTTTCCTGATCAAAGACCATAAAATGGTTGTGCATCATGCGAATACTCGGCACGCCCGGTTTCCCCAGAGGCCAGGTGGCATCGAGACTCGCCTCTCCGCAAAACACCAGATAACGCTCCGGATCGGGATATTTTTCCAGCATGTAATCGAACACAACCTGGGTCATCCGGCTGAACACGATCTTCTCTCGCCGCTCCAGCTGATCCCGCCGGACCGGTCGCCCCAGAGGATCGAGAATGGTTTGCGAAGTATCCAGCATTATGGAGGTGTCAAACAGGTTCGAATGGCCGATGGCCTTCCGGTAGAGCAGAAACCCCTCCTTGGTCCGCAGCAGGCCGTTTGCCCGGGACAGATGCCGTAGATTGCAGGGGCTATTGAAAAATTCGGTGGCAGACACCCCCTCGGGAATTTCAAGGGGGATTCTGCGATAGGGGTTGGACACCTCGCGCGGAAATCCCAGCATATGGCCTCCTTTCATCAACGTTTTACCCGTGGTTTTCAGCGGATATGATTGTTGCGGATATGATTGTTATGGATCAACGGTACACCAAGCGACCAGGAGTCAAAAATCATCGCGCCGATTCTTATTTACCCGGCACCGGGGACGAAATATTTATTGCAAAATGACACGAAAAAAGTTAGCCCCACTCCGGCCCCCTTCCACCCTGAACCGTTGGAATAATTGTAACGCTCATTTTGATAAAATGATTTAATTCGTTTAAGATATACACCATATTGAATCCAGAATTGATCGATAATCAAGGCAAAAAAAACGATAACATCCAACGAGCGAACGAGGGTGAATGCTGAGCATGGAAAATCAAACCAAACCCTTATCTGAACTCCGCCAGCGAGTCGAAAAATTGGTCCGGAGCAATAATGGTAAGCCCTTGAATATCACGTCCATGTCACCTGAAGAAATCCAGCAGATGCTCCATGAACTGCAGGTGCATCAGATCGAGTTGGAAATACAGAATGAAGAACTGCATAGAGCGCAGGATGGCTTGGATGCCGCAAGAATACGCTATTTCGAACTCTACGACTTGGCCCCGGTTGGTTATTTAACCCTCTGTAATAACGGACGGATTAAAGAGGCTAACCTCACTGCAGGCACCCTCCTTTGTTCCGCCAAAGAAAGGCTTGTGAATAAACTGCTCACCCAGTTTATCCACACCGAAGACCAAGACCTCTATTATCTCTATCGCAAGCAGAACTTTGAGATCGGTACGCCAAATGAATGCGAACTGCGGTTGGTTAAACAGGACGGCACGATATTTTGGGCCCATTTGACTGCGACTGCTCTACCGCAACAGACTGGGATAACAGAATTTCGGGTTGTGTTGAACGATATCACCGATCGCAAATGGGCAGAAGAGCAATTAAAAGCAGCCAAGGAAAATCTCGAACGCCGGGTCGAGCAGCGAACCCTTGAATTGCAGGAGGCGCAGGCAAAATATCTGCACTCAGAAAAACTCGCGGCGTTGGGCAAGTTATCCGGTTCGATAGCCCATGAAATCAACAACCCCTTGCTCGGCATTCAGTTCTTTCTCAACGGATTGCAAGAGAGAGCCCTATTGAAGGATGAGGATAAAACGTTGCTTGCCGAGGCCATCAGCGAATGCCGTCGGGTGAAGGATTTAATGCGTAATCTGCGGGAATTTGACCGACCTGGCTCATCCAGGAAAGCATTGATGGATCTGCACCAGGCCCTTGATTCCATTCTGCTGCTCCAAAAGACCTTATTCAGCGAATTGAACATTAAGCTGGTGCGCGACTTTGCCGTGCAATTACCGAAGATTATGGTCGTCCCCACCCAGATCAAGCAAGTACTTATTAATCTACTGATCAACGCAACCGATGCTTGTCAGCAGCACAGCGGGATTATCAAGATCAGTACCAGACAGGAGGGAGATCGCGTGGCGGTGGCGATCAAAGACAACGGGATCGGCATCAAACCCGAAGCAATAGAGTCAATTTTTCAACCCTTTTACAGCACCAAGCCCGATGTTATCGGCACCGGCCTGGGACTTTCGGTCAGTTACGGCATTATCAAACAGCATCAGGGGGAAATCCAGGTGAAGAGTCAACCGGGTAAAGGCGCAACCTTTACCGTTTCACTCCCCATCACCGGGTGAAAAGAGCGCCTGGCCGACGGGGTGCAGAAAATCGGCGATCGGGCCACCAGCGTCCACGTTTGACCCTCCATTTTCACATATCATGCAGCATCCTGAAAAGCGGTCCCTTCGAACGATATTTTTCCCCCTCAATATGCCAATAGCGCCGACCGGCGCTGCTATCCATAAAATCGCGCCGACGCTCCAATCGTCCCTTGCCGAGCACACTTTTGGAAATAGCATAGCGAATCTCTCCTTCGGGCCCTAGAATGATCGTCGCTCCGCCAAAATATTCAAATTCCTTTCTGCCGTATTCGTGCGGTATCGTTCGGCGCTGGGTCACTTCGGCGACCAGGTCGAAGACGATGTGCCCATTAGGCCCTATTCGCCTGGCAGAACGGATCGATTCGACCGAGGGAAGATCGACGCGACTGCCCTCCAACCTGGAATCCGACTGACTTACAAACCCGAAGGCCTCCATATGCTCCGGACGGGTCAGAAATTCGCCCAGAGCACACGCCTGGCGCCGCAACTCCTTCGGGCCGGCGGCAGAAGCGGGATCGCCCTCGAACTGCAGGTGGGCGAAATCCAAGGCGGTGATCGGACCGCACGCACTGACGGTCGACCGCCACAACAGCGCGTCTTCCGACAGGCTGCTGACGTTGCGCGGGTAGACATTTCGCCGCAGAAAAGCGTCAATAATCGCCTCCCGATACCCCCAGACATCGTCGGGAACCAGATCGCAATCGGCAGTGATTATGGCCCTGAGGTACTCGCCGAACCGCAAATCAACCGGAGGGCAGTAATCGATCGCGCGGATCAGTATGGAAAGGAATTGACTGGCCAGGCGGCTGGCTTTGTCGGCAAGCAGGCTTTGCAAATCCGCGGGAAGTTCACCTGCGGGCAACACGCCCAAGCCATTGCTGGCGAGCCGCATGTAGCGCGCCACCTTGCGCTTGTAAACGGTAAGAAAGGCTTCGAAAACCGCCGAAACCAGAATCTGCCCTAATTCATGGGGCTCAAGCTCGGGGTCGTAAAGCTTAAGCGCGTCGGTATCGATGGCGCTGCGCAGTGCGCCCTTTTTCCCGCTGGCATGCCCGAACTGATGGGCAAGATCGGTGAGGAATTTGGCTTTCTCGATTTTGCCGCCCGAGGAGGCGATGGCGGCCCGCACCACCTCGTTGTAACTGAAGTGCTGGAACAGGGCGACGAGATCCGCGAACGCTTCGTGAAAGGCGATCACGTCCGACCCGCTGGGTATGCTGAAATTGGAACGCAGGCCGTCAAGGATGGCGTGCGTCAACTCGTGGGCGATGACATCGTGGGAAAGGCAGGTGAAAACATAACCGCCGGGCAAGGTCCGATCCGTCGCCAAACCTTCATTGGCCCGATAATAACCAAAGTTAATTTCACCAAGCTCATCGTCGTAATACGCATTCTGGCCTGAAAAGGCATGGGGCCGGAGGCACAGTTGCTCCGGATTTTCCTTTCTTTTGAATCCCCAGGCTACTTGCCGGCCAAGCGCGTTCCTGAAAGTCCAATAGACCTTGCTGCAGACCGCATAGACCATCTGCTGGTGGAAACGCGGATCGGAAGGGGTCGGATCCTGGCCGTCTTTCATCAGCAACGCCTTGTCGTCAAGATCGACGCGGCGATAGTAAACCTCCTGAGCGCCATCAAAATTATCCACCCTGAACCGCTTCCCCACCGGCCCCGGCTCCAACGGTTCATAGGGAATGTGCACCAGGGCGACCGACCCTTCCAGTCGCGAAGTGGCCGGGTCAATCGCAAAAATGCGCAACGGTCGACAGAGCGGATCGTTGCGTTGCCGCTTGGCAGGAGGAGACAACAACCTCGCCACATTTTCTCCCAGGGTGAAGTTGATCCCCAAGCCAACGCATGGCTCCTCGGGAGGACTTTTATCCGGCTGCTCTCCGGGAAGACGGCAACCTTGTTGGCGGCTTTGCATCGCTGTAGATCCGGCTAGCGCCGTCGATGCCCTGTTTGTAAGCGTATCTGCTGCCATTTTGGGGTGTTACCTCCTGGTTAGATGACAAGATCAGGTTGCGGAGCCCTGCGAGGGGGTTGCCAAGCTGGTGCTTGAGCCGAGCCTGCCCCCTCGGAGAACGGCGGAAGCAGCCCTCCCGAGCGGTCCATCAGCTCCCCTACGGCTGCAGGAAGCGAGCAGCGCCAGCGGGATCCGCGCAATAAAGGCGCGCATGCTGGCGTGGAGCCGCTCCGAACTCGGCAGTGACGCGCTCCTCGAACTGCTTGTTGGTCATCCCCTCAATGCCCGACTGCAGCACGCGTAAGGCACGCACCGTAAATTCGCCGTGTCCGCCGCTTTCCCAGGCCACCTCGCTGGAAAGACAGGCCGAGTACACCACTTCCTTCATAAAACTCACGCCGCCCGAACTTATGGCTCTTTGCCCGCCCAGACGCTCGCGAAAGCGGCGATGCGCCTCCTTCAGTTCCTCGGAAGCAACCATGAAACGGGCGCGTTCATCGGGGCGCTTGCCAACCGCACCCAGGGTTGCGCCGACGGCAAAGCGGGAAATGGTTCCCGAATGGCAGCAATCCATAAAACAGGTCAGGTTGACCCCACTCGGCAGCTGATTGAAAATCTTGCCGATATCGTCATCGATCAAAAAATTACCGCTGTTAAAATCGTAAGGACAAAGGGCTTCATCCTCACCGGGAGTGTCGCCACCCGCCTCGTCGCCGTTAAGGTCGGGCAATTGGGTGCCGTGTCCCGAGTACTGGAAAGCGATCACGTCCCCAGGCCGGCTTCCGTTGACCAGCGAAGACAATCCCTCGACGATCGCGGCCCGGGTGGCTTTTTCATCGAGCAGCATGACAGGCTCCTCGAACCCCAATCCCTTGAACATGCCGGCCCAGGCTTGGGCATCGGCAACGCATCCGTGCAAGGGTGCCGTCGGGTACCCATTGATCCCGACGCAGAGGGCACGGCGGCGCCCGCTTCCGATCACCGCGCTGCTTACGGGCGTCGGAGCTGTCGAGACCACCGGTACGATTGACGGCACATTCGCGGCGCAAGCGTTTAATTCCATTTCGGCCTGGATTTGCGCTGGCCAATCAACCTGGTCGCTCCATAAATCGGCCCCGCGCGCGCCCCGTTCTCCGGTGGTATACTCAACGATAGTATCCGCATCGGCTTTGCCGAGAATCCTGCGAGCGACGCTGCTCATGGTCGGGCCATCGTCATCGAAGCCGCCATGGGTGGTGGAAGTGCTGGCACTGCGGCCTTGATCGCTTAAGGAAACGGACCAGATCACCTCGCCGGGGGCGTTCTGCACCCCGAGGCCGAGGAGCTGCTTCAGCGCAGCATCGCCCCTGATGCTTTGTTCAAGCCCGAGAATCGGCGTCCTGCGTTCCGGTTCGAGCGCATAGTAGATGAGATAGAGCAGCGACTTGCGATAAACATAGGCGCAGTTGTCGTCCTGCTCATAACGTTTGCTCATTGTAAAAATGCTGAGCTGATCGACCCCGTTGCCGATACGGCCGGCCAACTCGGCCTTGAACGTATCGACCCGTACGGCGGGGGCAAGGAGGTGCAGCGATTTGAACCGGGGAGCGCCAAGATCGAGCGCGGCGGGAATAAAATACGAATGAAAAATCGACCCGGCACTGTGGCCGACCGCATGCAGTTCCACGTTATCCTGATGGTCGGCACAGAATTGACTCAGTTTCCTGGCCACGTATCGCGCCCCACCCTCGGCAGCTGGCGTTGGTCCGCTGGCGGAAGCAAGTTGGGCGCTGGTTTTCATGCCCCCCCAGATTCTCGGCCCCTGAAGCGCACGCGCGGTTTCTTCGATCAAAAAATCCGTGGTGTGATCAAAAATATCTCGACGCAAGGCGCGCGACGCCCCATCGCGGGAACGTTTGATAAGTTGCCCGATGGTCTCGAGCCCCCCGGTTTCCCAAATGAAATAGATGGGGTAAATATCGTTCTTCAACCACCAGGCCACGTGTTTATGGGCTATCTTCAAACCGTCGGATTCTTTCACCAGGCCGCCGTGCGCGTAGAAAACGATGCGCAGTTTATTGCCTGAGGCCTGCGCCAGGGCCTTGGGCAGGTGCTCCTCAAAGATCGCATCGACATCGTCGCGTGAGGTCTTCCACTCTCCTTCCTCGGAAAACTGCCCCATGTTCAAGTTCACCAGATGAGGCCGCAGCGCCTCAAGCACGGCGGGGCTCAGGCCCGAATCCCTGGCGGCATCCCGGGTTTGCTGGAAGACAAAATCGGCCTCGGTTTCATCATGATTCAGTTCCGCGTCCGCGGCATCCTTTCCGTCCCGTACGGTTCGCGAGAGCAAGGCAATCGAGTCTTCGACCACCTGATGTATCTCGAGGGCATCCGCTCCAAAAGGCCCTTCCTCACTCCCGCGCGCAGCCATCCGCGCCTCACCGAGCGTAGCGTGCAGATTTTCGATTTCCTGAACGATTTCAGCATAATCAATACTATTGCCCGGACACGTTTTAGACGACATGGTGTTGTGAAAAACCAAGCTTTCCGGCGGCAACTTGAACTTTCGCTGGATCAAGGCGATGACTTCGAGTGTGGTTTTACGTTGTTCGCCTTCGAAAGGATCGTTGCCGCGATCGAAATTGCCGATCATCTCAAACATGAAGGGTCCGGCGGTCGAATTACCGTTGTGACCGGAAGCACTTGCGGGGGGAAGGTTCCAGTTGCGCCCGAGCCAGATGCTGCCGTCGGGTGCGATGGTGATATGCTGGGCGATGTCTTGCCAGCCATTGGTCTCGGTGTGAAACCGCCACATCCCGACAATGGTTTCGTGGCCTTTATACTGAGCATGGTTCGGCTTCCAGGTGTGGTGCATGTGCACCGCATTAATCTTTCGCGTAAACGGGAATTTGTCGAGTAAAGCGGCGAACTGTTCACGATTAAGCTGCTTGAAAGGTGCGGGCATAATGGTTCTCCTTATGAAGTTGCTGCTCGGTTATGGGATATCGTCGATAACTGCTTGAGGCTGAACGCACTGCATCGTTTGATCGCTGGTCTCGGCGAACCCAACAGATCAATAGTATTTTCATTTCCTCCTGTTATTTAATATGCAGAAACAGAGGATCACAATAAATAAATTTTATAGATAAAAAGGATAGTTAAATTATCCATTGG
>JAFLKR010000161.1 GCA_019163135.1 Desulfobulbaceae bacterium | reverse complement strand
GCGAGGTATCAACGATGAATTTGTGCTTAACAGACTCCTTGCTGGCGGCAATAAAATCCTTGTCATTCCACGTTTCTGTTATGATCAAACTTTTCCTGATAATGTCGAAATTGGGGTCGTAACGGGCGAGCCGGGAGAAAAATTCCAGGCCGATTTCACTATAAAAGATACCGATAATCATGTTGAGCTTTTCCATGCGGCTTTCCATCTCCCGTTTTTCCAGAATTATCTCTGTAAAATTGGCTATGACGCCGAGAAACGTGCCCACTCCGGTGACGATGATAAACAGGGTAAAGATTTTCCCAATAGTAGTTACAGGACAGACATCGCCGTATCCCACCGTTGCCATAGTAACGATTACAAAATACAAGGAATCGATGAGAGACTTATTCTCAATGGTCATCATGCCTATCGTACCTAAAACGATGACCATAATGAATATGATCAGGTATATTTTCAGCCGCGATTTGATATTTTTCATTAGGTAGCTCTTCTTTAACTTTTCCTGCTCTACGCCGATATCAGGCGCGCTGAATGTTGGAGTGGCGCCGTTAAGTTCGACTGAAACAGTCTTTTGCTTTTGGTTTGGCCCAAGCCAAGGGTAACCTGCCGCCGCCACTGAACTACGACGCAGTAAGTAATCACCGGCTTTGCCGGTGATTACTTACTGGGCGAACGTCTAAAGGACACCTTTTTTCAAATCCTCGATGCCGATGCGGTCGACAAAGGCGCCGGTACGTTCACGAGGTTTGGCATTGGCGACATAATACTCGATGCATTTTCTGGCCAAGGCGATGGTCTGCTTCTCGTCCATGTCCTCGGCCAAAACGTCAGCCTGACGCACCCTGCGTCCGGAGTTGCCGCCGAAAACCAGGGTCCAGCCGTTTTTCTTGCCGATCAGTCCGAGATCCCGCACCAGACTTTCCGCGCAGAGAAATGGACAGCCGGAAACGCCGACCTTGAATTTTGCCGGCATTTCAATGCTGGAAAAGATTTCTTCGAGGCGGATGCCGAAGCCGAGCGAGTCCTGGACGCCGAATTTACAGACTTCGGTACCGGGGCAGGCCTGGACATAATGGAGGCAGAGTTCGACCGCCTTGCCTTCGTTCATGCCGAGATCTTCGTAGATCGGCAGGATCTGCTCTTCCGACATGCCGATCAGGGCGATCCGATGGCCGGAAGTGATCTTGACAATAGGAATAGCATATTTTTCTACCACCTCGGCGAGTGCCTTCAGGTGTTCGCGGCTGATCACACCCGCAGGGATGCGTGGCACGATGGCATAGGTTTTCTTGTCGCGTTGGAGTATGGCTCCCTTGGGTCCGTCTGCTTTTGTCATGACTTTTCTCCTTGCTACTGGTTCGATCTATTTAACTGCAGATATATGGCTGCGGATTATATTCCTTTCGAATAGGGTTTCGGAGTACATTTACCAGAGGACTATAAAAGGGGTACATCTAACTTGTCAATTTCAAGGAGAAAGTGGCTGTCAAACGTAAACAGATATCGTGCCCGGTTCTATACGTGTGCGCGCCGGACATGGGTGGATAAAAAGCGGTCTAATTGATTGGAAAAAGTTTGCTTGTCTTTCTGGCTGAACACAGCTGGGTATCTAACACTGCCAGCGACGGTCATCGGGCCGACTATGCGAATTGCCCCGCTTGGTTGCTCTCTTGCTCTTTTTTAGTATGTGCCACTGCCCGCCCGAGGTTGATAACTTCTTCTGGCGGGCAGTGGTGTTTTTTCAGTCAGTATTCAAACAGGGGCTTCAAAGTTCAGAAGTGAGCCTATAAGATCACTTCGGCTCGACCGGTAATTTCAGCCTTTGCCACTCTTTCCAGCCGCCCTTGAGGGCGTAGGCATTGGTGTAGCCGTCGGCCATAAGTTGCTGTGCCAGACCGGCACTTGTTCCCTCATTGCGTCAGGCGCAGTAGAGAACGATCTTTTTCTCCTTGGGGTAGCTGTTGGCCCAGCTGTCAAAGTCATCGCCGCTGGCCCTGATCGCGCCGGTGATCTTCAACTCACTGGTGGACCAGTCCCGCCCTGAGCGTACATCAAGAATGATCAACTCCTTAGAACCGAGCATATTCTTGAGTTCGGTGGTGGTCATCAGCTTGACGCCTCCGGCCAGGGCAGGGAGGGCTGTGAAACAGATGATACTGACAAGAAAGAGTAGCATTTTCTTCATGGTGTTCCTCCTTATGGTTGGTGGTGGGAGTTGATTATCTCAGAGGCTGGCCGCTTCCATAACCAGAAAAGACTCAATCCGGTGGTAGCAGCCAGGGTCAGCAGGGTAAAGCGGATAAGGACCATGGCCTGATCGTGACGCAGCGCCAGGAAAATGGCGGCAGTCGTGAGCGTCGCAGCCAGCGCCAGGCCGTGCCAGGAATGCGGAACAGTCCGACGCATCAGAATTCTGCCAGCAGCAAGACAGAGCATGGCAAACATCAGCAGCCATAGAAGCAGGGTCGCCTGAATATACACTTCAATGATGGAGTGTCCGGCCACCCCCCCGGCCATCAGCCCAACGATCAGCACAACAAAGAGCAGGATAAAGCGTCGTCGTCTGAACGTTCCTTGGGGGTGCCCGGGCAGCAGCCCTCGTTCAGCGAGGCTGGCCAGCGATCGGCTGGCCAGATGAAACAGGCTGTTGACCGCGGCGCAACTGCCGCAGATAATGATGCAGCCCATCAGCACCCGTCCTGTTTGGCCCCACACCTCTCTGGCGGCCAGCAGGTGCGGAACGGTTGATGCCGACAGCCGCTCCTGGCCAACATAGTGCAGCGACAGCATGGCCCAGAAGACGAAGAGCAACAAGGCGCAGCAGAGTGCTGCCATCGATGGCCCCCGAGAGTCACGGTTTCGTCCGGGGGTGATGTAATCGGTACCCAGAAAAAGCAGGAGTGCGCCGCCCATCACTTCCGGGGTGAAGCTGATGCCTGTAGCCACCGAGACGGGTTTGCTGCTGGCGGGTCCACCCAGGCCGGCAAGGCAGAGTAGCAAAAGGCAACCAAGGCAAATGGTTACAAGGAATGGTTGTACTGCGAGAGCAAACCGTTCGTCTGCCAGATGGAGCAGGGCAATGGCGGCCAGCAGCAGAAAGGCAAAGCCGAAATTGGGAAACCAGTAGAGAAAAATCTCATTGAAGGCAAACCCGGCAGAGACCAGCAGAGCGGTGGGCAGAATGAGTACCAACGAGAATCTGCTGGCGAGGATGAGCGACATGGCCGGCAGGCGGCCAAGGCCCTCAATCAGCAAGCCCGTCTGGCTGCAGCGGCCATCGCTTCGCAGTCCCGGGTGTCGAACCAGCGAGGTGCCGCGAGCAATAAGAACGACAGCCAGAGTCATTGCAGCAATAAACAGCGGCTGATTTTCGGCGATTCCGGCCCCCAGCCGCACCAACGCATCGGGTGACACCATCCACCCCAGACTCAGCGACATGGCAACGATATATGGTCTAACCATGCCCTAACCTCGGTTGATTTCCAGGATTTGAAGAAAGCATCAGATGGCTCGAATGGTCATAAAACAAGAACGTACGCGGAAAAACGAACCAGGTATAGCAAGAAACATGCTGATCTCTCGCATTGTCAACGAGGCTCAAGGGCGTAGTGGGTAATGCACTACCGCAGCAGACGGGTTTTGGGTGTAAAATGCAATAATTTAATTAAAAATCAAAGGGTTGAACTCATAAATTGCGCTCGTTCAGTTGTTGGCCTGTAGAGGTTCAACTCATTTGATCTCTGTTATCGTCAGCACACCGTTGGTATCAACCGCTTTAAAGAGGATCGTGTCGCCTATCTGAAGAGCATTCAACATGCTTTTTTCCTTCACCCTGAACACCATGGTCATCGGGGGCATGTTCAGGGAGGCGATTCTTTCGTGTTTGAGGGTCAATTTCCCTGTCTCCTTGTCGATCTTGCGCACCTGCCCAGAGGTCATATCGGCTGTTTGGGTCGCTGCCTTCTTAATCGACACATTATTGTCTGTTGCTGCCGTGGCTGCAACACCAACGGACAGGATGGATGCAAAGGCAAAGGTTGCAATAGTAGCGATAATTTTGCTCGTTTTCAAAACGGTCTCCTTTAAAAAGAGTGGCAATATCGAGGTATTCTGTTGCCAATTCAACACCCTCTTCATGGCAGATCTCTGCTTAATGGTTGTGGCCAGTTGAACCGTCGACTTTTGAAGCCTGCCCCCTTTTCGTCCCCGCTGAAACCCTAATCTCTCCTTTCATCCCGGCATCATAGTGTCCTGGCAACAGACAGGCGAAGTTGACCTTGCCTGTCTTGGAAAAATACCAGATGACTTCCCCGGTTTGACCTGGCGCTAGGTTGATCATATTCGCATCGTCATGTTCCATTCCGGGAAATTTCTGCATCAGTTTATTATGTTCCTCAAGTTCCTCTTGAGTCCCCAAAACAAATTCATGTTTCTTTTGGCCGATGTTCTTTACCTGGAATCTAATGGTCTCACCCTGCTTGACGGTAAGTTTGTCCGGGATGAAGCGCATGGAATCGTTCATCTCAATGTCTACAGTCCGGTTAACCTGTGAAGCTTCACCCGGCTTGCCAATTGTTTTACTGTCGAGGCCATGTCCAGTGGAATGGGTGCCGCTGGCGAGTGCCACGCCGGCCATTGAAACCAAGCTGCAGAATATAAGATTGAGAATAGATTTCGAGATCATAAGGATGTCTTCTTCCGCTGGGGGTTAATGGTTTGAATGTTGAGTAGGCTTACGAACCTGCACCTCGACATCGGCAGCGGGTTTCTGGACGCGCGGCATGGACTGCCTGCCTGCAGATCGGGAGCGGGTTGTCTCCTTCATTTTCAGTTTATGCTGGTAGGCTCTTGTCCCCTTGGGGTGCCTGAACCATCCGGGATTAGCGTAATCGTTTGGCTTCTGGTCGGCCCTCACCTTGACGACACTGAACATCCCGCCCATCTCGACAGAACCGAACGGCCCTTCTCCCGTCATCATTGGCACGGTGTTATCAGGAAGAGGCATCTCCATCTCTGCCATATCAGCCATGCCACGCTCCCCCATCACCATGTAATCAGGGATAAGCTGGGTGATTTTCTTGCTCAGCCCTCGATGGTCGACGCCGATCACTGTCGGCACGTCATGTCCCATGGCATTCATGGTGTGATGGCTTTTATGGCAGTGAAAGGCCCAATCACCCTCCTCATCGGCGATAAATTCGATCTGCCGCATCTGCCCGACGGCGATATCGGTGGTGACCTCGGGCCAGCGGGCCGACAATGGTACTGGTCCGCCATCGGTGCCGGTCACCTCAAATTCATGGCCATGAAGATGAATCGGATGGTTGGTCATGGTCAGGTTGCCAATCCGCACACGCACTCTATCATTGAGTCGAACATTGAGCGAATCGATGCCCGGAAAAATGCGGCTGTTCCAGCTCCAGAGGTTAAAATCGAGCATGGTCATGATCTTTGGGGTGTAACTGCCCGGCTCGATGTCGTAGGCGTTGAGCAGGAAAATGAAATCCCGCTCGACCTCTTCAATGAGGGGATGCTTCTCCTTGGGGTGCGTCACCCACGATCCCATCATACCCATGGCCATCTGCGTCATTTCATCGGCATGGGGATGGTACATGAAGGTTCCGGGGCGGCGCGCGACAAACTCATACACAAAGGTCTGGCCAGGTTTGATCGCCGGTTGGGTCAGGCCGGAAACGCCATCCATGCCATTGGGAAGACGCTGACCATGCCAATGAATCGAAGTGTGTTCCGGCAGCCTATTGGTGACAAAGATGCGGACGCGGTCTCCTTCGACGACCTCAATCGTCGGGCCTGGACTTTGGCCGTTATATCCCCAGAGATGGGCCTTGAATCCTGAGGCCATCTCCCGCACTACCGGTTCAGCCACCAGATGAAATTCCTTGACGTCATTGTTCATGCGCCACGGCAGGGTCCAACCATTCAGCGTCACCACCGGATTGTAGGGCCGTCCGGTATCGGGAAACAGCGGGGGCATGGTGCCTGCCTGGGTCTGGACCACAGGCTCAGGCAAGGCGGCCAGGGCTACCCGGTTGACCATCGCCACCGCTACCGCTCCGCCGGCAAGACCGGCTGCTTTAAGAAAATCTCTTCTTGTTGTCATCGGTATTCCTTCAGCTCTCTGTCCCTTCCCGCGCTCAATGCGGTTGCTCGGCCCGTTGACTGGCTTTTCTCGTTTCTTTTGTCACGTGCACCATGGATGGGGTGCCTATAATGGCCGCCTGCAAGGCAGCGTTGGTCAACCAAAAATTCTGCTGCGCATTGATGGCTGCACTCACCGTGTCGATTTGATCCCGCGTGTCGGCCAGCAACTCAAACACCCCGATCAGCATACCATTATAACGGAGCAGATTTTCTTCGGAGATCACCTTGCGCAACGGCAGAACCTCATCGCGATAATGCTTGGCAACATCGTAGGTCGTGCGGTAGGCAGCATAGGTTTCCCGAAGCTGTGAGCCGGCAGCGCGGACAGTTGCCTCCAACTGATTGGCGGCGGCCAAGGCTTGAGCATCCATGGCATCACGTTGCATATCTCCCCAATCAAACACAGGCAAACGTACCGATATTTCATATCCTTTGCGATTCTCACGGGTGCCGGCCGCATCATCGAAAACGGTATCGTAGCGAACCCCAAGTTCAATGTCCGTCAGGCTGGTGATCAGGGTCAAATCCTGCTCTTTGGCTGCTGCGGCAAAGGCTGTCTTGGCCAATTGAATGTCCAGTCTTCCTCTCTGTGCGGCATCACCAACCTCCTCTGGATCCCGTGGAGCTTTGGGTAAATCAGGAAGTCGTTGCGGGAGCCTGAGCTTTTTCTCCTGGTCGCCTGTAAGCCCGAGAACCCGAACCAACTCTTCCCGGGTCGCCATGGCATGCTGTTGCGCCACGGCCCATTGGGTTGCCGCATCGGCATAGAAGGTCTGCTGCCGTGCTCGTTGCAAACGGTTGAAATTCCCGACCTGCTGCATACGGCGGGCGAGTTCGGCACTGATCTCGCCGACCTCATGCACCTGCCTTGCATATTGGAGCTGTTGTTGTGCAGCCACCGCCTTTACCCACGATTGCCGGACCTTGGTGACATTGTCCACCACGTCCATGGCCAGGCGCACCTGTGACTGCTCGATACGGCGTTGGGCGCTGGCATAGCGGAGTGGCAGAGTCAGCACGTCGAGCAAGCCAATTGCCAGCAAACGCTCATATTCAACCTCATCAGCGAGCGTTTTGCGTTCAAAAACAAAAAGAGGGTTGGCGATCCGACCTGATTGCGCCGCACGGGCCGCATCCGACCAATGTTGGGCCAGCATGGCCTGCAGAGCGGGGCTGTTGACCAAGGCGAGATGAACAGCTTGCTGTTGGCTTAAAGGCTCAGCAAGCAATGTTTCTGCTGTCTGTGTATTGAAAGCGCGTTGTTCCGGTGTTTGCACCAAGGAAAGGTTACCATCGGTAAACTCCGCAGTCGCCTGGTTGGTTGTGGCCAGGGTTTCTTCGAAGTTCACCCGCGCGCAGCCGGTGAGCCACAGCAATGCCAGCAGAATAGCAAAGAAGGATTGTGGAGGCAGGCAGCGGAGTCTCATGGCTTGCCTCCATGGCCGGAATGTTGGCGAGCGTCTTCGGGCTGAGTGATGGGATGTGGAGGTTCTTGAAAGGCTTCTTCAAGATAATACCGCCAGCCGCCGATGCGCCCTACGGTCTCGTTAGCCTCCAGCCAGGAAGCGACTTCTTGATCCTGGTAGCCATGATAGTTGTTAAAAACAGAGGAGTAAGAAAGCGATGGAGGCGCAAATGGGGCTAAAGGTTTTACCTCAGAGGCACCTGGTTCGGTTTGTGACCAACTGGAAGAACTGAACACCGAGAATGTTGCGCACAGGAGGAGCAAGAAAAACACAACCGCCTTAAAGAAATTTCGTGCCAGGACTTCTTTCATGGCAATCTCCCGTGGTGAAGATTTACTCTACGCTCCTCTCCTGTATAGAACCTTTTAGCAAGGCAAACTCAATAAAAAAGAGGGGGAGTTTTAATCGGTCCGACTCCACCTTTTCAATACCACTTCAGCCGCGAGTGGAGCGGTTTTGGCAGCCAGGATGCTTCACATTGGGAAGTAACGAGTCAATAAAAGAGGACCAGCCGCACAGAATTAAACGTGGGACTCACCAAGAGCCACTATCGGATTAGCTATACATTGCGCTCGAACACAAGGTATTGGTAGCCCACGGCCCCTGAGCAAGTAGCCATTTGGAGAGCATTACCTCCGGTCAGCGCGCTCCAGTAATCTCCTCCGTGATAACCAAGATATTTGCCAGTACTTACGAGAATGCTGATTAAAATATCGCGCGGTCGACGAAGCTCTAGAAACTCTGTCAAATTAAAAACACTGATCAACTTAAACCCAACGGAGTGAGCGGTCTCACAAGCGCTATCGACTGTGACAAGCGAGCCTATTTTCCAACCTGTGCGAAATTCTTGCAACCACTTCCACTCCTTGGCCGAAGGGTTGAGGGATGCTCGCTGCGAAAGAAAATCATCGCAAATGATCAATTTTCCACCGGGTCGAACGACACGGGCAGCCTGGGAGAAATAGCCCTCGGCATCAGGTGAATGTACGAACGCTTCGATAGAGAAAGCCAGATCAACATCGTGAATGTCAGAAGGCAGTGCCAAAAAATTGCCGGAGCGGCAGCGCAGAGTATTCGCTCGTGCATTCTCGAACAACTCAGCAGCATGTGAGGCTTGCAGAGGGCTGATTGTGACTCCCTCACCCACGATTGCTAGTCTCTGCGCAAAGTAGAGTAAGCTTGCACCGACTCCA
>JAFLKR010000188.1 GCA_019163135.1 Desulfobulbaceae bacterium | reverse complement strand
CTGATTCCGCTTTGGGTCCTGGTCGGCCCCGCGCTTTTTCGTTACCTCAAGTGACGCAATGGAGCCGTCGTTATCTGCACCGGTCAAGCCGCTCCCATGACAGGGCCCTGCCTCCCGGCGAACCAGTGCTGACCCAGCCGCCTTTTTAATCGGACAATGCCCCGGAACACAGTGTTCTACACCCGTTAACACCCCGGTGAACCCACAAAAAATGTTTGACAGCCAGACACTTTTGAAATAGAAGTTACGCAATTTACGTCTGCTCGATTTTATCCGTAATACTTGATGCTACGCTGCTCCGGTAGGACGGAAAAATTTCTTTTCCGGTAATGTTTATTATGGGGTAAGGGGTTCGCGCTTCGCACAGCCGTTTCCCTTGCCTTTTTTTTAGATGTATATTGCCCATGCCTGAAAATTGATCTCTCAACACCCTGAAATAAGGAGAAAAATGTGGCCTATTCATCCATTGAGCTTGCCTGTGCCGACGGCATCGCAACCCTGACCTTCAATCGTCCCAAAGCTCTCAACGCCCTCAATACCGCACTGCTCGAAGAATTGGCCGAGGCCCTGAACAGCATTAAACAAGACGATGCCGTCCGGGTCCTGATCCTGACCGGCTCCGGTGAAAAAGCCTTTATCGCCGGTGCTGATATTACCGAAATCGCCACACTGACCCCGCTGGCTGCCAAAAAATTTGCCCAATTCGGCCAGGAAATCATCAGTAAACTCCAGACACTCGCTATTCCGGTCATCGCTGCGGTCAACGGCTACGCCCTGGGCGGCGGCTGTGAAATGGCTCTGGCCTGCGACTTTATCTATGCCTCGGAAAAGGCCATCTTCGGTCTCCCCGAAATCACCCTGGGGGTCATCCCCGGGTTTGGCGGCACCCAACGGCTGCCACGGCTGATCGGCGCCAATCTCGCCAAAGAAATGATCTTCACCGGCAAACATCTGAGTGCCGCCGAGGCCAAGGCCATCGGCCTGGTCAACAAAATTTTCGCACCCGAAGAACTGCGGGCCGCGGTGGACGACGTCGCCAAACTCATCGCCACCAAGGGCAAGGCCTCGCTTTGTGCCGCCAAGCAAACTGTCAACCAGGGATTAAATGCCGACCTGGCCACCGGGCTCGGCATCGAACGCGATGCCTTTGCCCTGTGCCTGGCCAGTCCGGATGCCATGGAAGGAACCAGCGCGTTCCTTGAAAAGCGCAAACCAGTTTTCACCGGCAATTTACACAGTTGACACCAGCGATCCGAACATCAGCCCAAGAGAAAAATATATGAACGAAGTGGTGATAGTCAGCGGATGCCGGACTGCGGTCGGTGCCTTTGGAGGCAGTTTGAAAAATACCCCGGTGGTCACCCTGGGGGCAAGCGTCATGCGCGAAACCTTGCGCAAGGCGAATCTGCGGCCGACAGCAAGCTCAACGATGCTGGCGACAGCGCCGAAGAAACTCCAAGACCAGGGCCTGATTGATCTGGAAAAGAAGCATGCCGCCTGGGACCCTGCCGCCACCGAGATCACCCTTGATGAAGTGATCATGGGCAACGTTCTCCAGGCGGGTCAGGGGCAGAACACCGCCCGCCAGGCTATGATTCAGGCCGGTATCGCCAAGGAAACCCCGGCGTTCACCATTAACAAAGTCTGCGGTTCCGGCCTCAAGGCCATTGCCCTCGCGGCGCAATCGATCATGACCGGACAGGCTGAAATCGTCCTCGCCGGCGGACAGGAAAACATGAGCATGGTTCCCATGGCCCTGCCCAAGGCCCGCTGGGGATATCGCATGGAACTTAACGGGGTCGGCGAAATTTATGACCTTATGGTCTATGACGCCCTCTACGAAATTTTTTACGGTTACCACATGGGGGTCACCGCCGAAGCGATTGCCAAGCTCTACAATATCAGCCGCGAGGACCAAGACCGCCTGGCCGTGCTCAGCCACGCCCGGGCTATGCAGGGAATCAAGGACGGCCTGTTTACCGAGGAAATCGTGCCGATTCCGGTGCGCTCCGGTCGAGAAGAACTCCTCTTTGCCCAGGATGAGCGCCCCATGACAACCTCCATGGAAAAAATGGCCAAACTCAAGCCCGCCTTTGCCAAAGACGGCTCAGTCACCGCAGGCAACGCCTCCGGCATCAACGACGGCGCCGCCGCAGTACTGCTGATGAGCGCGGCCAAGGCCAAGCAACTGGGGCTCAAAGCTCTGGTGACCATCGAAGGCTTTGCCTCCGGCGGCCTTGATCCCGCCTATATGGGCTTGGGCCCGGTTCCCGCTATTCAAAAGGCCCTGCAGCTTTCCAACCGCAAACTTGCTGATATCGAAATGATCGAACTCAATGAGGCCTTCGCATCCCAGGCCATTGGCTGCATGCTTGAACTGGGAATCGATATCGAAAAACCCAACCAGTTGGGCAGCGCCATCTCCATGGGCCATCCGGTCGGCTGCACCGGCGCTCGGCAAATGGTGACCGCCATGCACCAGATGCAACGCAAACAGTATGCCACTGGCCTGATCAGCATGTGCATCGGCGGCGGTATGGGCATGGCGATGGTAATCAGCAACAAATAAAAAAAACTTCTCCGGAGGGCGAGCCCATCCGGATTAACCTGTATCATTTGGAAGGGAGTGCAACAATGGAAGTGAAAACATTCGGAGTTATCGGCGCTGGCCAGATGGGCAACGGTATTGCCCAGGTGGCGGCGGCCAGCGGCCTTTCCGTCATCATGAATGACATCAAGCAGGAATTTGTCGATCGTGGCCTGGCAACCATCACCAAGAATCTGCAGCGCAGCGTTGAAAAAGGCAAATTGGCCGCCGCCGACAAGGACCAAATTCTTGCCCGGATCAAAACCAGCGTCGACCTGAAAGACATGGCCACCGCCGATTTCGTCGTCGAAGCCGCCTCCGAGAACGAAGCCATCAAATTCAAACTGTTCCAGGACCTCGATCAAATCTGTGCCCCGCACGTCATCCTGGCCTCCAACACCTCGTCCATCCCCATCGGTCGCATCGCCGCCAACACCAAACGGCCAGATAAGGTGATCGGCATGCATTTCATGAATCCGGTGCCGGTGATGAAACTGGTGGAAGTCATCTGCGGCCTGGCGACCTCGCCTGAAACCCTGGAGACGACCCTGGAACTGAGCAAGCGTATGGACAAGACGCCCGCCCGCTCCAACGATTATCCAGGATTTATCGCCAATCGGATTTTGCTGCCCATGATCAACGAAGCGGTTTTCTGCCTCTATCACGGCGTCGGCGAGCGCGAAGACATTGACACCGTCATGAAACTGGGCATGAATCACCCCATGGGTCCGCTGGCCCTGGCCGACCTCATAGGCCTGGACACCTGCCTGGCGATCATGAACACCCTGTATCAGGGCTTGGGCGATCCCAAATACCGACCCTGCCCCCTGCTGCGCCAGTATGTCGAGGCAGGCTGGTTGGGCCGCAAGAGCGGTAAGGGATTTTACACTTACTGATAAATTCGACTACTGGCGGCATCGGACGAGAGATCAGGCATGACACCGCATGCTGCCCCGACCGAACCATCACCAAACCTTGGAGAAGCAATCAATGCACCTGCCGGCATTTCAGGATCAGTATCCCGATGATTATGCGCACTGTTTTGGCTGTGGGCGGCTCAATGCCGCGGGACACCACCTTAAAAGCTACTGGGACGGAGAGGAAAGCGTTTGCCGGTTCACCCCGGACCCAAAATATACCGGTGGTTTTCCAGGATTTCTCTATGGCGGCATCATTGCCTCGCTGATCGATTGCCATGGCGCGGGCACGGCATCGGCGGCCAAGGCACGGGAGGATGGTAAACCGCTGTCCCGCTTTGTCACCGCTTCGCTGAAGGTGGATTATCTGGCCCCGACCCCGATCAACACCGAACTGGAGGTTCGCGGCAAACCCGTGGAGATTAAAGGTAGGAAGGTGATCGTAGACCTGAGCGTTTCCGCCGCCGGCAAAACCTGCGCCACCGGCACGGTAGTGATGGTTCAGATTCGCGATCAGAGTTGCTGATTGTTCCTATTTCATTGTATTGAAACATAAAGAACCAAAAAAAGAAGCGCCACCAACACAATCTTAGGGGAGTAGAACATATGAATTTCGAGTTGACTGAAGAGCAAAACCTTATTCGTGACATGGTCCGTAGTTTCGCCGAAGCTGAAGTGGCGCCCTCTGCAAGAAGCCGGGATGAAGAAGAGGTCTTTGACCGAGCCCTGATGTATGACCGCCTGGGCGAGCTGGGATTGACCGGAATCGTTTTTCCCGAAGAGTACGGCGGCGCCGGAGCCGATTATATCAGCTACGCAATCGCCGTTGAAGAGTTGTCTCGCGTCTGCGGTTCAACCGGCGTCACGTTATCTGCCCACCTTTCGCTCTGCGCCAATCCCATCTACATGTTCGGCACCGAGGCCCAGAAACAGAAATTCCTGGTGCCGCTGGCCAAAGGCGAGAAACTGGGGGCCTTCGGCCTGACCGAACCCTCTGCCGGTTCCGATGCCGGCGGCACCAAGACCACCGCCACCAAGGATGGTAATGACTGGATTCTCAACGGATCCAAAATCTTCATCACCAATGCCGGCGAGGCCGAAATCTATGTAGTGCTGGCTCGTAGCGACAAGTCTGCAGAAAAACATCGAGGCATCAGCGCCTACATCGTCGAAAAAGGGACCCCCGGCTTCTCGTTTGGCAAGAAGGAAGCCAAAATGGGTATCCGCTCGTCACCCACCATGGAACTGGTGTTCGAAAACTGCCGCATTCCCGGCGACAACCTGCTGGGCCAGGAAGGACAAGGATTCAAGGTAGCCATGAAGACCCTGGATGGCGGCCGCATCGGCATCGCCGCCCAGGCGCTGGGCATTGCCCAAGGCGCGCTTGACGCTGCCATCGCCTACACCAAGGAGCGTGAACAGTTCAACAAAGCGATTGCCACCTTCCAAGGCGTACAATTTCAACTGGCCGACATGGCCACCCAGGTCGAGGCCGCGCGCCTGCTGATCTACAACGCCGCCTATCGGGCCAGCGCCGGGCTGTCCTATTCCCAGGAATCGGCCATGGCCAAACTCTTTGCCTCGGAGACCGCCATGCGGGTCACCACCCAGTCGGTGCAGCTCCACGGTGGCTACGGCTACACCCGTGAATTCCCGGTTGAGCGGATGATGCGGGATGCCAAAATCACCGAGATCTATGAAGGAACCAGTGAAATTCAACGGGTTGTTATTGGTGCCGCATTGACCAAATAAGCGCGCCACCACCCCAGCGAAGTTGGGGCAACCCATGCCCCAACCCCTTGATGAGACAGAAGAAGAGAGTAGCGGTGCAAACCGCCTCTCTTCTTCTATGAAAGAATAAGATAAATCGTTCAATTTTTTAAAAGGAAACGGAGGCCAAGATGGAGTTCACCCGTGAAATTTATTGGAATGTCGGTCATGGGTTTACGACCTTGGCGCCTATGTATGGCCTATTGCTGGTTGCCTTAACTGTTTTGGTGCTGGGTTGCCTGAAGCGGATCAAGGTCTACCGGCTTGGGCAGCCGCTTGACCGGACTGATCAGCGGGGTCTGCGGATGAGAAACCTGCTGGAAAGTGTGCTCCTGCAAACCAAAGTCTTCCGGGTCCCAGGTGCGGGTACCGCGCATGCGCTGTTCTTCTGGAGTTTTTTCATTCTGATGATCGGCACCTCCCTGATTGTGGCCCAGGCGGATTTCACCGATCTGTTCTTTGGGGTCAAATTTCTCAAAGGGACCTTTTACAAACTATTTTCCGTCGTCCTGGATCTGGCGGGTCTGATCGCCATCCTCATGCTGGGCGGACTGCTGGTACGCCGCTATCTGATCCGCCCGGAAGGGTTGCTCACCAAGAGCGATGATGCCGTCATGCACGGCCTCCTGCTGGCCATTCTGGTCACCGGCTTTCTCATCGAAGGTGCCCGGATGGCGGTGACCGAACTGAACACCCCGCTGGCCCTCTGGTCGCCGGTCGGCCTGGTTACGGCCAAAATGCTCACGAGCCTCGGCGAAGGCGGACTGCGCACCCTGCACGCCGGCCTCTGGTGGCTCCACCTCCTGCTGGCGCTCGCCTTTATCGCGATCATCCCTTACACCAAATTCCGCCATATCCTCACCTCCAGCGCCAACGCTTATCTCGCCGACCTAGGGCCAACCGGCAAATTGACCACCATCAATCTAGAAGACGAAACCACCGAAAAATTCGGAGCCAGCGAAGTGACCGACCTGCGCTGGAAAGATATCTTCGACGCCGATGCCTGCACCTTGTGCAAACGGTGTCAAGATCGCTGCCCTGCCTATACCACCGGCAAACCGCTGTCGCCGATGCAGGTCATCAATCAGATCGGCGAAATTTCCTTCACCAATCCGGCGGCCAACCTCATCGATACCGTCGGTCGGGAGGCCATCTGGGCCTGCACCACCTGCCGTGCCTGCCAGGACATCTGCCCCGCCTCCATCGAGCATGTCAGCAAGATCATTGAAATGCGCCGCAATCTGGTGTTAATGGAAGGTGAGTTCCCCGGCGAAGAAGTCATGACCGCCATGGAGCAGACTGAGGTCAACGGCAATCCTCTGGGGATGGGCTATGCCGCCCGTGGCGATTGGGCCGAAGCGCTGGGCATCACGGCGCTGGCCGAAGATGCCGAGGTGGAGGTTCTCTACTTTGTCGGCTGTTATGCCTCCTTTGACAAACGCAACATCGCCGTGGCCAAGAGTTTCGTCAAACTGTGCCAGGCAGCCGGGGTCAAAGTCGGCATCCTCGGCAAGGAAGAAAAATGCTGCGGCGAGCCGATGCGCAAAATGGGCAACGAGTACCTCTATCAAACCCTGGCCATGGAGATGATCGAGACCATCAAGGGGTATGGGGTAAAAAAAATCGTGACCACTTGTCCGCACTGCTTCAATACGTTGACCAAGGACTACCGGGATTTTGACTTTGCGATCGAAGTGGTACCCCATGTGGTTTTCCTCGACGAACTGATCACAACCGGCCGTCTACGGATCAAGGCGGAGCCTTTTTCCTGCACCTACCACGATTCCTGCTATCTGGGGCGGCATAACAATCTTTACGAGGCACCCCGAAACCTGATCCGTACAGCGGGTGGCAATCTGACCGAAATGGCCCAAAATCGCGACCAGGCCTTCTGCTGCAGCGCCGGCGGCGGCCGGATCATGGCCGAGGAAAACCTCGGCGAACGCATCAACATCAAACGGGTACGGATGGCGGTAGACACCGGTGCGGATCAATTGCTCGCCAACTGCCCCTTCTGCCTGACCATGTTTGAGGACGGGGTCAAAGGCGCTGACGTTGAAGCGCAACTGCGCCCCAAAGACCTGGCCGAAATACTCGCCGAGCGGCTTGCCGAACAGCCGCAGAGCGTTTGACATTGACCGACAACTATCACCTAGCCTGACTGCTGGAGGAGTTCGATGAAAATACTGATTTGTATCAAACAGGTTCCGGATATGGAATCCAAATTCAAAATCAACGGCGAAGGGAACTGGTACGACCGGACGGATCTCGCCTGGCGGATGAACGAATACGACGAATACGCCGTCGAACAGGCAGTCCGATTGAAAGAGCAGGTCGGCGATGCGGATCTGACCGTGCTCTGCATCGGTCCGGATCAGGTCAAAGAGACCATGAAAAAAGCCTTGGCCATGGGCTGCGATCGCGGTGTGCAAATCGGTGATAACGACGCCCACAAGCGGGAACCCATTGAGATCGCCGCCATGATTGCCGGTTTTGCCAAGGATAAAAACTTCGATATCATTTTCACCGGGATGCAATCGCAGGATCGCGGCAGTGCCCAGGTCGGAGTCATGGTGGCCGAGATGCTGGCCATCCCTGCAGTCACCACCATCGTCGGCTTCAGCTTCGACAACGGCGCCGTCAAGGTGAAACGCGAGCTCGAAGGCGGCAGCAAGGCCCTGGTCAGCACCACCACCCCAGTGCTCCTGACCTGTCAACTCGGCCTCAACACTCCCCGCTACCCGACGCTGCCTAACATCATGAAGGCGAAAAAGAAAGAACTGCTGACCCTTGCCCCTGATACGGGCGGCGTCTGCGCCAGTCAAGAGACGGCGGCCTTCTATTTCCCTGAGCGCAAGGGTAGCGGTATTGTTCTGGAGGGTGACGTCTCCGATCTGGCCGATAAACTGATCCAGCTGCTCAAAGAAAAAACCGGCGTTTTGGCCTAGGAGATACTCATGAAGACCTTACTTGTGGCGGAATTCCGGGAAGGAAAACTGCGTGCTGAATATGCTCAATTGATCGCCTTTGCCAAAGGACTTGAGACTGCAGCCTCAATGTTTCTGGTGGGCAGTCCCGGTGAGTTGCCGCGGTTCGACGGGACGCTGTACCTGGCGGATGTAGCCAAGTACGGGGAATATAATCCCACTGGCCACAAACATCTGCTCCTGGAGGCCATCGCCAAAGAGCAGCCGGATACTATCGTTTTTCTCCATTCATCCTATGGTTGGGATCTGGCACCGCGGATTGCCGTGGCACTTAAGGCTGCGCAGGTCTCGGAGGTTATTGCCGTTGAGGAGGGAGTCCCAGTCGTTCCGGTCTGCAACGCCAAACTGCGGCGCAAAATCAAAGCAACCACCGTTCAGACCGTGCTCACCCTGCAGGCCGGTGCCTTTGGCATGGAAGAGGAGCCGGCCGGCACCCCGACGGTGGTGGTCCTGGACACCAACACCGGTGCCAAAGCCCAGTGTACCGGCTATGAAGCCGCTGAAGTAGGCGGGATTGACCTAACCAAGTCCGAGATCATTATCAGCGCCGGCCGGGGGGTGGGTAAGCC
>JAFLKR010000115.1 GCA_019163135.1 Desulfobulbaceae bacterium | reverse complement strand
CAGTGGTCACCGTATATCCCAGGTGCCTGAGCATCATCCGGTAGGTTTCCCGGATCTCTTTCTCATCGTCAACCACCAGAATATGCTCTGTCCCGGCAGGCAGAGGCTCCTCGCTGCTCAGCAACCCGCCGTTCGCGCCGCCATCGGCCACCGGCAGACTGACGGTAAAGGTGGTCCCCACCTCGGGTTGCGACTGCACCGTGATCTCACCGCCCAACTCCCTGACAATGCCATGGACCACGCTGAGCCCCATGCCGGTGCCTTCTCCCGGTTGTTTGGTGGTAAAAAACGGGATGAAAATATTTGGAATATTCTCACTGTCAATCCCCTTTCCGGTATCCGCCACCACCAGAGAAACCCAAGCATTCCTCCCCGCTGTTTCCATTTTGCCGGGTGGTGGTGCGGTCAACCGTTCAAGTCGGATGGCGAGATGGCCGCCTTTTTCCCGCATCGAATAAAAAGCATTGGCGCAGAGGTTCATGACAATTTGCTGGATCTGCACCGGCGCAGCCATGACCATGATGTCCAGGGTGACCAGTTCCAGGGTAATGTCAATGGTTGAGGGAAGCGTGGCCCGCAACAGTTGCAGACTTTCCTTGATCAGGGGGGCCACCGCCACCGGCACCTTTTCTTCGGCGGACTGACGGCTGAAGGTCAGAATCTGCTGCACCAAATCAGCGGCCCTTTTCCCTCCTTTGCGGATGTGCAGAAGATTTTGGCGAAGATCGCTCTCCGGTTGGCTCTGCAGCAGGGCCATATCGGTAAACCCAATAATACCTCCAAGGATATTATTGAAATCATGGGCAATACCACCAGCCAGCGTACCGATAGCCTCCATCTTCTGGGCCTGCCGCATCCTCGACTCCACCTCGACCTCAAAGGTGATGTCACGCTGCACCGCAACAAAATGGGTGATGCCCCCCATCGCATCGCGCACCGGGGAAATCGTCGCCGCCGTGACGAACAGACTACCGTCCTTGCGACGATTGACGATCCGGCCTAACCACACCTCGCCTCGCCTGACCACCTCTTCAAGCTGTTGTTCAAAATGGGCCTCCTGCTCCCTGGCCCAGAGCAACTGGACGGGATGGCCGCAGCATTCCTCCCGAGCATAACCGGTCATCGTACACAGGGCGGTGTTGACATACTCGATCGTTTTCAGGCGATCGGCAATAAGTACGGATTCCTTCACCTGATCGACGGCTGCCGCCAAGTGGCGCAGCATTTTTTCGGCGCTGCGCTCTTCGGTGACATCGCGGACGATGACGATCAGCTGTTGCGGATCGCCTAGAAAAAACGGGGTAGCGGTAATAACAATATCGCGTTCGACCTTGCTGTGGGTCCGCAACATGACGCCGTCGATGTTGACGGCCTGCCCTGAAGCCGACGCCCGTATTGTTTCCGCCACCTGTTGCCGGTTCTCAGGATGGAGCAAATCGAGGAAAAAAAGACCGGTCACCGGCTCTTTGCCCCCGACCATGCGTACCGCCTCCCGGTTGGCATAGACAATGCCATCATTCCCGTCCAGCAGAAAGACCCCCAAGGGCGCCAGATCAAGCAGCCCGGCCAGATGCTCCTCCGCCGCCCGCACCCGCTGCTCCTCGCGCCTTTTGGCCACAATGCCGCTGAGTAAAAAGCTGAGCAGGCCGACAGCGACAATGGCCACACCGGTGACCAAAAACCATTGCGAACGAAATTCAGCCATAGCGCCCAGCACCTCTTGGGCGGGCGTCACCATCACGATCGACCAGTGGCTTGCTCCGGGGAGTTCCACCGGAAAGGATACGGCATATTGTTTTTTACCGGTTGGAGCGGCGGTCAGGCGATCAAGCAAATCTTGGGAGAAGAGGGTAAGGCCCGGTTCGCGACCCTGTACTTGCAATCGCAACTGCTCCCGATTCTCGGGGTCGCCGACCAGATCGTCGAGGTTTTTACCCACTAAGGCGGCATCGGGACCGTAGAGGAGCCGCCCTTCCTGGCTGAGCAGCAGGATAGAGCCATCATGGGGCGGAGGAATCTGCGCAAGATACCGTTCGGCAATCTCGACAAAAGGCAGGATGAAGGTGAGGCAGCCGTCAAAATGCTCCTCACGCGTTACCGGGGCGGAAAAAAAGATGCGCCCTGCTTTTCCCGGTGCATCCACGCTCACGCTGAGCGATGGCGCCTGCTGTTCCTGGGCCTGGCGGCAGAAACCGCGAGCAGCGTCCCCTTGGTCGGCCGGTCCGTCCGGGACAGCAAACAAGACGGCACTCGAGGCATCGCGCCGTTGGATGTCGGTCAGATCCGAAGAATGAATTGAAAAGAAATTCTGCAGCAGGGCCTTGCCGCCTTCGTCCATGCCCTGGATGGCCGACTGTTGCACCAGATGCGAAAGCGCCTTTTCATAGGTGGAGAAAAAAGACTGGAGCCCTGCGCCTGCCTGCTGGGCAAACAGTATTTGCTGGGTGCGGAAGGTTTCAATGGTCTTGGCGCGGACCGAGAGATAAGGCAAGTAAAACAGCCCGGCAAGGAGTAGGGTTGCCAGCAGGGCAAAAACGATATGCTGGTAACTGAATCGAGGTTTCATACACCAGGGCCTGATAAAAAACCGTCTAAATATCGTTTCATAATTTAAGTATAGCAAATCCAGACTATTTTCATAAAATAAAAATGGTTACCGGCGCAGTTCTCCACTAACAGCGTACCGTCCCCACCTTGCGCTGCACCAGCAACCCGTGGCCCCCGATTCCTCTTTTGCAGGAGATGCCCTTGTTTCTTCTTCATCAGTCCAACCGACTGGAACTCCTTTTTCATCAGCTTTGCGAGGTCTTAGCGCTACCGCTCACTGATCCCCTGGTACCGGAAATCATCGTGGTGCACAATCAGGGGATGGCGCAATGGGTTACCCAGCAGCTTGCCTTTGCTACCGGGATCGCGGCCAATCTGCACTTCCCGCTGCCGGCCCGCTTTATCTGGGACCTGTTTCACCGGATTTCAGGGGCGCCCCCGGAAGAGGATCTTTTCGCCAGACCGGTGCTGCGCTGGCGCATTGCCGCCCTGCTCCCGCAATGCCTCGACCATCCTGACTTCGGAGAAATTTCAGCCTATCTGCGGGACGACGACGACGGCTGCAAACACTACCAACTGGCCACCCGGATCTGCGAAGTCTTTGACCAATACCTGGTCTACCGCCCGGATCTGCTGACCCGCTGGGAGCAGCACCCGGAGGAGAACCACTGGCAGGCGCAGCTTTGGCGTCGCTTGGCCGCCGCCGCCATTCCGCACCGAGCTCGCCTGCCCGAGCAATTCCGCCGGACTCTGGCCAACTCCGCCGAGCCTGCCGCCAACCTGCCCCGGCGTTTTCACCTGTTCGGGATCAACTCTCTGGCCCCGGTATATCTGGAGATCATCGAACAGGTAAGCGAACGGAGCGAGGTCCACCTCTTTCACCTCAGCCCCTGCCGCCACTACTGGGGGGATCTGGTCTCCGCCCGCCAGAAGGCCGTCAAGGAGAACCGCGAACAGAATCCCCCCGGTCTCGACGCCTACTATGAACAGGGTAACCCCCTCCTGATCTCGCTGGGCCGGACCGGCCAGGATTTTTTCCGGCAACTGCTCGACCGCCAGTTGGAGGACATCGACCTCTACCAGGACAACGAATGTCCCCACCTCCTCGCCACCCTCCAAAACGATATCCTCGACCTTAATGACCGTTCTGCGCCGGACCAGGAGCGGTATGTGCTCCAGCCCACCGACCGCTCGCTTCAGTTCCATCGCTGTTTTTCACCCCTGCGCGAGATCCAGGTTTTGCACGATCGCCTCCTCGATTGCTTCCAGCAGTACCCGGACCTGACCCCAGCCGACATCCTGGTGACCGCCCCGGATATAACCCTCTATGCCGACGCCATTGCCGGGGTCTTCGGCGAAGCCAGCCAGGAACGACGCATCCCCTGGTCAATTGCCGATCAATCCCTCCATCGGGAACAGCCGGTGGTGCGTTGTTTTCTTGAGCTCCTCGATCTGATGGCCGGCCGATTCACCGCCTCTTCGGTCCTCGCCCTCTGCGAGACCACCGCCTTGCATCGCCGCTTTAGCCTGGATCCAGCCATCCTGCCGCGCCTGCATACCTGGGTCAGGGACTCGGGCATCCGCTGGGGCCTGAATCAGGAGCATCGACAGCAACTGGGGGTACACGCCGACCATCAACACAGCTGGCAATTCGGCCTCGACCGGCTGCTGCTGGGTTATCTGATGGGCGAGTGCCGCGAACCTTACCAGGACCTCCTGCCCTATCCCCACCTCAGCGGCAGCGAGGCGGGCGAATTGGGCGGGTTGCTGATCCTGATCGAGACCCTGGCGCACTGGCGCCAACTGCTGGAGGTGAGCGGCACTGCCGAGGACTGGTGCCGCCGGTTGCTGACGATGCTGGATGATTTTTTCGAGCCCGAACTGGAGAACCAGGGCCTGGCCAGCCTGCGGGAATCGATCAATGCCTTCAAAAACCATTGTCTGCTCGCTGGTTATACCGAAATAATGGCTCCGGCCATGGTCAAGCGCCACCTCAAAGAATCGCTCTCCCAGCCCGGCGGCGGCCAAGCCTTTCTCAGCGGGCGGGTAACCTTCGGCAATATGGTGCCGATGCGCTCGGTGCCCTTCCGCATCATCTGGCTGCTGGGGCTCAACGATGGCGATTTCCCGCGCTCCCAGCACCCAGCACCTTTTGACCTGATGGCGCAAGAACCCCGACTTGGCGATCGCAACCGTCGCCATGACGACCGTTACCTCTTCCTCGAGGCCCTGCTTTCCGCCCGTAGCCTCCTGGCGTTTTCCTGGGTGGGCCGCAGCCAACGTGACGACAGCATCACGCCGCCCTCGGTGGTGATCAGCGAACTGCAGGACTACCTCAACCAGAGCTGTGTTGCCCCGGCGGGACCAGCCGCTGACTACCTGACCACCAACCACCCGATGCAGCCCTTCAGCCGGCACTGTTTTGACGGCACCGTGGCCACCGCCAGCTACAATCCTGCCTGGCTGCCGGCTGGCGGCGAAGGTGAGATCCGCCCCTTTCTCGCCGCAGCTTTGCCGCCGCCCGGACCGGAGTGGCGAGCCGTCGAGATCCGCACGCTGGTCCGGTTCTGGCGACATCCGGTCCGATTTTTCCTCGAGCAAATCGTCGGCCTGCAGCTGCGGGAAGAAGAGGTCGGAATGGAAGAAAGTGAACCTTTCCGGCTCGATTCGCTGCAGCAATACCAACTCCGCCGGGCTACTGTCCTTGATCTCCTCGACAACCGATCGTCGGAGCAAGTGTTCACCCATCTGACCAGCAGCGGCCAACTGCCCCAGGGTGGCTTCGGCCGAGCGCAGTTTACCGGAATCGCCGGGGACAGCGGCCAGATGGCCGACCAGATTCGGCCCCTGCTGGCCGACCCGTTGCCGCCGCTCGAGATCGATTGCACCCTCGGCCCCTTCCAGCTCACCGGTTGGCTGACCGACCTCTACCCCGGCGGTCGGATCACCTGGCGCAGCGGGGCACTCAAGGGTGCTGATCTGATCGAACTGTGGCTCCAGCACCTGTTACTCAATTTGCTGGCCCCGCCTGGGCTACCGTTGGTATCGATCCATGCTGCCCGAGACAGTGCTTCGAGCTCATCCACCGTAGCCCTCCACACCCTCAAACCCGTGGCCGCTCCGGAACTCTATCTCCAAGAACTGCTCGCCCTCTACTGGCAGGGATTATCAGCGCCGCTGCCTTTCTTTCCCGAAACCAGCCGAGCCTGGGCCGAAGCCGCAGGGACGGGAAAGGAACGCGACAAGGCACGGCTTGCCTGGGAGGACGGATTCCAACGCCGCGGCGAGGGCGATAGCCCGACCTACCGCTATTTTTTCAAGGAGGTTGATCCCCTGGACAACAGCTTCATCACCCTGAGCGCCCTCTTCGGGCCGATCTTCGAACACCTGGAGGCCGACCATGCAGCCGCTTGACCCGCTGACCATCCCGCTCCAGGGCTGCTGTCTGCTTGAGGCCAGCGCCGGCACCGGCAAAACCTACACCCTTGCCCTGCTCTTCCTCCGCCTGCTGCTCGAACGCCAACTGGAGGTGGACCAGATCCTGGTGGTGACTTTCACCCGGGCGGCCACCGGCGAACTGCGCGACCGCATCCGGCGCCGACTGCGCGAGGCCCTTGACGGCCTTGAGCAACGGAGCCCGCTTGACCCACAACTGGCCATCCTGCTGACCGCCGTTCCCCTTGACCTTGGCAAAAGACTGCTGGCCGATGCCCTGGTGCGGATGGATGAGGCCGCCATCTATACCATCCATGGCTTTTGCCAGCGCATTCTCCAGGACCACGCCTTTGAATCCGGTTCACTGTTTGATCTTGAACTGCTGGAGAATGAAAGCGATCTCCGCCGCGAGATTATCGAGGATTTCTGGCGCAACCGTTTCTACCCGGCCCCGGCGGAGGAAGCTGCCTGGGCCGCGGCCACCTGGAAGGAACCGATGGGATTGCTTCGTGCCCTCGGCGCTGCGGCGACCGCCCTGGCCGCCGAGATCGTGCCGGTGGTGGACCCGGTTGAGGTCAACCGCCTGGGGACGCAAAGCCGGACACTTTTCTCCGAGGTGCAGCAGGCATGGCTGACGGCCCGCGATGCGGTGCAGGCCATGCTCGAAGAGAACCCCTGCCTGCAGCGCAACGATAAGGCCTATCGGCTCCCCGACCGGGTGCCGGAACTGCTGACGGCCATGGACAGCCTGGCAGCGCTCCCTGCTCTGCCCCTACTCCTGCCCAAGGGGATTGAAAAGCTGGCCGCCTCGAAAATGGCCGCTCTGCTCCTTAAAAAATGCAAACAACCGCCGCCGACCCACCCTTTCTTTACCCTGTTTGGCGAATTTCATACCTGCCACCAAGATTATCTTACCAACCTGGGCTTCAGTGTCCTGCATGAGGCCCAACGCTGCCTGCAACACGAGTTGGAGCGGCGCAAACACCAGCAGGGCTGGCTCTCATTTGATGATCTGCTCACCCGCCTGGCCATGGCCCTCGAACGGCCCGGGACCGGGGCGCAGCTGGCCGCCGGGATTGGTGCGCGTTTTCCAGTGGCCCTGGTCGATGAATTCCAGGATACCGATCCGGTGCAATATCGTTTGTTCGCCAAAATCTTTGGTCAGGAACCCCGCACCCTGTTCATGATCGGCGACCCTAAGCAGGCGATCTATTCCTTTCGCGGCGCCGACATCTTCACCTATATTCAGGCCCGCCGCGACACCCCAGCGGCCAATCGCTATACCCTGGCCACCAATTACCGTTCGACCCCGGCGATGGTGGGGGCGGTGAACACCCTCTTCGGGCTCCGGGAGGATGCCTTTATCTTTACCGAGGATATCGGTTTCCATCCGGTCCTGGCCACCGCCGAGGCCGCAATCCCACCACTGCTGCTGGGCGATATCCCGACCGCGCCTCTCACCGGACTGCTCCTGGACAGCGAGGCGCTGCGCAACGAGCGTTCCCCCTTGATCAGCAAGGAACGGGCCGAGCGGGCCGCGGTTGATTTCTGCGCCGACGCCATCACCCATCTCCTGACCGCAGCCGATGGCGGGCAAGCGACTATTGGCGGCAAGCCACTCACCACCGGCGATATCGCCATTCTGGTCCGCACCCACCGGGAGGCCGAGGCCATGCAGCAAGGGCTGCGGCAACGCGGCCTGCATAGTGTCTATTACAGCCAGAATTCCGTCTTTGCCACCGAGGAGGCCCAACAGCTTGCCCTGGTGCTGACGGCCTTGGCTGACCTCTCCCAACCCGCCCGGATCCGCACCTGTCTGGCCACCGACCTCTTCGGCTGTACCGGTGACGACCTGCATGCCTTGCAAAACGACGAACCAGGCTGGGAGGCCCGATTGAACGCCCTGCTCCAATGCCAGCACCTCTGGCGCGACCAGGGATTCATGCCCATGTTCCAGCACCTGATGACCACTCAAAAGGTGACCCGCCGCCTTTCGGCCCTGCCCGGCGGCGAACGAAGCCTGACCAACTTCCTCCATCTGGCCGAACTGCTCCAGGAGAGCCCGGCCGCGCCGCACGGTATGGCGGGCCTGCTTCGCTGGTTCCGGCAACAAATCCATGCCCCGGACCATAATGCAGCCAACCAGTTGACCCGCCTGGAAAACGATGAGCAGTTGATCCGAATCGTTACCATCCACCGGGCTAAGGGTCTGGAATTTCCGGTGGTCTTCCTCCCCTTCCTCTGGGCGATGCGCACGCTGCCCTCGGAGCAGCCGCTGAGCTTTCACCACCGCGAGACTTTGCAGGCCACCATTGATCTCGGCACCGGCGCGGACGACCACCGCCGCTGGGCCGAAGAGGAACAGCTGGCCGAGGATCTGCGCCTGCTCTATGTGGCGGTGACCCGGGCAAAATGCTGTTGCCTGTTCTGCTGGGGACGGGTGAAGGGGTTTGAACAGACCGCCCTGGCCCATCTCCTGCACCGGGGCCTGGCCCTCGAATCCGATGCGGAGTTACTCCACGACCTCGAGCATTTGAACGCGCTCGCGCCGGTGATCGCCCTCACTCCTTTCCCCGAGGGCTTCAGCACCACCCGCCGGTCCGCCGCCGGCACGCCCCCGACCCTGCGCCCCAAATCTTTTAGCGGCCGGATCAACCCGGGCTGGTCGATGACCAGCTATTCCCGGTTGACCGCCGGCACCGACGCACCTGCAGACCAGGACCGGGATGAACCCGCCCCTTTCCGGCCGATGGAGCCCGAGAACTTCACCTCCGTTTTCACCTTCCCCCGAGGACCGGCGGCCGGCACCTGCCTCCACACCCTGCTGGAACGCCTCGATTGCAACCGGCCCGCCC
>JAFLKR010000192.1 GCA_019163135.1 Desulfobulbaceae bacterium | reverse complement strand
CTGCTCATCCAAACCTTTGTGCCGCTGCTGCCGGTACACACCCCCTGGAGTTTTGTGATTCTGGCTGAACTGCTGGCCATGGTCATCGGCATTATCGCCGGAATCATGCCTGCCCGTCAGGCCGCCCGACTCGACCCGCTTGAGGCCCTGCGCTCGGAATGAACGAGGGGGCTTTTTGGCAACAGCCCCCCCCTTTACTTTTTTTGCTCAGCAAGATAAGACGCCCGGAGGCTTCGCATCAAGATTCAGCGTCTCCAGCGGATTGCCTCCATCTCACCGAATAAAATTCATATAGGTTTTCTTTTCCCGTTCGGGCGGGGTGATCGAGCCTTGGCCGTGCTCGACCAACTTCATCAACCAGGCCATGTTTTTGCCGAGTGTTCGCATGATCTGTTTGCCCTCTTCATCCTGGGTCGCTTCCCCAGGTCGGGTGCCGTGGATAACGTTCCAGTAGTTGGCCGAAGGCAGCAGCATTTCGGAATAACATAAAAAATTATTGAGTTGATTGAAGGTCGGCAGGCCACCGGAACGCCGCACTGCCACCACCGCGGCCCCGACTTTGTGACGCAGCATGCTGTTGTTGACCCCGGTCACGTAAAAGGCCCGATCAAGAAACGATTTCATGGTGCCGCCAATGGCTGAGAAATGGACGGGAGAGCCGATCAGGATGCCATCGGCCTCCTTCATCTTCTGTATCCATTCGTTGACCGGATCATCGGCCTGGATACACTGTTCGTTTTTCTTTTTGACGCACTGCCCGCAGGCGAGACAGCCACGGACGGCCTTGTTGCCGACATGGATGATTTCGGTTGTTATGCCTTCAGCTTCAAGCGCATCTGCTACCATTTGCAGCGCATGATACGTATTGCCTTTTTTGTTGGGACTGCCGTTAAATGCCACTACTTTCATAACGTTCCTCCATAATTAAGGTGATGATACGACGTAAAGGTCTCTTTTATGTGCGATTGGGGACGGGATTGTTAACCCTTCCTTAAAGTGGGATACCGGCGTACCTTTTTCCATGGCCCTGATGATGGCGGTGGTGGTCAAACCGTCCAGTAGCGGCCTCTGCACTGCCATGAGAACGGCATCAAAGTTCTGCTGAGAAAGCAACTTAAGTGCTTCCTGGCTGTTATCGGCGGTGCACACCGGTGCTCTTTTTCCAGCATCATCCTGGCCACATCGCGATTCATCGTACTCCTGTTTGAATCCACGGATGCGAAGGATTGGCCTTGCTTAAACTGTCACCCCTGATAAAGGGTATTGCCTTGTATTGATTGCGTCTACGGTTGGTAAGGGTATAAAATTATATCCGTTTTTTCTCTGCTTGTGAATCTAAAGTTACTGACAACATCTCAGATGATGAGAAAACCTCAACAGGCGAAGCGTGCAAGCAAGCAAAGCGGACGACCAGTGATTGCAACTCGAAAGATATCGGTAGATTAATGCGATAGAACGAAAAACGATACGATACATCTTTTCTCCCCAAAGCATGCTATAATGTCGGTTTAAATATGACAAAACCTTCCAGGCGTTGTGAGTAATGCAATGCAAACAGTCGCTACCCTGGCAGAGCATGTTTGTCCGTGCTCTTTTTGTTTCAGGAGTGTTTGTCGGATAAACCAGAGTTAAGAATTCAGGGGGAAAAATCGTTTATGGATATCTTGGACCTTAGAAAAGAATGCCTGGCGTTTAATAAGCTGGCGCCTGAAAATATTCTGCAGCAGGTGGAATCGGCCCTGGGTATAGCCTGCACCAATCTGTGTCGGCCCTATAACAGCTACATCAATCGGGTCTACGAACTGGAGGATAGGGACGGCAATGGCATGGTCGTCAAATTTTATAGACCGGGACGATGGTCACCCCAAGCCCTGCAGGATGAGCATGATTTTTTATTGGAACTGGCTGCCGAGGAAATCCCGGTTATTGCCCCGCTTCCCCTGCTCAAGGGCGGCACGCTCGGGCAGTATGAAAACATGTACTTTGCGGTCTACCCGCGCAAAGGGGGCCGGTGTGTCGATGAATTCAATGACGACCAGTGGTTGGCGATCGGTCGTCTGCTCGGGCGCACCCACATGGTGGGTGCGAAAAAAACGGCGTCCGGCCGGACTAGGATGCACCCGGCGGTCACCACCACTGCCCAGGTCGATTTTATCAGGAAAAGTGGCTTGGTCCCGGCGGATTTGATCGGCGCCTATAATGAGATTACCGGGAAAATTATAACGGAGATCGAACCGTTGTTTGCAGGGAGCGAATCGATCAGGATTCACGGAGACTGTCACACAGGCAACCTCATCTATCGACCGGGCGAGTCTTTTTTCCTGATCGATTTTGATGATATGGTGTTGGGGCCGCCGGTCCAGGATTTCTGGATGCTCTTGCCCGGAACTCTCGAGGATGCCTTTGTCGAGGTGGACTTGTTGATCGAGGGGTACGAGACCTTCAGGTCGTTTGACCGCGCCAGTCTCCGTCTGATTGAACCCTTGCGGGCCATGCGTTTCATCCACTATTCCGCTTGGTGCGCGCATCAGGTGGTTGAGGATGGGTCAACCAGCGTTGTCCCTGATTTCGGTTCACGTTTTTACTGGCAGTCGGAGATCGATGACCTCGTTGACCAGCTGGCCCGTATCAAAGAGGGCGGCCGGCCGGTCGGTAATACGTTTTAGCCAAAAGGAAGTGTCGGGAAAAGGTCTGTCACGATCGTGCCCAACCCGACAAATTCGTGCAGGGGGAAAGGCCAGCAAAAAAATCTTTCGCAACCAGTCGGCATCAGTTACAGTTTCAAGACGTTTGGAGCGGTGGTGCTGGCGCGGTCGCGGTACTGGCGAAGCAAATGCAAGATTTCGTTGCTTGATCTCGAGGTTCTTTGCCTGACAGTCTGCAATTTCAACAACTTAACCAAGTATACTTTTTGAAAAATATTTAATAGCAGGAGAACGTTCCATGAACAAGATTTGTATGTTTGTCATTTATGCCGCCATTGCAGTCACCTTAGTTGGTTGCGGCACGACTACAATCAACCCCAACTATACCTCAACTAATCCTGAGTTGATGCGGATCGGTGGTGAAACCCCGGGCAACAAGGAACCGGAGTTGCTTCAGTTGGGGTCCTATTGTCTTCAGGTGCAGGACAAATGGAAAGCCGATGGCAAAACACCGGATGGTCAGATGATTTGGACCAAGGACAGCTTTCGCAAGGTAGCCCCTTGTAAGTGAGCATCCAAATTTTGGAAGAATGGATTGGCGCTGTCCCGTTTATCCCGCAAATTTAAACACGCGGTCATTCTTTAGAACTCTTCCCCTTCGTATTTCCCGGCAGGCATTTCGATTCTTTTTAAATCAAATCCCAACGGTGGTCCGGTTTTTCGCTCCGGCTGCCGGGTATACGCGGATAAAGGTGCAGATGCGCTTGCCGGGCGAGTTCTTTTTGTCATCCAGCTAACTGCCTCTCCTTTCCTTTCTCCGTTCAACCCCGCAACCGCAAGCAATAGAACCGTCCTACGACAATCCTGATCCCCATTGCCAATGAGAGCGGCCATGCCCGGTAATGGCCGATTCCTGCCCCTGTTTGGATATAATGGGTGTCAGCAGCTCTTTTCGTTTTGTTCGGCTACGAAAGTTCAGATTGCGGGTGGCTGGCCGCTATGCCTGGATTCTGGCGGAAAATACCACCAGGTAATGACTACGATCAACCCAAAGACCGAGTAACCGAGAGTGAAGACCCAAGATGGGGCCTCGTAGTAGAGGAAGCGCTGCAACCAATATTCGATGAAGCTGCCGGCGTAGGAGGCGGCGTGTGCCTTGGCGCGCAGCCAGATCTCAAGCGAGGTCAGCGGACACGTTGCGCCGAGCCAAGCCTCTGCCGCGACGGTGGCGATCGCGCCCAGATGCATCAGCCGAAACCGGAAACCGTTGACCCATTGCCAACCACGGAGGTTGCCAATCACGATCAGCAGGAGGCCGCCGACCACAAAGGCGACCAGGGTGACATGGAGAATCAGCACCATGTCGGCAAGTAGCTGATAGGGCAGAGCGGTACGCATGGATGGTTTAACGGTTCCGGCACTCAGTTATTGTGGAGCGCGGGGTCATTGAGGGGGCGACGGGGAACAAACGCGTAGATCCGGGCCAGATTTTGATGCGATCAACGAAAAACAATCTTGAACATTTATTATCTATAACCTGGTGTGCAGGATCAAGTCATTTTTTTAATTCTATGTTTTAAGATGATACGGTTGAGATAGGTAGACGGTCCCCGGGCAATGTTGAGGGTGTCCTTTGCTGCGGCTTCCGGTCGGAATAAAAGATCAACGATGTGAACGGTTGGGGTGACTCGGTTCAAGAAATTGGTGCAACCAGCGCAATAGGTGACCAGTTTTCGCTTTCCCGCTTCCTGGCAGCGAAGGGTTGCCCATCCTTGGGCAAATTGCGGTTTGACAAAACCAACGGCCCCGCCTTCTCCGCAACATAGGGTGCGCTGTTTCTGGTGTCGCATGTCCACGACGGTATGACCCAGGTCGGTTAACAGTCCCCGGATAGCGGACTGCACGGGCAGGTCGTCTCGAAAGGGGCAAGGATCATGGACACAGACCTCGCCGCTGGAGGTATTAGATGCAAGGGTCTTGCCGAGCCCGTGGGCGTGGAAGATTTCGTAGACAGTCTGCACCGCAAGCCCCTGACCGTATTGGCGGAAAATTTTGGTGCAGTTCGGGCAGGCGGTTAGCACGGACCGGATGCCATGGCTAGCGAGTCGGTTGAGCAGTTCGTCAAAACGACTGTGAAAAAAGGCGGTACGGCCTAGGTCATGGGAGGGCTTGGAACAGCAATGCAGCACCATGCCGAGCGATGGGATGGCCTGGCGAAGTTGTTGATACATCTGCAGGGTGACTGTCGGGCGGGTGCCGGGCAGGGTGCATCCCGGAAAGAACACCGTCTCGCATTTTTGAGGGAGAGCGGCCCACGAAAAAAGGCGGGAACTGCCCAGCGACTCGTAAGCAATCAGAGGACGATAGAGTTTGGCGGAGAAGTGTCCGTCCTTGACATGTTGCCGTCGAATTTCAAGAAACAATTGGTCGGGTTCGAGCTGCTCCGGGCAGACTGCTGCGCATAGGCCGCACAGGCTGCATTGGTAGGCGATTTGCTGGTGCAGGGGGGAGGTGAAGTCAAACCCTATTGCGATCGATTTTGGGGTGCCGTTCTTCGCCAGAAATGCGCAATTTCGGGTACAGGCGCTGCATTCGGTGCAACGATCGATTATTTCTTCAAGGGCGGCAGCAAGGGGAGTCCGCTGGGGAAAACTTGTTTTCCCCAGCGGTAATCCTGCGATCATTGAACGGTATCAGCCGGGTATCCCGCCCCTTTCCATGCGAAGATGCCGCCGGGATAACGGAGCACCTTGGTGTAGCCGAGTTTTTTCGCCCAGACTGCACCGTTGTGACTTCGGGTGCATTTGACAAAACCGCAATACACCACAATGGTTCTGTTCTTGTCAGGCCCCAGCAGCGCCTTGAAATCCTCGACACTTTTCCCCCCGGTTTCCTTAGCATCCCATTCCTTCATGTCCGGGATGGGAAAGAGGAACTGCTTGGCTCCGGGAACGTGGTTCTTTTTGTAGGAGTCTTCATAGGGCATGGTGTCGATGATCAACAGATTCTTGTCGGTATCGATCATGCCCTTCAGTTCCTCCGTGGTCACGATGCCGTAGCCGCCTTGCTGGACCTCACGGGTCAGCTTGACCGCTTCTTGCTCCTTACCCAATTCTTCCTTGAATTTGTCAGTACCGAAACCGAAGGCGGTAGCGCTCATTCCCAGAATGAACAGACAGGCTATTACCCCTTGAAACATAGACTTTTTTTGCATTACGTTGTTCTCCTTAATCTACGATTATTGTTCCAGGCGACCGGCCCTCAATCGGATTCGGCCGCGACTCCAATATAAAAAAAACACTGCAGCCATCAGCACCGCATCCCGTACTAAAGCGCTTTTGAGCCCCTTGTAAGCTTGCTCCGGGTCATCGGGTCCAAAACAGCCGCAATCGATATCCAGCCCAAGTCTTATCCCATACCCGAGCACCGCCATGAAGAGGATCAGCATAATGGTTATGGCCGCCAGGCTGCCGCGTAGCGCAAAAATAAGCCCGACTCCGGTCACTACTTCCAGGACGGGAAGGAGGATGGCTGCGGGAAAAATCAGCACATCCGGCAGCAATCCAAAACCGGCGATAACCTCGGCAAACCTTTGCGGATCGATAAGTTTTACCGCCCCTGAGTAAATAAACAGGGTTGCAAGCGCCCAGCGGATACCACGCTCCGCTCCAGGGAGTGACAGTTTCGCGCCAATTAACCGGTGGAGGCGGCTGGCATCCGTTTCCATCTTTCGATTCCCCTTGTGCCGTGTTCGCTAGTTTTTATTTCCCAGCGGAAAATCGCCATCACACCAGAGAAAAACCTTTTTGTCAAATAGAAAAATCCTATAGGTGGCGGCGTGGGCTAGATTGGCGGGTGCGGTTGATTATCTGGGAGCGGTCGAGACTTATCGGCGGTATGCTTCCTGAGATTGCCAGAGCCGGGTTTACCGTAACCAATCGGGGTTGAAGACCATTACTCCACCAAGTGCAATCAGCACAAGGCCGCCGAAGACCCGGCAGTGGCCGGCGTAGCGCTGGCCGAGGTTGGTGTCTAAGGCGAGCGCCGCCAGGCTGAAGATGATCAGGTCGTCAAGCATGAAAAAGAAATCGTAGAGCAGAATGTAGCCGTAATATTCGAGCAACGGCAGATCTCGTAAGCTTAGGGTGTGGGTGAAGATGGCACCAGGCAACGATAGCTGCAACCTGGAAGGACACCAGGCTGCCCCCCACTTGCCTGGACGATTTGTTCAACCATGGTCGTCACCAGCATCCTGCCCTCTCCCTTTTTTTGGGTGGCAACCCCTTTGGTGACAATCACGTTTTCAATAACGACGAACGGGTGGTTTTCGATCGGATTGTTAGGAGATTTTTATCTCGATTTTCGTCCGCCTGCCAATCTTTCAACTTTTGCGCCGACATATTTTCTGAGCGATAGCCCCCGTCGGTCCCGATATTCTCCGGCAGGCAGGCTTTGCGTATTTTATCAAGGTCGCGAAGTCCACATTGACAGGGGGGGGGGCCGCAGTGCACAATAAAACTATACATAAGTTCTCAGGTCCTTTTTCGGTCTTGATCTGTTTGTTCTGCTGGCGGTTGTTTCGCTCTGAGCTAACATGGACAATTTTGATTTCCCCATGCCTTTGCCTGCAGAGGTAAACCAGCGTGGGTTTCACCTCAAAAAGTTTGAAAAAATTCTCTTCCTTCTGGAAGATATTTGTGAAGCAACCAGCGATGTAGCGCTAGAAAACTACGCAAGCAATGTGCCGATGATTCGGCCTGGCAGGTGCTAACGTTTTTTTGATTGGGGGAGAATCCCTTTATGAAGATTTTTGGCAATCTCAGTATAAAATATAAACTGTTATTCGGTTACCTGGGGGTGTTTATCGTTTTTCTGACCTTGGGTGGTCTGGTGATTTATCCTGTGGTGCGCCAGGTCATCGAGGCCAACATTGAGAGTGAGCTCAACAATACTACCAAAGCAATTCTCAGTATGGTCCGGACCGCTACCGACGTCTCCATCAAAAACTACCTGCGGGCGGTGGCGGAAAAAAATTTAGATGTCGTGGAGTCGTTCTACCAGATCTATCAGCAAGGGGGGATGAGCGAAACTGCAGCCAAAGAGCAGGCGGTCGCGGTGTTGTTGAGCCAACGCATCGGCGATACCGGCTATATCTACTGTCTTGACAGTAAGGGGACCATACAAGTGCACCCGGTGGCGGCCCTGCTGAACGCTGACCTTTCCCGTTATGATTTTATCCAGGAACAGTTGCAAAGAAAGGAAGGCTACATCGAATATAACTGGAAAAACCCTGGGGAAACCGAGGAGCGCCCGAAGGCACTGTACATGTCTTATTTTAAACCCTGGGATTGGATTATTTCGGCGTCATCCTACCGACAGGAGTTTAACCGGCTCATTAGAATAGACACTTTTCGCGACAGTATCCTTTCTCTCCATTTTGGGAAGACCGGATATCCGTACATCCTTGATTCAAAAGGGAATGTCGTTGTGCATCCCGTGCTGCAAGGCAATGTTTACGAGGTGAAAGATTCGACGGGACGGCAGTTTGTGAAGGAGATGGTCGAAAAGAAGATCGGCAAAATAATCTACACTTGGCGTAACCCCGGTGAGGAGGAATATCGGCAAAAACTGGTGATCTTCAATTATATCCCGGAATTTGACTGGATTGTTGCCTCCTCCAGTTATGTCGAAGAATTTTATGAGCCGCTTCAGCGCATCCGCACGACCCTCTTCGCCATCGTGATCGCTTCGGTTCTCTTTCTGTTGGTGTTGAGCTATCTGTATTCTTCGTTGATCGTCAAGAGTTTCAATGCGTTGATTCAAGGATTCAATAAAGGGAGTGAAGGAGACTTTACGGTTCGTCTGCCCGAAACCACGACAGATGAATTTGGCAGATTGTCGATTTTTTTTAATAAGTTCATGGAGAAACTGCGTGCTTCCAATCAATCCCTGCAGGAGCAAATACAAGAGCGCCACGCCGTTGAAAATGAACTTCGGGAGGTGAATCGAATCCAGAGCCTGATTCTGGACAACAGTATTTTGGGAATAGGTTTTGTGCGCAACCGAATTTTCGAATGGGTGAACCCCAGGCTGCCGGCTATGCTCGGCCTGCCTTTCGAGAAGGTGCGGGGCGCTTTTTCCCGCATTATCTATCCTTCGGACGAAGCGTTTGAAGCAATGGGCCGCAAGGCTTATCCGGCCCTGTCGCAGGGCAAATGGTTTGAGTTCGAGATTGCCATG
>JAFLKR010000197.1 GCA_019163135.1 Desulfobulbaceae bacterium | reverse complement strand
TAAGGGACGAATCGCCCTAGCAGCTTGCCCAGACCGTTTTTTTCCTTTTGAAAAATAATGATTTCTCCTGAAGAGGGAACCACACCGGTCAAGGCAGTGATATTAACCTGATGGGTCACCAAAATTATAGGAGCCTGATGAATAAGCGTCGAAAGAAAAGTCCTGATTTCCGCTGTTTGTTCAGGCCCTTTGGCTGGTTTCTCGAAAAAGGAATTAAGGGCCGGTAGTTCTTCAACAGGTCCAAGTCCTAGAAGGCTGGCGGTTTCAAGGCAGCGGCACCACTGGCTGGAATATACCAACGCATCTTTGATTCCTTGAGCACGGAAAAAGTCACCTATTTTTCGGGACTGGATACGGCCATCCTCTGACAGATTGCGCTGCGTGGAGCAGTCCCAAAGGAGAAACCCTGGTGGATCGCTCGTTCCTGGTGCATGGGAGTGGCGAATGAGGGCCACGGCTTCTCCTTTTTTCATTGCCTGCCAATCTATTTCGGAAGATTGTGATGCTGAAGATCCCCCACTGCCGATTAAAAACAATACTATTAAAAATCCAAACAAAAAGGGTTTAAAGCGGAATGGCTTTGTAGTTTTCATGCGTCCAGGTCTACCCATTTAAAGTATTAATAAGCACATTAATTTGAGAACATAGAAATCTCTCCCTCCGGTTGAAATGACACCATCAACACCGGACATTTTATAACGACCTCAAGTGAGTCCATGAGACTATAGGTGCTTGGGCGAAAGCATCTTGAATTTCTGGCCACATTCCAATGTGGTTCACCAAGTGTTCATCCAAACCTCGCGATTATGATTCATCCTTCCTTCAGCGCCATACGGGCGGCAATGACTATCGGATCCCATACCCCGGCAAAAGGAGGCGCGTAACTCAGATCAAGATAGAGCAGATCCTCCAGGGAAAAACCTGCATGGAGAGCGGTTGCTGCGATGTCAATACGTTTTGCCGAACCTCGGCCGCCGACAATCTGAACCCCGAGCAATCGACCCGATCCCTTCTCTGCCAGCACTTTTACACATATTTTTGAGGATCCAGGGTAATAACGAGGCAGGGTGTGTCCTTCGATCAGGCCGATTGAGTAGTGCAGGCCCAGTGCTTTGATCTCCCTCTCGTTGAGACCGGTTCTGGCGCATTCGGTATCCATGAATTTGGTTATCGCTGTGCCGACAACACCGGGGAAGGCGGCGTATTGACCACCCAGATTCATGCCAGCTATCCGCCCCTGTTTATTGGCTACCGTCCCCATTGCCGCGTGCACTGGCTTGCGGCTGACCAGATGATAGGACTGGGCGCAATCACCCGCTGCCCAGATATTGGGGGTTTCAGTCTGCTGAAGATCGTTAACCCTGATACTTCCTTTCGGCCCGAGCGGGATCCCTGCATTTGCGGCCAATTCACTGTTGGGTGTAACCCCAAGTCCCAGAATAATCAAATCACAGGGAATGGTCCCTTTATCGGTAGTGACAGCAAAGGCCAGGCCATCCTTGTGTTCGAAGCCTTGTACGGTTTCATTCACATGGAGATCGATACCTTTTTCCCGCAGAGCTCGACCAAGGCGTTCGCCCATATCCGGATCGAGGGTGGGCATTACCTGCACGTTGCGCTGGATCATGGTAATTTTCAGTCCACGCATTTGGAGTGCTTCGGCCATCTCCAGGCCGATGTACCCCCCGCCGACAATCACCGCAGTCTTCGGTTGTTGCTCCGCAAGGGCCTGTTTGAGCAGTGAACCATTCACCAGGTTGTTGACATCGTATATATTTCGGCTATCGATGCCCTCGAGGGGCGGGCGAACCGGTCTTGCCCCGGTGGCAATAAGCAATTGATCGTAGTTTTGCCAATATTCTATGGCGGAGTGGAGATTATTGACCAGAACCTTCTGCTTTTCCGGGTCAATGGCGGTAACCTCGTGCCTGGTTTGAACATTAATGTTCATTTTTTCCCGGAACGCTTGAGGTGTCCTGGAAATAAGAGCGTCTTCCCTGTCGACCAGACCGGCGACGTAATAGGGAATACCTCAGGCGGAAAAAGATGTATGGGGGCCGCGCTCAAAAACCAGTATGTCCGTCGCAGGTTGCAGCCTGCGAACCTGCGATGCCGCACTCATTCCCGCGGCATCGCCACCTATTATAACGAGCATTTTTTCTCCTTTTTCATACTCTTTAGGGAATCGCTGGTTGATGATCTGATCGCAAGGAGAGCATCTCCGAATACCCTGACTGAAAAATATCTATCTGTATCAGAACACTTAGAGCAGCGAGGTAATTTTACCCTCGATCTCGGTTGGCTTCGTGGATGGAGAGTAACGTTCCACAATATTGCCGTCCCGATCAACGAGAAATTTGGTGAAATTCCATTTAATCGCACCGCTGCCGAGGAAACCAGGGCGCTCATTTTTGAGGAGAACATAGAGTGGATGGGTATTGGGTCCATTCACATCTATTTTGGCAAACATGGGAAAGGTCACCCCGTAGTTGAGACGGCAGAAATTCATGATCTCTTCTTCGGATCCGGGTTCCTGAGCACCAAATTGGTTGCAGGGAAAACCCAATATAACCAACCCTTGGTCAACGTATTGACGGTACAACATCTCAAGACCGTCATATTGCCCAGTGAAGCCGCACTGGCTAGCGACATTGACTATCAGCATGACCTTACCTTGATAAAGAGCGAGTTTGACTTGCTTGCCCTCAATTGTCGTGACCTCAACATCGTAAATTTCTCTCATTTCTGACTCCTTGGCCTGACACCAGGAATCCGCTGCTGCCTTGGAGCACCAGCGGAAAGGCGGTCAGCCTGAATGCCCTTGTTCATTCAAAATTTATTTTCAGAGATTCTTATGCTCAAACCATACAAACAACCAGATGATCCCAGCCCAAAAGACTGGGATGATAAGCCAGGGCGAGATGCCCAAGGCTTCGGCCATCCCGATTTTCCCGAAATCCTTCCATGCCAAAACCGTCGATTTGAACAGAGGATAGAGTTCAGCATAAAGAGCTGCCCCTGCCACCATGCCAGCAATGGCGAAGACTGCATGCCAGCGCCCTTCGCCAAGTGCGCCTATAGAGGTGCCTGGGCAGAAACCCATCACCGCCCACCCGCAGCCGAAAAGGGCACCTCCAACCAAGACAGCACCCAGGTTCATGGCCTTGTGGCTTAAGGCAATGATACCGGCACTGGCAAGAAGCTGAATGCCAACCATACCGACCAATATCGCCGACAGCATGAATTTAAATATTGTCATATCTCTCAGGAGCATGGCACCAACCTGCTTATCAAAGCGCAGGACACGTCCTTTTTGCAGGAGAAACCCGAACGCTACCCCTGTAATCAAACCAAGTAGTTGCTCGATGATCATGATGCGCTCCTCCTATAAAGAAGTCCGGCGACAACAACCCCTACTCCGAAAAACATAGCCAGAGCGAGAAAAGCACTGACTGATAACTGCATCATGCCACTGAGACCATGTCCGCTGGGGCAGCCATCTGCCATGCGGGCACCGAGCATGGCAACAATCCCTCCAAAGAAGGCAGCTGCACCGCGTTTTATGATCGAGGGGCCAAAACGTTCTTCCCATGTTGGCGGGACGCTCTCCAATTTGAAACTTTTGTCGGTTGTGGAGGCGATCAAAGCACCCAAAAAGATCCCCAATACAAGCATGAACTGCCAGTCCACCCGAACTTTTTCTTTGGTGAAGTATTCGTTGGCGGCAACTCGATCCGGAAAGACCGTCCGCTCAAGCAGCCCCGCAGCACGCACGAATGTCGTTGATGCCCCCAGGTAATTGGTCTTTCCCATCCATTGAGTCGTGGCATACACTGAAACGATCGCCAATATCCCTACCAACGCTCCTGCCAGATAAGGACTCCATCCACCATCTTCTGTTGCCCACTTCATCGTTACCTCCTTTCCTGTGTTTGGATCGAACATATTGTTCTTTTTGAAAAAAGAGTTCGTTGGCTATAGCGCCAGCCTTTTACAGCCAGCTATTGGTTTCTGACCACCAAATCGTGGAATCTGCATGACCATTGCCTCGGCAGGCCTTTGGATACTCACCAGGATTTTCATCAGTCCTTGTTGAAAACAGTAGCTATATAACGTTCCACATCAAATTTGCGGCGACAACCTGCCTCGTTCATATAACGAATCTTTCCGAAAACGGAGCGTTCACGCCAGGCTCTGTCGTGCACTCCTCCCAAAGACCAGGCAATACCCGTATAGCCGTTTGGATCGCGACCGTCCAGAGAGTAACGATCATTCAGCGTTATGGCATACTCGAGGGCCGTTTCAGGGTCGGGTGTCCATTCGAGTATTTTTTTTGCCCAGTACATTCTTAAGAAGCCATGCAATTTGCCGCTCTGGACGAGATCCTGCTGGCAGGCGTTCCAGAGGATTTCATGGGTGATTCCATTCTCGAGTTCAGCCAGTGAATAGACATAGGCTCTTTTGTCGTTTCGATGTTGGTCGAGTGTTTTGCGAGCCCAGTCCGGAAAACCTGCAAACCGGTCATATGCCGATTCATAATAACAGAAATTATCAGCAAGTTCTCGACGGACAACAAGTTCTTCAAGAAACGTTTCCTTGGTCCCTATAGGCAAGTCAGAACGTGAGACCATCCAGGCTAATCTTTGCGGGGACAACTGACCAAAATGAAGATAGGGAGAAAGTCCCGACTGGCCGTCAATGCAAGGATTATTGCGGGTCTTGACATAATTTCCCAGCCTCTGCTGCACAAAGTTTGAAGCAGCCATACTGGCGGCCGCTTCTCCTGCCTGTACCCATGGATACGCTTCTGTCGTTTGACTGGCAATGCCTTCTTTGTGAAGAGTTTCAGGAACCACCAGGGGTGCGTGATTCCAGTTGAACGGATGATGCTGGACTGCGGGAATATCTGTTAAATAGTCATCCAGAACCCGTTTTATTTTAGGACGGAGAGTGTATGCGGCATACTCCTTTTTGTCGGAGATGATCCAGGCAGGAACAATGTTGTGGGTATCCACCTCATGCAACGGTATTTCCAAGCTGTCGATCAGCATTTTTTTCCATTGCTGTTTGATCCGTAACGGATCGAAGTCACAGACAAGCAAACGGGCATCGATCGTTCCTAGAAAACTGGGAAGTACTGCATCGGGGCTCTGCTCGAGTATTCTAAAGCCGATGTTGTATTGATTGAGTTTTTCCTGCAATTCCTTCAGGCCCTTGCGCATGAAACTGTAGTGGCCTGAGGTGGCTTCGGGATAATCGGGAATCATGCAGAAGACGACAATCAACCCTTTCTGGTGAATGAGCGCTTCCTGCTGGGCCCATAGAAGGGCCCAATTATCCTCCACTCGCTGATCACGGGACATCCAGTAAACCACTGGGCCTTGCCCGTGTTGCCCTTGAGCAAGGCATCGACCTCGTCGCATGATATCAATATTTTTCCGGTTCATTCATTACCAACAGGGAATTTATATGATTAAAAAAAAGGCAGAGGCCGTAGCTTGTATTCTTTGCCACCTCTTTTTGCTCAAGTTTTAAAAAACCACTATCCAATCCAGCCAGGAGAACAGGAAGATCGATTGCCTAACACAAATATGCCTGAGCATTTGTCGAATCAGTCTTTGCCTACCGGCTTGCAAGAATTTTGAGTTCATAGCGGCGTTTAATGAGATTGCCCACTAGTCCGGTCCACCCGGTCTGGTGGGAAGCGCCTAACCCGAGTCCGGTTTCCCCATCAAAGTATTCATGAAACAAGCGCAGATCACTCCATTCGGGATCGTTTTGGAAAGGACTGTCGCTGGGAAGTCCAGGGATACGCCCCTTGCTGTTTCGGCGAAATATGTCGATAAGGTTTTCAGCTATACGATTAACCACCTCCTGGAGGTTCAATGCGCCCTCATTCTGGCCGGGGAAGGTCACGGTGAAATTTGGTCCAAGGAAGCGATGAAATTTAGTCAAAGCTTGGAGAATGGAATAGTTGATCGGCATCCATACCGGACCTCGCCAATTCGAGTTTCCGCCAAAAAGATCCGATTGGGACTCTCCAGGCTCATACTCAATGAGGGCCTTGCCGACGCCGGGCAATGAGCCCAGATGACGTTTATGCCTGTGCATCCGGCTCACGCTGCGAATGCCGTGGGCCGAAAGAAATTCCTCCGAGTTGAGGAGTCGCCTGAGGATGGAAGGAATCATGGTGTGGTCGATCATGGCAAGCAGCCGCTCGCCGTGTTCGTTGGTATGGGTCGGGCAGGCACAGATGGTGTGTCCGTCAAACATGCCGCCTCTATGTTCTTCGAGAAGAGCTTTGAAACGGGGTACCTTGTCGAGGATATCTGCCGTCACAATTTCTGTTGCCAGCAGGGGGATGAGACCGACATAGGAATAGACATTGATCCGGTGGCGGCCGCCGTCGGGAGTGGTGATCAGATCTTTAAAGAAACCGTCACCAGGATCCCAGAGGGAAATTGTATTGGCGGAATGTCCGGCAAGAGAATTGGCGATGGCCAGGAAATTTTCATAGTACTGGATGGCCATCTCTTCGTATTCTTCCTGTTCCTGCGCTAGTTCAAGCGCCATGGCGGTCATATTAAGAGCAAACATGGCCATCCAGCCGGTGGTGTCAGCCTGCTTCAGGCTGTAACCGGGTGGGAGAGGGTGGGAGCGGTTGTACACTGAGATGTTGTCCAACCCCATGAAGCCGCCTTCAAAGACGTTCAAGCCCTCACTGTCCTTCTGGTTTACCCACCAGGAATAATTGAGGGTTAATTTGTTAAAGACACGGCGAAGGAAGTGCAGGTCACCTCGGCCTTTTTGCTTGCGGTCGTTTCGAAATACCTTCAAGGCGGCGACAGCATGCACCGGTGGATTGACATCGTCAAAAAGCCATTCATAAGCCGGAATCTGGCCATCAGGATGGAGATAGCGATGACTAAGAAGCAATTCGATCTGCTCTTTGGCGAAATCGACATCAAGGTGGGCAAACACCATGCAATGGTAGGCGAGGTCCCAGGCGGCAAACCAGGGATATTCCCAATTGTCGGGCATGGTAAGAATGTCATGAGCTCGCAAGTGTCGCCAGTTCTTGTTTCGACCTTGTTTGCGTGATTCAGGAGGGAGGATCTGATCACCTTCGAGCCACTGACTCACATCAAAATGAAAAAATTGTTTGCACCAGATCATGCCGGCCATGGCTTGCCGGAAGATGAGGGCATCTTCATGGGTGGCGCCAGGCACAAGATCAGCATAGAAAGCGTCGGCCTCCTCCAGGCGCCTGGTCATTGTTTCTGCAATGCCCAAAAAAGGATCGTCGATGGGCCGGTTCGTCAACACCAACTCTATTGTGGCCTCGGCGCCGGATGCGCAGGTGAGTGCATGCCAGGCGGCAAACTTGGTTCCCGTGTGTGCAGGGTTGACCGCATCTTGGTCACCATCAATTAACCGCCGATGGAAGGCGTCTTTGACATACGGCGAGGCATTGGCTGCACCAAAAAGCCGTTCCAGGTTGCTTTCGTTCTCTGTGAACAAGGGATTAGCCTGCTGTCTTCCGTACAGAATAGCCTTGCCCAGGGTGGGATGCTGTGCCTCCACCGCCCAATGTGCGTTCTTGCCATGTTGGACGAGGCGAAGAGCAGGTTTTTCGTCTTGCTGGCCGTCGTTCCATGACCAGGTGTTTCGGAACCACAACGTTGGTAGAACGTGCAGGGTTTCGGTAGTAGGCCCCCGATTGTTGATCCGTATCCGGACGAAGGTGGTTTCAGCAGTTTCCTTGGCGTAGGTGATTTCCACGTCCCAGTATCGATTTTGGTCGAAAACACCGGTTTCAAGAAGGCTAAATGGTGGATCTGTGCGTAATCTTCGACAGTTTTCCTTGACGAGAGAGGCATAAGGAAAGGCCGCCTGCGGATATTTATAGAGAGTACGCAGGAGACTGTGACTTGGAGTAGCGTCCAGGTAAAAAAAACATTCTTTGACGTCTTCGCCGTGATTGCCCTGTTTGTTGGACAGCCCGAACATGCGCTCTTTTAGGATGGGGTCTCGCTCATTCCAGAGGGCAAGAGCCAGGCACAAGCGCTGTTGTTTATCGCAGATGCCACCTATACCGTCTTCGCTCCAGCGGTATGTGCGGGCGCAGGCCTGGTCGTGATCAAAATATTCCCATGCTTCACCGTCAGGGCTGTAGTCCTCGCGTACCGTTCCCCAGGCCCGTTCGCTTAAATAAGGTCCCCACAAACGCCAATCCTGTTTTCCGAGTCGCTGTGCTTCGAGCCGATCCTTTTCTTTCATGGTGCGCGCCCTCTACGATTGTCGCATTGCCTTCGTCGCTGGAGCAAGGGTTTCCGTAGAATCTGTCTTTGCAAACAGCATAATAATGATCGTTGAACAAGTAAGCCCCGACAGTAAGACTTTATCAAGATAATTGATGTTACATTAACCCAAAGATATCAATATATACGGAGTTATCACGTTGACAGGCCTTAATAGTGAACACAGTGTTAGTACATAAACGTTGCTTTTCCGCTGAAAAACGAGACCCTGCCAGTCAGGAGGCCTATGAGTTGGTTTCGTAAATACCACTAGTTGCAGATTCCTTGAGGAGGAGCACCCATGCCAGCTTTACAAGCCTTTTTGTGCCTCATCAAAAGAACACTTCTTTTCACCCTGCTCGTCGTTCAACCAATCAACGCCGCAGCGCTGACTGTTGAGGATATTGCTTTCGAAGAGAGCGTCAGCATTGATAACAAACAGATTCCGATTCGAGGCGCGGCACTTCTGCGCTGGTTAAAAATCTTCAAGGTATACGTGGCGGCTCTCTACCTGCCTGAAAACGGCTCTCCCAACGACGTCTTGGCCGATATCCCCAAGCGTCTTGAAATTAGCTATCTCGTCTCCATACCCGGACCAGATTTTGGCAAAGGGGCAGAAGCGATTCTGGAACGTAATA
>JAFLKR010000151.1 GCA_019163135.1 Desulfobulbaceae bacterium | reverse complement strand
CCGGAAGTCGCAGTTGAACGCCAACGACGAATCGCCTTTTCCCCCTCAACCACTAGAGAAAGCAGCAACGCACCGACCAGAATCAACGACCATGCCCGCAGACCGATCTCCTGGCTACCGAAGGCGATATGCATCGCCGGTAGATAGGTGAACAGCAACTGCAACCCGATCATCAGGGCGACCCCAACCAAGAGCAGACGGTTGCCGAACAGACCAATATACAATGAGGAATGGCGTAGCGAGCGGCAGTTGAACAGATAGAACATCTCGCCGAAGACAAAGACATTGACCGCGCAGGTCCTGGCGGCGCTGAGACTGTAACCCTCCTGTAAGGCCCACTTGAACAGCCCGAAAGCCCCCGCCAGCAGCAGAAAACCGACCAGACAGATCCGGGTAATCAATTCCATGGTCAGCAGCGGCTTAGCCGGATCCAGAGGCGGCCGGTCCATCAGGCCGCTTTCCTTTGGTTCAAAGGCGAGCATCAATCCCAACAGTACCGCTGTGGTCATGTTGATCCAGAGAATCTGCACCGGCAGAATCGGCAACTGGGCCCCGGTAAAAACTGCCGCCAGTATCACCAACCCTTCACCGAGATTGGTGGGCAAGGTCCAGGTGATAAACTTGACCAGATTGTCGTAGACCCCCCGGCCCTCCTCAACGGCGGCGGCAATCGAAGAAAAGTTATCGTCGGCCAACAGCATGTCGGCCGCCTCCTTGGCCACCTCGGTGCCGGTAACACCCATGGCGATGCCGATATTGGCCTGACGAAGAGCCGGGGCGTCATTGACGCCGTCACCGGTCATGGCCACGACATGGCCACCGGCCTGCAATGCTTCCACCAACCGCAATTTCTGTTCCGGCGCCACACGGGCAAAGACCGCCGTCCGCTCCGCAGCCTCGACCAGCGCAGCTTCGGTGAGTTCCGCCAGAGCCCGACCGTTAAGCACCGAGGTGTATCCGGGCACTGTGCCGCTGGCCTCGACCAGACCGATCTGCCGAGCGATGGCCGCCGCGGTGATGGCGTGATCTCCGGTGATCATCTTGACCCGGATACCCGCCCTCCGGCAGATCTGCACCGCAGCGACCGCCTCAGGCCGGGGCGGATCTATCATCCCCTGCAGACCTATAAACGTCAGCCCCTGGCGGAGATCGTGATGGCCCAGGACCCTGGAAGTGCGGTCCCATTCCATCCGGGCAAACGCCAGAACCCGCAACCCCTTCTCGGCAATCTCGGCAACGGTTCGATGGCAGTCGACGGACGACAGGGGCATGGTTTCGCCGGAGCGGGAAAGGGCCCGATGACAGCGGGAAAGCACGCTTTCCACTGATCCTTTGAGGTAGAGTACCTTGCCCTTGCCGCATTCATGCAGGGTGGCCATATACTGGTACTGAGACTCAAAGGGGATAACATCGATGCGGGGATGGGTCAGGGCAAGGGCTTCCTGTTCCAGTCCCGCCTTCCGGGCGGCAACGACCAGGGCCGCCTCGGTCGGGTCCCCTTCCACCCGCCACTCCCCTTCGTCCCCCTTGATCAGGGCGGAATCGTTGCACAGCAGCCCGCAGACCAGACACTCCCGCAGCGCCGGTTCCTCATCAACCGAGACTGAAGCGCCCTCCCTGGTAAAATGTCCTTCGGCGGCATAGCCGACCCCCGAGACCAGATACAACGCGCCGCCGGCATACATTTCCTGCACTGTCATCTGATTCTGGGTGAGGGTGCCGGTCTTGTCGGAACAGATAACCGTGGCGCTGCCCAAGGTCTCCACCGCCGGCAGTTTGCGGATGATGGCATGGCGCCTGGCCATCTTGTTAACCCCGATGGCCAGGGTGATGGTCACCGCCGCCGGCAGCCCCTCGGGAATAGCCCCCACAGCCAGGGCGACCACCGCCATAAACATATCGATCCACGCCTCCCCCCGCCGCAGCACCCCGACCAAAAAGGTTATTGCCGCCAAGCCGAGGATGACATAGAGCAGCAGCTCGCTGAAACGGGTGATTTTTTTGGTGAGCGGGGTCGCCAGGATATCGGCGGAGGCAATCAATTCGTTAATGCGGCCGATTTCGGTGCTTTTGCCTGTCGCCACCACAACGCCGGTGGCGATGCCGTAGGTGACGAGGCTTGAAGAATAGGCCATGTTGGTCCGGTCGGCCAGCAAAGTGTCGGCGGCCAGCAAGTCGCTCTGTTTCCGGACCGGCACTGATTCGCCGGTCAAGGCTGATTCGTCGACCTGCAACTCCCTGGTGCTGAGCAACCGCAAATCAGCCGGAACCTTGTCGCCGGATTGGAGCAGGACGATGTCGCCGGGAACAAGTTCTGTTGCGGAAATCTGCTTTCGTTCGTTGCCCCGGAAGACGGTTGCCGTCGAGATCAGCGATTGCGTTAAAGCTTCGATGGCCTTGACCGCCTTAGCCTCCTGAACGAAACCGATGATGGCGTTGACCAACACGACTCCGAAAATGACTCCAGCGTCGACCCATTCCCGGAGGAGACTGGTAACAACGGTGGCCGCCAGTAGGATGTAGACCAGCGGCTGATGAAACTGCAACAGAAACAGCACCTGCGGACTCTTCCCTTTTTTTCGAACAAGGCGGTTGTCACCGAACAATTCCAGCCGACGATGGACTTCAGAGGTGTCCAACCCCAACGCTTCCGAGGTCTCCAGCAGTATCGAGACTTCTTCCGTGGACAGGTGATGCCAATGTCTTTCTAAACATATTTTCATGCTATCCTCCATGTCGGGGCTGCGTCTTGCCTCCTTATCCCCTGCGGTTGACATCTTTACCCTTTAGATGCAACGCGGTGCGGGCGATGAGGTAGGCGCTGACCGGCGCGGTGGTAAATAAAAACAGGGTAACCAGCAGTTCGTGCAGGCTGAGACCTTGGCCACGGCTGCTAAAATGAAACATTGAGGCAATAAGGATGCCGCCGACCCCCACGGTGGTGGCTTTGGTAGGACCGTGGAGACGCATGAACAGATCGGGCAGGCGGACAAGTCCGATGGAACCGATCAGAGCGAAGGCCCCGCCAATGACCAAAAAGAGGGAGGTGAGAATTTCGACCATATGGTTTCTCCTTATTCGATCAGGTCGCCGCGCAGCAGATATTTACACAGAGCCACGGTACCGACAAATCCCATCAGGGCAATGAGCAGGGCCGCTTCGAAAAAAACGGCGAGATTAATATGGATACCGAACAGCACCAACAGCGCGATGGTGTTGATGTACATGGTATCCAGAGCCAAGATGCGGTCCGCCGGTTCAGGTCCGAATACCAGCCTCCAGAAATTGAGGAGTAGGGCGACGGCGATGCAGCCAAAGGCAAAGATGACGGAGGCGCTCAACATTCGAAAATCTCCTTCAGGGGTTGCTCGTAACGATGCTTAATGCGGGCTATGAGCCCAGCCTCATCCTCCACGTCAAGGACGTGAATAAGAAGGGTGCGCCGATCAGAACTCAGGTCGGCGGATACTGTGCCTGGGGTCAGGGAAATGGCGTGGGTCAGCATGACGATGGCAAATTCGTTGGACAGATCCAGCGGCAGGCGGATGAAGGCCGGGTGCAACTGGTAGGCCGGGCCGAGGATCAATCGCGCCACCACCAGATTGGCAGCAATGATATCAAAGAGCAGTACCATCAGGTAACGCAGCAGCTTGAACGCATGGCGAATGCGAGGCAGTTCGGGCCTGAAACGTACGGTGAGCAGCGGCAGACCAAGGGCGAGCAAGCCGCCCAGGAGCAGATGGCCGAACGCCACAGTATTGGCCAGCAGCAGCCAGACCAGCCACAGACAAAGGCTGAGCAGGGGTTGCGGCAGCCAGCGTCTCATGGTTGCTGCTCCGGAAAGAGCACAGCTGCGATATAGCCCCGTGGTGTCAGCAACTGGAGGGCGGCGGCTTCTGCGTAGCGACTGATCGGCGCGGCACAGACAGTCATCGCCACAATCATCAACAGCAACAGCGTCACCGGGACGAGCCGGCCCGGACCGGCCGCTGCTGTTCTGATGACCACCTCCCCTTCGGTGTCCCAGAACAAACGGGTACCCGCGCGGCTTAAGGCCACCAGTCCGGCCAGGCCACCGACCAGTACGACTCCCCAGAACCATGTCGTCCGCTCCGGCTCCACGGATTGCAAGAGCAGCAGTTTACCGATAAAGCCAGACAGCGGCGGCAGACCGGTAGCGGCCACGGCCCCGAAAAAAAAGAGGACGCCAAGCTGGTTCGGTTGGACCAGCGGTGGCCCCGCCGAAAAAGCATCGCTGCTTTCGCCCCGCTGAGCGGCGATCAAATCGGCGAGCAGAAAGAGGCCGGCGGTGACCAGGGTGGTGTGCGGCAGATAATACAGGGCAGCGGCAACTCCTTTGACATTGAACTGAGCGATGCCGGTCAGCAGGGTTCCCACTGAAACCACTACCAGATAAGCAACGAGCACCCGCAGCCTACGACTGGCAAGTACGCCCATTGCACCGACAGACAACGTGAGCAAGGCCATTGGTAAAAGCCAGTCGGCGGCCACGTCGGGTGCCGGACCCTGGCGGGAAAAGACCAGAGTGTAGATGCGGAGGATGGCGTAGACCCCGACCTTGGTCATGATAGCAAACAGGGCAGCCACTGGGGCGACGACCCCGCTGTACAGGGCCGGCAGCCAGGGATGGAGTGGAGGCAATGCCGCCTTGAGCCCGAACACCACCAGGAGGAGCAGAGCTCCGGCGCGCAGCAACGTGGCCTGCTCCGGCGCGCTCGCCACCACCTGCACCGCCAGATCGGCCATATTCAGCGTGCCGGTGACCCCATAGAGGGTGCCGATCGCGATCAGAAAGAGGCTGGAGCCAATCAGATTAAGCACCACATAATGCAGGCCGGCCCGGATCCGCACTGGCCCGCCGCCATGCAGGGCCAGACAATAGGAGGCGATCAGCAGGATTTCAAAAAAAACAAACAAGTTAAAAAGATCGCCGGTGAGAAAAGCGCCATTGATGCCAAACAACTGCAACGGAAACAGCACATGGAAATCAGGACCGAGCCGATCATCGCCATTAATGGCAAAGAGGAGCGAACCCAGGGCGACCACACCGGTGGTCAGCAGCATGAGGGCGCTGAGGCGATCAAGCACTAAAACGATGCCGAAGGGCGCAGCCCAGTTGCCCAGCCGATAGACCGCAATCCCAGCCGTATCGGCAAGACGCAGCAGATGTATCTCCACCCCCAGTAGACCGACGGTGGCAAGGAGAGAGACTAGTCGCTGCGGCCGATGGCCGCGACGCACCAGGAGCAGGTTGACCATACCCGCGAGCAGCGGCAGGAGCAGCGGCACGATAATCCAATGATTCATGGCTTACCCCCCCTGCCGTCAACGTGGTCGTTGCCCAACTCGCCACGGGCCCGCAGTGCCAAAATGACGACGAAGGCAGTCATGCCGAAACCGATGACAATCGCTGTGAGCACCAGGGCCTGCGGCAATGGATCGGCGGCCACTGCCGTCCTGCCGGCCAGGGGCGGAACACCGCTCGCCAGACGTCCGGTAAAAAACAGGAAAAGGTTGACCGCATAGGACAACAGGGCCAGACCGACCGCCACCGGAAAGGTCCGGGCGCGCAGCGCCAGGTAGACCCCGCAGGTCACTAAGACGGCAACGGTCAGGGAGGCGAGGAGTTCCATCAGACGGACTCCCGGGTTTCTGCACACCGCTGGGATAAATTGCCCAGAGTGGCGAGGATCAGCATCACCACGCCGACCACGGCGAGATAGACGCCCAAATCAAACAGCAGGACACTCGCCAGTTCGAGCTCACCAACCAGCGGCAGGTCGAAATGGCCGAAGGCGGAGGTGAGAAAAGGGCGGCCGAACAGCCAGCTGCCGACACCGGTGGCGGTGGCGATCAAGACACCCCAGGCAATCACCTCATGATAGCGCAATCGCCACTGCCGACGCGTCCAGGCAATGCCGCTGGCCATATACTGGAGGATCAAGGCCACGGCCGTGACCAGACCGGCGATGAAGCCACCCCCTGGTGCATGGTGTCCCCGCAGAAACAGATGCACCGAGACCATCAGCGCCAGCGGCAGGAGTAGACGGCTGATCTGGGACAGAATTAGGGGATGGCGTTCTGCGGCCCAGGGGCGCTGCCCCTCCTGAGCCTTGCCTGCATCAAGACAGAGAGTGTCCAGCAAAACAAAGATGCCGACAGCGGCGATCGCCAGCACGGTAATTTCCCCCAACGTGTCGAAGCCGCGAAAATCAACCAGAATGACGTTGACCACATTGGCCCCGCCCCCCTTGGACACACTGTTGTCCAGGTAATATTTGGCGATGGTTTCATAAGGGCGGGTAAGCAGGCCCCAGGTAAGGAGCCCCGTGCAACTACCAACTCCCAGGGCCAGAAGCAGATCGCGTCCGCGACGCAGCAGCGACGACTCGACCAAACCCTGCTGCGGCAGGAAAAACAGAGCGAGCAGCAGCAGAAGGATGGTGACCACCTCGACCGCTAACTGGGTCAGGGCAAGGTCGGGGGCGGAAAAACGGACAAAGGTCAACGCTACCATCAGTCCCACTACGCTGAGGGCGATGAGGGCGGAAAAGCGCTGCCGTTGCCACTGCACGGTGATCAGCGCCGCAGCCATCATCACCACGGCTCCGAGCAGGGTAAGGCCATCGACGGGGGTGAGCGGCAGCGAACCGGTGAGCGACGCGTCGCCAACCAGAAAGGGCAACATGACCGCAACCATCGCCACCAGCAGGAGCAATGCGGTGCCACGCTGCAAAGAGCCATTGGCCAGCCGCATCGTGAAGGCGAGGGCCGTTTCGGTTACCAGCGTCATCCCGTTTCGGAACAGGAGGTGGGCATCGAAGTGCGGCAACACCCGTTGATGCAAAGCGAACAGCCACTGGCGTTGACTGTACAGCAGAATACCGCCGATCAGGGCAACCAGACTCATGGCCAATGGGGTATTGAAACCGTGCCAGATCGCCAGACTGTAATCAGGTAAGGGCTCGTTCAGCATATCGCCAGCGGCCAGCGCTAGAATCGGCGCCACGGTGAAGGTGGGAAAAATGCCGACCAGCAGACACTGGCCGACCAGAATCACCACCGGCAGTCGCATGAACCGGGGTGCTTCGTGCGGGGGAAATTTTGGCAGTCGGCGGGGCTCGCCGTTGAAGAACACATCATGAATGAAGCGAGACGAATAGGCCACGGCAAAGATGCCGGCCAGGGTCGCCGCCACCGGCAGCAGACCGCGAAGCGAGCCCCGCGCGGCCAGATGCAGGGTTTCGGCAAAAAACATCTCTTTGGAGAGAAAACCATTGAGCAGCGGTACACCGGCCATGGCCGCGGCGGCGACCATAGCTAGGGTGGCGGTGTGCGGCAGGTATTGCCAGAGTCCGTTGATCAACCGCATGTCGCGGGTCCCGGTCTCATGCTCGATGATCCCGGCAGCCATGAACAGGGAAGCTTTAAAAGTGGCGTGATTGATGATGTGGAACACCCCGGCCACGGCGGCCAGCGGCGTGTCGATCCCGAACAGCAAAACAATGAGGCCGAGATGGCTGATGGTGGAATAGGCCAGCAGCCCCTTGAGATCGTGCATGAACAGGGCGGTGTAGGCCCCGAACACCAGGGTGACGAGGCCGGTGCCGCCCACCGTGAAAAACCAAAGATCGGTGCCGGCAAGGACGGGGAACAGTCGGGCCAGGAGAAAGATGCCGGCTTTGACCATGGTGGCGGAGTGGAGGTACGCGCTGACCGGGGTGGGTGCAGCCATAGCCCGGGGCAGCCAGAAATGGAACGGGAACTGGGCCGACTTGGTGAAGGCCCCGAGCAGGATCAGCAGCAGGGTCGGGGTATAGAAGGGATGGGCGCGGACGAGGTCACCGGCATGAAGGAGAACCGAAATCCGGTAGGTGCCGGCAAGGTATCCCAGAAGGAGAAAACCGGCCAGCAGGGCCAGCCCCCCCGCCCCGGTGACCACCAAGGCCATAACCGCGCCGCGTCTGGCCTCGGCGCTCTGATGGCGGAAGCCGATGAGCAGAAAGGAGCTGAGTGAGGTCAATTCCCAAAAAACCAGCAGCTGCAAGAGGTTATCGGACAGCACTACCCCGAGCATGGAGCCCATAAACAGCAGGAGGATGCCGTAAAAGCGCCCGACAGAGTCCTCCTCCGACAAGTAGTAGTGGGCATAAAGAATGACCAGCAGGCCGATGCCCAGGATCAGGAGGACAAAGAGGGCGGCCAGCCCATCCATGCGCAGCGCGAAATCCAAACCGGCCTGCGGCAGCCAACTCCGGTTGACCTCGGTCGTCCGCCCACAGAAGACTGCAATCAAAGGTTGCAGGGCGAACAGCAAGGCAGAGGTGGTAATGATAGCAGCCGTCCATGCAGCGACGGCGCGTCCACGACGCACGGCAAAGGATGGCAGCAAAGCACCCAAAAAAGGAAGAAGAACAATACTCAGCAGATTCATGGCTTGATGAAATTTTTCAAAAGTCTACTGGCTGTATACCTACTGGTGCCAAGTGCGTCAAGCAAGGGACTGGCAGGTACCAGGCACAATGAACCAATCGGCTTGAACCAATAGTTACCGGTCGGCGAGCGACCTGCACCAGTTCCACTGCAACGACAACACCGCACAAGGGCTTGCTGCATGGATTGTTCTCCTCAAAACTATAGGGTTAAGACGCTTTGGCAATTACCTACGCAAGCGCGCGCGTTGCCGGCCTGGAGCATCATCTTACCGCCATCAGGTCCGGTGCAGATGCCCATACGGCGGCAGAGTTTGCAAGCGCCGATCCTCATGCGGCAAACCGAGGGTGAAATGATAGAGGCTTTGATAGCGGGTGGTGGTTAAGCCGCAAAGGTCATGAACCGCATCGTCAAAAAAACAACCGATCCCGGTGCCGCGCAGACCGGCGGCCTCGGCTTCCAGGTAGAGTGCCTGGCCGATCATTCCGGCCTCCCAGAACAGACGGCGGTACTGCCAGTTTCCCG
>JAFLKR010000203.1 GCA_019163135.1 Desulfobulbaceae bacterium | reverse complement strand
GCCCGGATCACCTCCTATGAAAACCTGCTCAGCCAGCAGGGCGAGAAGGCCGGCAGCGATATGGAGATCTACATCCCGCCCGGACCGCGTCTGGGCAAACTGGTGATCGAGGCCGAGGGATTGTGCAAGGCCTATGACGACCGACTGCTGATCGACAAGCTCAATTTTTCCCTGCCGCCCGGCGGCATCGTCGGCATTATCGGACCCAACGGCGCCGGCAAGACCACCCTCTTTCGCATGATCACCGGCCAGGAACAACCGGACGCGGGCACCATCCGCATCGGCGAGACGGTCAAGCTCTCCTATGTCGACCAGAGCCGCGACAGCCTCGACCCCAACCAGACCATCTTCCAGGTGATCTCCGAGGGCCAGGAAACCGTCTGGCTTGGCACCCGCGAGGTCAACGCCCGCGCCTACGTGGCCAAATTCAACTTCACCGGCAGCGATCAGCAGAACAAGGTCGGTGAAATCTCCGGCGGCCAGCGCAACCGGGTCCACCTGGCCCGCATGCTCAAGGAGGGCGGCAATGTGCTCCTGCTCGACGAGCCGACCAACGATCTCGACATCAACACCATGCGCGCCTTGGAAGAAGCCCTGGAAAACTTTGCCGGTTGTGCGGTGATCATCAGCCATGACCGCTGGTTTCTCGACCGGATCGCCACCCACATCATGGCCTTTGAGGGCAACTCCGAGGTAGTCTGGTTCGAGGGCAACTATTCCGACTACGAGCGCGATTACAAGAGCCGCAAAGGGGCCGACGCCGACCAGCCGCACCGCATCCGCTACCGGCAGCTGACCCGGGATTAAGAAAGAACACTTAACACTCTTCTCCGCACCCCTCCCTGCTTGACCGTCGACCGCTTTTCAGTCCGCACGGCCAAGCAGGGTCCTCTTCGTGAAAGAACTCCCCGTAAAAGACCAAGAAAAATTACTTCCTCGAACACCTTGCGGTGAAAGGATTCTCGCCGCAACCCATCATAACCTTTGACTTTAACCCATCAATTTCATACAAAACCACATCCTCTTTCATGGCCAGGACGAACGAATACGCCTCGCCGGAAACGGGTGCAATACCTTTTTCACCCAAAAAAAAAACTATCATCTGGCCTGCTTATCCAAACACCGCAGGCCTATTTTTATGCCCGTGGCCTGTTGGGCCGGATCGCCCTGGAATGATCAGGAGTGATCCATGGCAACCAATCCACCAATATGCAGGAGTGTTGCATGGAAACCATCGATGTCGTACTGACCGGGAAATTGCTGCCTGGAACCGATTTCGAGACGGCAGCCCAGAAATTGGCGACCTTGACCCGCCTGGACCGTGCCAAGGTGGAGCGGTTGCTGAATGCAGGCCAGCCGACGATCGTCAAAAAGAGCGTCAGTCCCGAGGTGGGGGAGCAATACCGGGCCGCGCTGACTGCCATCGGGGTGGCGGTTGAGCTGCAGCCTTGCCGGATCGAACCGCCTGCAGCTGATGACTCCCGATTGGAACTTGAGAAAAACGCTGAAGAGAGGCACCGAGAGGCTGAACAACCGCCACCCTCACCCAACTCCGAGAGCAAGCCTCAAGAACCGACCTCGAACAGTCTCCCTGCCAGCGGCCCCGGCAGAACCGAAGAGCAGCAGGAAAAGCGTACCTCGGCTTCTGCCCGTTCCAACCGGCGCAATGATAACGCCAAGGTGTTTTCGCACAATATCCAACCGATTCAGGTGCCGCCAGCACACGGCTGGTTGTGGATCAAAGCAGCGATCGCCATGTTCCTGCAGGCGCCATGGCGTTGGATGGGAATACTACTCGTCTATGCCCTTGTGCTGTTCCCTCTTGCCATGATTCCGTATTTGGGCAGCCTGCTTTCGTGCCTGGTTGGTCCTGTCTTGACCGGTGGGTTGATGGTTGCGGCTCAGCTGCAAAGCCAAGACGACGATTTTCAAATAACAACCCTTTTCCAGGGATTCTCGCGCAACCGCAACCAGCTGCTTCTGATCGGATTCTTCTCTCTCCTCTGCTTTTTCCTCCTCGGCGCCCTCATGTTTCTTTTTGTCGGCGTAGGATTTTGGGGTCCGATGATAGGCGGAGATGCACAGCAGACCGCAGCTATGGTTGGACGGAATTCGCCAGCAATGCTGCTCGGAACCCTCGTGGTTCTTCTGCTCATTACACCGGTCATTATGGCTTTCTGGTTTGCTCCCTGCTTGGTAGCGTTGGAGGACCTCTCGGCTTGGGACAGCCTCAAGCTCAGCCTGAGGGCCACGCTGACAAACTGGCTGGCCTTTTTGGTGTATGGCCTTCTCTTTTTCCTGCTCGGAGTCGCGGGGTCAATATTCTTTGGGGTGGCGGCAGGTGGCGTGGGAGCTTTCAGTTCAGGAAACAGCATGGCCATGATCTTTCTCTTCATCCTGCTGATCCCACTAGCTGGCCTGCCGGCAATGGCCGTCACCACCCTTTCCTACTACACCGGATTTCGCGACATCTTCCCCTCGGATCACTGACGCACCTACCGCCGGGACGCTAGCAATCATTTGCATCCCGGCGTACTTTCTTATAGCGAATCCCCCTGCCTGTGCTTATAACTGCACCCATGAAACGCATTTTCTGCCCCCAGAATCACTCCCACTTTGTGGTATCAAATCCGTGGCCGAACAAGAAGTGCAAGGAGCTGGACAGCGATGACCAGCGTTGACGGTGTCGCCGCCAAGCCCCTGCTGGTTGAGCGCAAAACGTTCACCTTTGCCCAGCCGCCGCACGAGATGGCGCTGGACTGCGGCACCCGCTTGGGGCCGATTACCCTGGCCTACGAGACCCTGGGCGAACTCAACGCCGACCGGACCAATGCCATTCTCATCCTCCATGCCTTTTCCGGCGACTCCCATGTGGCGGGATTCCTGCACCAAGACGATGAACGCCCCGGCTGGTGGGACAACATGGTCGGGCCGGGTAAACCCATCGACACCGACCGCTATTTCGTGATCTGCTCCAACATCCTCGGCGGCTGCGCCGGCTCCACCGGCCCCTCGTCCCTTAACCCGGAAACCGGCAAGCCCTACGGCCTGACTTTTCCGATGGTGACCCTCACGGACATGATCAATGCCCAGAAACACCTGATCGATCATCTGGGGATCACTAAGCTGATGTCGCTGGTCGGCGGCTCGGTGGGCGGCATGCAGGTCCTGCGCTGGTGCGCCGATTACCCGGAGATGGTGGTCTCGGCCATTCCGCTCGCCACCACTACCCGCCACTCGGCCCAGGCTATCGCCTTCAATGAGGTCGCTCGCCAGGCGATCATGGCCGACCCGGAATGGAACAACGGCGACTATTACGAGGGGACCGGCCCGTCGCACGGTCTGGCGGTGGCCCGGATGATTGGGCACGTCACTTACCTCTCCGACGAATCGATGCGGGAGAAATTCGGCCGCCGCCTCCATCGCAGCGCCCTGTCCTTTGATTTTACCGGCGATTTCCAGGTGGAAAGCTACCTCCATCACCAGGGCAAAAAATTCGTCACCCGCTTTGACGCCAACTCCCTGCTCTTCATCACCAAGGCGGCCGATTACTTTGACCTGGAACGCGACGGCCGCAACCTGCTGATCAACGACGCCCTGGCCGATGTTTCGTTCCTGGTGATCTCGTTTACCTCGGACTGGCTCTACCCCACCTATCAGTCCCGGGGGATCGTTTCCGCCCTGAAAAAGAACGGCAGCGATGTCAGCTTTTGCGAGATCGAAGCCCAATGCGGGCACGACGCCTTCCTCCTACCGAACAAACGATTGGACGGTTTAATCAGTGGTTTTCTTGATCGGGTCTACCATGAGCACTGTCTATAATCAGGATTTGGGGTCCGTGCGCTTTGATCTCCAGGTCATCGCCTCCTGGATTGAACCGGGGGCCAAGGTGCTGGATCTGGGCTGCGGCAACGGCGATCTGCTGGAATATCTCAAAAAGCATAAACAGGTTCATGGCACCGGCATCGAGCTTGCCGAGGAAAAGGTCGCCCGCTGCATCGAACGCGGTTTGACCGTACTCCAGGGCGATTTCCGCAAGGAGGTTTGCGACTACCCGGAGGGTCGCTTCGATGTGGTAGTGCTCAGTCAGACCCTGCAGCAAATCCAGGACCCCAAGGAACTGCTCATCGATCTCCTCTGGATCGGCAAACGGGTAATCGTCAGTTTTCCCAACTTCGCCCACTGGTCCGCGCGCCTGCAGATCCTGTGCACCGGCATGGCCCCGATCACCGACCAACTGCCCTATGAGTGGTACAACACCCCCAATATCCGGGTGATCTCGATCAAGGATTTCAAGCGGTTTCTACGGATTTTCGGGGTCCGCACGGTGCGGGAAGTGGCGATCAACACCCATCATCACGATTACAAGGGCCATATTGTCAGATATTTCAAAAACCTCCGCGCGACCTACGGCATCATGATGCTGGAGCGTGTTCAGTGAACCCTTTTTTTAAGGAAGTACTCCCTATGGGACAGAAAGAAGTATTGGCCGGCAGTTGCAGCAGCGAGGCGGTCTCGGCAAATGCAGTGCGCAATCCAATCCCCGCGGTGGTCGCCAGCCTGAGCAAGGGATTCAAGAGCGGCCGCTGGGCCAGCCATATCGAGCCGGTGCCAATTCCCTCGAAGAGCGAGGTGATCGATCTGATCGAACAGCTGCAGCGCATCCTGTTCCCCGGATTTTTCTCAGGCGTCATTCTCCGGCCCGAAAATCTTGAATATCATCTGGGCCAGCAGGTCAGCCTGCTCTATGAAAGTCTGGCCGCTCAGATCAGCAGCGCCATCCGCCACGACTGTTTTCGCCACGACCAGCTGTGCACCCAATGCGGCGAACGCAGCTATGAAATCGCCGCGGCCCTGATCGACAGTCTGCCGGACATCCGCAACCTGCTGGAATCAGACATCCAAGCCACCCTCACCGGCGATCCGGCTGCTAACAATTCCGACGAAGTCATCTTCAGCTATCCCGGATTGTTCGCCACCATCGTCTATCGCCTGGCCCATCGGCTCCACCAGCTGGGCGTGCCGCTGATTCCACGGATCATGAGCGAACACGCCTACCACCGCACCGCCATCGACATCAACCCCGAGGCCACCATCGGCGCCCAATTCTTCATCGACCACGGGGCCGGGGTGGTTATCGGCGCCACCACCACCATTGGCGACCGGGTGCGGCTCTATCAGGGCGTCACCCTTGGTGCCCTGTCCCTGCCCAGGGATGCCGGTGAACGGCTGCGCCACGTCAAACGACACCCCACCATTGAGGATGATGTCATTATTTATTCGAATGCCACCATCCTCGGCGGGGCCACCGTAGTCGGGACCCGCTCGATCATTGGCGGCAACGTCTGGCTGACTGAATCGGTGGGCCCGGACACCCGGGTGATGGTAGAACAGCCGAAACTGGTCTATATCGGCCGGGAACAGGGAGGGAAGTTATGAACACAACCATCTGTGCTGATTTGACCAAGGCTGTCGGCTTCACCCCGCTGGTTCGCCTGCAGCGATTGGCAACCGGCACTGAGCTGCTGGCCAAGGTGGAATCGATGAACCCACTGGGCAGCATCAAGGACCGGGTGGCCGTGGCCATGGTCGACGACGCCCAACAGCGGGGCATCCTTCAACCTGGCGGCACCATTGTTGAGCCCACCAGCGGCAACACCGGCATCGGCCTGGCCTTTGTCAGCGCCAGCCGGGGTTACCATCTGATCCTCACCATGCCGGAAAGTATGAGCATCGAACGGCGCAAACTGCTGATTCATTTGGGGGCGGAATTGGTGTTGACGCCTGCCGCGGAGGGCATGAAGGGGGCTATCGCCAGGGCGCGGGAGATCCAGCAGCAGATGACCGGGGCCTGGATGCCGGATCAGTTCGCCAATCCCGCCAACCCGGCCATGCACCGTCGGACCACCGGTCCGGAGATCTGGCAGCAATGCGAGGGGCGAATCGACGCCTTTGTTGCTGGCGTGGGCACCGGCGGCACCATCAGCGGTGCCGGAGGCTATCTCAAGGAACGCAACCCTGCCCTGCATATCGTGGCCGTTGAACCGGCGGCCTCACCGGTCCTCTCTGGCGGCGCACCCGGACCCCACAAGATCCAGGGCATCGGCGCCGGTTTTGTCCCGGACAATCTCGACCGGTCGGTGATCGATGAGATTATGACGGTGGACAACGAAGAGGCCATCCGCCAAGCACAAACCCTGGCCCGGACCGAGGGTATACTCTGCGGCATTTCCTGCGGCGCGGCCCTGGCTGGAGCCCTGCGATTGGCCGAGAGAGCCGAATTTCAAGGAAAACGGATCGTGGTGATCTTGCCGGATACGGGCGAGCGGTATCTAAGTACGGATTTGTTAGCTTAGCAGGCTGGTTGGCAGATTCAATGAGGATGGTATGTTGAAGATAAGACGAACCACAGATTCTGATCGCTCGGCAATCAGCGACATACACATGAGTGCTTTTGGACAGGCGCAAGGCCAAGAGATCGTAGAACTGGTTAATGGTCTGCTCGGCGATGAAACAGCAAAACCTCTGCTCTCGCTGGCCGCAGAAAAAGAGAATACAATCGTAGCCCATATCCTCTTTACCAGAGCAACGCTCCACCACGAACAGCAAGATGTTTCGGTTCGAATTCTCGCTCCGCTGGCAGTCATGAGCGAGTTTCAAGATGGAGGTATCGGGGAAGCATTGATCTCAGAGGGACTCAAACAGCTAGCAGAGACGGGAGTGGACTTGGTCTTCGTGCTTGGTCATCCCGGCTACTATGCAAAGTTTGGGTTTCAGCCGGCGGGAGCGCTCGGTTTTGCTGCTCCTTATCCAATTCCTTCGGAGCACGCAGATGCCTGGATGGTGCAGGAGTTGCGGCCAGGTGTGATCGGTAATATTCAGGGTAGAATTCAGTGTGCCGGGGTTTTAGATCAACCCCGGCATTGGCGAGAGTAAAACTTGCTAACAAGGTGTGCATCCGACACCAGCTTCGCTCGCTTCGGCTGAGCTTTTGCTTGGCGGGTAGACCGGATGGAGCCCTAGCGTAATCCGGGAATACGAGACTATATGCCATGTCATTTCCCTGATTTTGTTGCACTGCACTTGGGTTGCAACGTACAGACAAACCACTTACGAGTAAACGAACAACATGGGAAAAATTATTTCACTGAATATCAGCCGGGAAAAAGGCGTCAACAAGGAACCAGTGGAGCGCATTGAACTCCGGGTCGATCACGGCATGGTCGGCGATGCCCACGCTGCCGACTGGCACCGTCAGGTCAGTCTGCTGGCCGAGGAGTCCATCGATTTCATGCGGGCCAAAGGCCTGGAACTCAACCCCGGCGCCTTTGCCGAAAACATCACCACCGAAGGGATCGAGTTGGCCAAGTTGCCGCTCGGCACCCGAATGGGCAACGGTGAGGTGGTGCTCGAAGTGACCCAGATCGGCAAAAAATGTCATCACGGCTGCGCCATTTTCAAACAGGTCGGCGACTGCATCATGCCGCGCGAAGGAATCTTCACCAAAGTCATTGTGCCCGGCATCCTCCGCCAGGGCGACAACCTGGATATCTTACCTTGAGCGCCCCTACGGGGTGCAAACGCTGCGGGGCCTGCTGTCAACAGGGCGGTCCAGCCCTGCACGGCGGGGATTTGGAACTCGTCCGTTCGGGCCGGTTGCGCCTCGACGATCTGATCACCGTCAATCTGGGCGAACTGGCCTTCCAGCCGCTGGCCACCACCGCCACCACGGTTGTCCATGAATTTCTCAAACTCCAGGGACGGGACGGCACCTGGTGCTGCACCTTTTATGACGAAACCGCGCGAGGTTGCCTACGGTATGCGGACCGCCCCTTGGCCTGCGGCCTGCTTGACTGCACGGACACCGGGCCACTGTTGGACATAGCCGGACAGGACCTGCTGACCCGGTTTGACTGCATCGACCACAACGACCCCATCCTGGCGATCATCCTCAAACACCAGCAACAGAGCCCCTGTCCCGATATGCAGACCATCAGCCAGGATTTTGAACCGATGGCCACCCGGGTGGAATTCCTGGCCAGCCTGCTGGAGGCAGTCAACCTCGACCTCGCCTTTCGTTCCCGGACCGCCACCACCTTTCAGCTGTCCGTAGCCCTGGAACTCTTCTATTTCGGCCGACCGCTCTTCCAACTCCTCCTGCCCCTGGGCATCCAGGCCGTCAACACCCCCGCCGGCCTTTGGCTCAACACTCAGCACGGGTCAACCGGCCCCTGACAGAACCGAATCGTTCCCCATCATCTCCTTTCTGGCAGTCCACGGGAAAACCTTGAATTGACGGCGGCGCTAAAAGCTTATAGAGTGTCGCTGCTTTTATCATCCTTCCCCATCTCCTTCCCTTTAGAGGCATACCGGCATGAGTGCACCAGAGATTCAACAGCTCCTTTTCCAGTTTGACCAGTTGAGCAACACCTACCTGCGAGCCGAGGTAGAGGAGGCTCTGACCCGGCAGGAGGAGATCACCCCGCACCTGCTCCGCATTCTGGAAACCGTTGCCGAAAACCCGCTCCGGTACGCGATGGAGGAGCACAACGGGCACGTCTATGCTGCCTTACTGCTCTCCCATTTCCGTGAGCCGACCGCTCATCTGCCTCTTATCCGGGCCTTCTCCCTGGTCGAGGAGCAGTTGGTGGACCTTTGGGGCGACACCACCACCGAGACCCTGCCCACCATGCTCTTCCGGACCTGTAACGGTTCGGTCGAGGCGATCAAGGCGTTGATTGTCAACCGCGAGGTCGATCAGTATGTGCGCTGCGCGGCGATGGAAGCCCTATCCTATGTGGTGGCCTTCGATCCTTTAAAACGCGACGAGGTGGTCGAGTTTTGTGAGGGACTTTTTTCAGGCGAGGAGGCTGCGAGGGAATCCCATTTCTGGGGCAACCTGACCGCAACGCTCTGCGATCTGCACCCGGCCCATTCCATGGACATCATTCGAAAAGCCTATGACGACGGCATTATCAGCAAAGGATTTATCGCCCTGAA
>JAFLKR010000006.1 GCA_019163135.1 Desulfobulbaceae bacterium | reverse complement strand
GCGGGTTTTCTTCACCATTCTCGGCGAACCGGACAGCCGCTATCCCGCCGAACTGATAGCGATCGAACCGGCACCGGAATCGATTGCCAAAGAGAGTTCCAGCACCACCGCCACTACCGCCACTACCGCCATCTATTATATGGGCATCCTCGATGTTCCCAACAATGACGGCAAATTGCGCATCTCCATGACCACCCAGGTGAATATTGTCCTGTCCGAGGCCAAAAATGTTCTGGTGGTGCCCGCCGCCGCCTTGGGCAATAAGTCCAAGGAGGGACGCTATGCGGTCCGGGTGGAAACCGCTCCGGGTAAGGTCGAGGAACAGCAGGTCCTGATCGGCCTTAACAACAACGTCCAGGCCGAGATTCTGGAAGGATTGAGCGAGGGGCAGCAGGTGGTGATCGGCGAGCAGATGGGCGGCGCCACCGCTCAAAGCGCCACCCCGAAACGACGGTCCCCGATGCCCAGAATGTTCTAATGGATACGCCGCTGATCGAACTCAAAGGAGTCTGCCGCGATTACCCTTCGGGCGAAGGGATGCTGACGGTGTTGCAAGACATCGACCTGTGCATCAACGCCGGTGAAATGGTGGCCATTGTCGGCACCTCCGGTTCCGGCAAGTCGACGCTGATGAATATCATCGGCTGCCTGGATCGGCCCAGCCGGGGCAGCTACCGGATGGATGGCCAGGAAACCGGCCAGATGGAGCCCGACGAACTCGCCTATCTCCGCCGCGAACATTTCGGTTTCATCTTCCAGCGCTACCATCTGCTGGCCAACCTCAACGCCCTGGCCAATGTCGAAATTCCGGCCATCTATGCCGGACTTGATCGCAAAGCCCGCCAGCAGCGGGCCACCGCCCTGCTCGACCGCCTGGGCATGGCCGACCGCCTGGCACACGCCCCCGGTCAGCTCTCCGGCGGCCAGCAGCAACGGGTTTCCATCGCCCGCGCCCTGATGAACGGCGGCACCGTCATCCTTGCCGACGAGCCCACCGGCGCGCTGGATACGGCCAGCGGCAAAGAGGTGATGAAGATCCTGCGCGAGCTCAACGCCGACGGCCACACCATTATCCTGGTCTCCCACGACCGGCAGGTGGCCGAGCATGCCAACCGAATCATCGAGCTCCGCGACGGCGCCATTATCAAAGACCGGCGCACCCGTGAGCCCGGACCGCCCCCCCCCCTCCTCCACGCCGCCGCCAGCGCTTCCCCTCCCTGGCGCGCCCAATGGGACCGGTTCGTCGAAGCCTTCCACATGGCCCTGCTGGCCATGGCCTCGCACCGGCTGCGGACCCTGCTGACCATGCTCGGCATCATTATCGGCATCGCCTCGGTGGTTTCAGTGGTGGCACTCGGGGAAGGATCGCGGCAACGAATCCTCCGGGATATCAGTTCAATGGGCACCAACACCGTCAGCGTGTATCCGGGGAAAGATTGGGGCGACATGCGCTCTGGCAGGGTCCGCACGTTGCTGCCCCGGGACGCGGATGCCTTGGCCATGCAGCCCTATGTCGACACGGTCACCCCCTTGGTCACCAAATCGCTGACCCTGCAGTACCGCAGCATCAGCGTCACGGCCCAGGTCAATGGGGTTGGCGAGACCTACTTCCGAGTCCGGGGGATGGAACTGGCCGAAGGCCGGCTATTTGATCGCGAAAGCGTGCGCGCCAGCGGCCAGGAGGTGATCATTGACCAGAACACCCGTCGCGCCCTGTTCGGCGAGGCCAGCGATAAAACCCTTGGTGAAGTGATCATGCTCGGTAAGGTGCCCTGCCGGGTAATCGGGATCACCAAGAAAAAAGATACCAGTTTCGGCGACACCGACAGCCTCAACGTCTGGGTGCCCTACACCACGGCCATGGGGCGGCTGACCGGTCAGCAATACCTGCGGTCGATTACCGTGCGGGTTGCGGACAGCGTGCAGAGCACCGTTGCCGAACAGAGCATCGTCAAACTCCTGACCCAGCGCCACGGCACCAAGGATTTTTTTGTTTCCAACCTGGACGCCATCCGCCAGACCATTGAAAAAACCACCCAGACCATGACCCTGCTGATCTCGTCCATCGCCCTGATCTCCCTGCTGGTCGGCGGTATCGGGGTGATGAATATCATGCTGGTCTCGGTGACCGAGCGCACCCAGGAAATCGGGGTGCGCATGGCGGTGGGCGCACGGCACGGCGATATCATGCAGCAATTCCTGATCGAGGCTATACTGGTCTGCCTGCTCGGCGGCCTGCTTGGGGTCGGCCTGGCCCTGGGCGTCGGCGCGGCGGTCTCGCTTTCCGGCAGCGATTTCAAACTGATCTACTCCACCGCGGCCATCATCAGCGCCTTTCTCTGTTCCACCGGTATCGGCATCCTTTTCGGTTTTCTGCCAGCCCGCAACGCCGCCCGTCTGGATCCGGTGGCCGCCCTGGCGCGAGAATAAGATTATGCATATTCTGTCATCCTTTTTTCGTCTTTGTCCGTTGCTGCTGGTCCTGCTCCTGACTGGATGTGCGACCCAGGTCAAGACTCCGTACCAAACGCCCGCCGTCACCCTGCCGCCCGCCTGGGGACAGCAGTCCGCTGCGGGAACCCCGTTGCAAGAGCGCTGGTGGGAGGCTTTTGGCGATCCGGTGCTCAACCGCTTGGTGACCGAGGCCTTGCAGCGCAACAACGATCTGGCGGCGGCCACCATCCTGGTTCGTCGGGCTCAACTGCAGGCGGAACTGGCAGACAGCGACCAATTGCCCAGCGTCACCGTGCAAGCCAGCACCGGCATCAGTCGCAACCTGGGCTCGGCGAGCAATGAAACCCGTAATTTTGCTGCCTCCGGTGCGGTCAGCTACGAAATTGATCTCTGGGGAAAGTTAGGAAGCACCTCTGACGCCGCCCGCTGGTCCGCGCAAGCCACCGATGAAGATCGAGCCAGCACCGCTCTGGCCCTGATCGGCACCACCGCTTCGCTCTACTGGCAGATCGCTTATCTCAACCAGCGGGTCACCCTCTCGCAGGCCAGCATTGATTATGCCCGGCGCACCCTCGAACTGGTGCAGCTGCAGAAAGCGGCGGGAGCGGCCTCCACCCTCGACATCCTGGAGGCTGAGCGCAATCTGGCCAGCCAGGAGGCCAACCAGACCAATCTGGTGCAGCAACGAGTGGAGGCGCGCAATGCCCTGGCAATCCTTTTCGACGGCCCCCCTAAACCCCTGCTGACGAAGGAACCACAAGATCTAGCCAACGCCGGAATGCCTGAGGTGGCAGCGGGGCTGCCCGCTCAACTGCTGCAACGGCGCCCCGACCTGCGCGCCGCCGAGGCCCGTTTGCGCGTCGCCCTGGCCAACACCGACGCCACCCGCGCCAGTTTTTATCCCTCGATCAACCTGACCGGCTCCCTGGGCGACAGCAGCGAAGACCTTGCCCGACTGTTGAATAATCCCGTCGCCGCTCTGGCTGCGGACCTGGCCCTGCCCTTTGTGCAATGGCGGGATATGCAGCGAACTATCAAGATCTCTGAGACCGAATATGAACAAGCCATCCTCACCTTTCGCCAGACCCTTTATAATGCCTTGAGCGATGTAGAAAACAGCCTCTCGGCCCGGCGACAACTCCGGCTCCAGGCGGAAAAACTGGAACTGACGCTCCGGACCTCAAAACAATCCGAGGAGTTGTACCGAATCCGCTATCAGGCCGGCGGCAGTCCCCTCAAATTCTGGCTCGATGCCCAGGAAAACCGGCGTCAGGCGGAAATCTTGCTCACTGTGAACCGATTAAGCCAATTGCAAAATTACATCACCCTCGCCAAGGCTCTAGGCGGTGACCTACATACAACCGAACCGGTTCCAGGCGGCAGCAACTAACGCCCCTCAACCTGGGTTTGCGATATAACAACGTAAATACGATAAAAAGACGTGACCAAGCCTTCAGGCAGGCTTCAGCGATCTCCCTGTGGATCAACTCCTGACGACTATGCCTTAAGAACCATTTCAAGGGCTCTCTGCACATCTATTTTTTTGAAAGGTTTTTGTAAAAAGGTCTGAGGGTATTCCGCTTGAACTATCTGATGGTAGGGCAAAATAAGTATCGCATGAGATAGTTTTGCAAGAAAAATTTATCGACAATTTTGTTATTCACCCAAGGTAAAATCGGCATCTTTCAGAACCTGCCCTTCCTTGGTGATTATAATCGTCGGAACAAATCGGATTCTCAGTTCAGCCGATTTGCCTTTCGGAGTGGCGGGCAATTTTGATTCTAGCGTAGCGACTTGGGCACCGGTTGGCGGATTCGGGCCACGAACAACCGCTCTGATGATATTTTTGTCTTTTACCGTCTCTTCAAAACGAACCTCGACTAAATGATTGCCAACAGAACTGTCGATCTCCTTGAAGAGTGTGGCCTGGGTGGCTGATTCATATAACCTCTTGGCCAGGATCTCGTGCAGGCTATCTGTCAAAATAAAGGCCAGCACGCACAGAATCACAACGCTAACTGCATTGTTTTTTAAAAATATCAGAAAAGGGAGCCCCTTAGTCCGGCTGATTTCACGAAATCCTGTGAACCAGAAAACAACCGAAGAGGCAAATTGTATGGCCACGATATTGGTAAAGGTCAACAGCAAGGCTCCTGATCCCAGCGCCATTTCCCCTCTGGCGAACAGAATGTTTGCCGCACAAAGTGGTGGGACAAGAGCAGTGGCAATGGCGACCCCCACAAAAGCAACGCTCAATCGCGGCGAAACGGTTGCGTAGGCACCGGCAGCACCACCAGCTAAGGCAATGACCAGATCAGCCAGATTGGGTGCGGTTCGGGCCAATATTTCTCTTGAGATCGGTACATCCTTATGGATAAGACCGATAATAAAACCTGTGGCGATGACAACCAAAGCACCCGCAAGCAGGGTCAGGATACTTTTCCATAAAAAATTCAAATCGTTGTCCACAAGGGCCAATGATATTCCGGTAATTGGCCCAAGCAACATTGCGATAATCATGGCACCGATAACGACAGCTGGGCTGTTGGCGAACAGGCCATAGCTGGCAATCGTTGCGGCTAGAATATTCATCAAAATAAAGGCTACACTTAATTCTGCACCTGCATGGATACCAGCCCTCACCGTTTCCTTGTGTTGGATGGATGAATAGTTAACTTGAGAACTCATTCCCTCTCCTTCCGTAGACCACTATTGATTAAATTTTCTGGTTTGTGTTCATGGATTTGTCTTGATTTCCATCAATTTTAACACCGGGTAGAATATATTATCCAGAACATTCTTTGCGATAAAGATAGTGGGCTGTCATCGCAATATGAAATGGTCCATTTAGAGCGTTATTCAGCCTCACCGACCCTTGAAATTTTCCGAACACTTCTGCTGGAAACGGTGTAGCGCTTGAAGATAACTATGCCCGCATCAGAGCCCACCCGTATAGTGGTCGGGGTTGAAAGCGAACTGGTTGAAGAAACCAAATTTACTACGGGAGAGATTGAGTTTTTTTGACGCCAAAAAATGTACCGGTGCCTGTCTTGGCTATGCCTTAGGGGTGAGTGTCGCTCCACCTCGCTGCGATCTCAACAAAGCTGGATTGACAGTGCTCAAGGGCGGTGATTATCACCGGATCAAAATGTCCCCCCGGTCCCCCCTGCCTGATCATCTCGCACGCCTTTTCATGACTGAAAGCCGACTTGTAGGGCCTGACGGTGGTGAGCGCATCGTACACATCGGCGACGGCCATAATCCTGGCCGCAAACGGTATGGCCTCGCCGGAAAGATTGTCTGGATATCCTTTCCCGTCCCATCGTTCGTGATGCGATTGGGCGATTTCAATGGCCACCTCGAAAAAACCATCGCTCTCGGAGGTATATTGTTGTGCCTGCCGCAGCATTTGAGCGCCTCTAGGCGCATGACTCTTCATTATTTCAATTTCCTCTTCAGTCAATTTGCCCGGTTTCAGCAGGATATGATCCGGTATGGCAATTTTACCAATGTCATGGAGCGGGGCTGACTTGTAGAGTTTTTCTATGTAGTCTGCAGTCAACACGTTTATAAATCGCGGCAGTTTGGCCAGTTCGAGGGCAAGGGTTTTTACAAACTCCTGGGTCCTCTTGATATGCCATCCGGTGCACTCGTCCCTGAATTCGGCCAGCGAAACCATCACCAGAATGGAAGCCTCATGAAGCTGAGTGATTCGGCTGAGTTTTTTCTGCACCTCCATTTCCAGCCAGCCGGTTTTGTCTTCCAGAAACTTCTGATATTCCCGATTTTGCAGATGGGTGCGCAGGCGCGCCAGCACGATAGGCGGGCTGATGGGTTTGGAAATGAAATCAACCGCACCCAGGTTGAGCCCATGCTCTTCATCCTGAATGCTGTTTTTGGCCGTTAAAAAAAGAATGGGGATACGGGCGGTTGCGGGGATGGATTTGAGTTGTTCGCAAACCGTCCAGCCGTCCAGATTCGGCATCATCACGTCCAACAGAATTGCATCCGGCAAGGGTTCGACCTGGGCGAGTTCCAGTGCCTTGGCACCATTGTTCGCCACCCGGATCTCATAGGCGTTCTTGAGCAGGTTGGCCAGGAGATTGAGATTGGCAGGCATGTCATCGACAATTAAAACAAGTGGTTTCATCAGCTTGTTGGGGGTTTAAGGGTGGTAAGGGCAAGCGCAAAATCAAAATTCTGAAGCGCACGGTCGATCCTCTCCATATCTCTGGAAGAATATCGATCAATCAACGTGTTTTTATTGTTTTCCCATTGTTCAACCGCTTTATAATCACCTTTTTCAAGGCAGACGGTGAACGCTTCAAACCATGCCGGATCAAACGCTGCCATGCTCTCGCTGGCCTGGTCGTCCGCTGCGAAACTTGAGACACTCGCCGTGTGCAGATACCCTCGCAAAGCATCCAAGAGCGCGTCATAGGCTTCGTTCAAGGCAAGGATCTGCGCCTGGGGATTCAGTCCGGATCGAAAAATCTCTTCGATGACAGCCAGGGATTTTGCCATCTCCTCCGCCGCGATAGCGCCGAACATGCCCCGAAGCATATGGGCGTAGCCATGACCGCCTTTGGCATTCTTCTGCCTGGCAAATTCCAGAAGCGTAGCACAACCCCCAGAAAAATTGCCGACGATCTCTGCAACCACCTTCGCATAAAGCTGCGGGTCGCCATCCGTTCTTTTCAGGCCTTCCTGAAGATTCACCCCGTCGATAGCCACTCCAGGATTGACCGCCATGCCTTCGAACGCCGGCGGCAACGATGACACGGCCGGAAAAGCCGCGTTCTTCCTGATGGCGTGCAGGAGAGTGCGCCATAGCAGTTCCGGGTTAAAGGGTTTGTTGATGTAGCCATTCATGCCGATCTGACGACACTGCTCTTTTTCGGCAGGCATCACATGCGAGCTCAGGGCGATGACGGGGAGTGCGTCGAACTTCGAATCGCTGCGAATAATTCGCGTGGCTTCGTACCCATCCAGGACCGGCATCTCCAGGTCCATAAGCACGGCCCCGTAGGTTTGCGGTGGGAGACTCCGGAGTATATTGAGCGCCTCCCCGCCATCGCCGGCGTGGTCGATCACCATGCCTTTCCTGGTCAGCAGTTCGCACGCCAGCAGGCGATTAACCGGATTGTCCTCCACCAGCAGCACCCTGACTCCGGCAAGTGCGGTAAAGTCGCACAAATCTTTTCGGCGCTCCTTGAACGGAGCCGCATCGGCCGGAGCTATCTCAAACGGAATTTCCACCGTAAAACAGCTTCCCTGTCCGGGTTCGCTTGCCACCTCGATCTTCCCGCCCATGAGCGTTACCAGCCTATGGGCGATGGCCAAACCCAGCCCCGTGCCGCCGTACTCACGGGTACTGGAGGCGTCCCCCTGGCTGAACCCCTCAAAAAGTTTGGCCATCTGCTCGCTGCTCATCCCGATGCCGCTATCCTGGAGGGTGAAGACCACTCGAGTCGCCTGCTCTGCGGGGTAGGAGGAAACGCCCAGCCGGAAGAAACCATTTTCGGTGAATTTAACCATATTGGAGAACAGGTTGGCGAGGACCTGCCGCAACCGGGCCCCATCGCCGATGAGCAGCGGCGCGTCCTCCGCCAACACCTGATCCTGTTGCTCATAACGAAATTCCAGCCACTTCTCTTCCCATTTCGGCTTGAACAGTCCGATGACCTCATCGAGTTCATCTTTGAGGACGAAGGGCGCCTGCTCCAGAGTCATCTTTCCGGCTTCAACATTTGAAAAATCGAGAATATCGTTGATGTTGGCCAACAGCGATTCGGCGGCGTTGTTGAGATAGATGAGCTGCTCCCTCTGTTTGGCGGAAAGTTCGCTCTGGAGCACCAGATACGACATGCCGATGATAGCATTCATCGGCGTGCGAAGTTCGTGGCTCATGTTGGCAAGAAATTGCGATTTGGCCATCGAGGCATCTTCAGCACGAAGCGCGATCATTTCGAACTCCACAGCCAACTGTTCGAGGCGATCGGTCTTCTCGCGCAGTTCCTGTTCCAAAACGGTACGCCGGGCAATTTCATTGGCGAGGACGGTATTATCGCTCTGGAGTTTCTCGGCATTTTGCCGCTGCCGTTCCAGGACGACGACCCCAAAGAAAAGCAAAAATGGAAAAATTCCGAAGGTGTACAGGTAGACCCGTGAAATCAGATGGCCATATACCCCTTTCAGGTCAATCAGGGAGACCAGAAAAAGCGGTGTTCCCTGCACGGCGGTGCGCAGGGCGAGGCGACCAGCCTGATCCGGAGACGACCCTGGAACATCGACGAGCCGAACCAGGACATTTTCCGGAAGTTGAGCGAGATGTTGGGCAAAAGCACGTTGCAAAGTTACGGTACTGCCCTTCGCCATCAGGCTGAAGCCGTCGGCGGACACCAGAATTTCCTCGTGTTTGTGATGGTTTTCATCCCCAGGCTCTGCATTGAGCAAGCGTGACAACTGGTCCAGGTTGCCGGACATAACCACGGCACCCTGATAACGGCCTTTAAAAATAACGGGAGCACTGGCGATCACCGCCTGTTGCTGTTCGTCGACAAGGAACCGAACCCCCTCCCGG
>JAFLKR010000009.1 GCA_019163135.1 Desulfobulbaceae bacterium | reverse complement strand
TGGGCAAAGCATTGTTCACCTGCCAGTCGCTTGAAGTTAATTTGCGTTTTCTCAATGCCCAGTTAGCGCACGATAAAGCCGATGGAGCAGAAGACGCGTTTGGCGCATCACTGGACTCCTACTCGAATGAGACGTTGGGTCAGTTGATCAACGCTCTTCGCAAGCGCATTGATATTCCCGCGGACTTGAGTGACTATCTTGAGTCAGGCCTTAAAATTCGCAACGAAATTGTCCATGACTCTATAACCAGAGATATTGAAAGATTCGCGCATCCCAAAGGCCGGCTGGAAGTTGCCTCTGAACTCGCTTTCATGAAGCATGAAATTAAAAAGCGAAACGTACTGGTCAACAAACTGCTCGACGCACTCTTTGCCAAGGATGCCTTCTCAAACACCGACCTCAAACGAGACACCGAAGAATTCCGGAAATTTACAAACGAAGCTTCCAGGCCAGCACAATAACGTCAAAGCCTGACCGGTCAATAATCGAAGCTAAAAAAACCCGCGTTCTTTCAAGGGCTACAATCACCTTTACCTGCCGGTTCTTTCAAATGATTGCAACCTTATTCGGACTGTCGAGGCGACAAGGTGCCGGTGTCAAAGCCGCTGATGAGACGCAGAGTGCGGCTTGGGCGCGACTTGGCTGTTCGGATAAAAGGTGCAGACAGGTAACCGCCCGCCCAAAAAAGGAGCGCTTGAGCAAACAGAAGGAATTTAAGAGGGTGGGAAGTTGGCGGGATGACGGCGGCTCATTATTTATGCCGCCGCCTACCCGTGGTGACTTTAGGAATTAAAGGCTGTTCTGCATGATGCAGATCAGGGTTTTATATACCAATTTTGCCGCCAGCAACTGGGCATGCATCCCTTCTTTTTGGGGAACAAGCCCGGTGATGTCAAAACCGGCAATGGATTTTTCCCTGGCCACTATCCGAATCAGGGCGTTCAAGGTGTACCAGTCCAGCCCACCGGGTTCCGGTCGGCTGACAGTGGGCATACAGGCAGGGTCGAGCACATCGAGGTGAATGGCGATATAGACCTTGTCGCTCAGCAGATCGATGGCGTCCGCTGCAGCATTAAGGCCGTTGTTGTAGATATCACGGGCAAAAACCAGGTTGTCGAGATGGATTTTGCCCCGCTCAGCCTTGGTCATGCTGCGGATGCCGATATGGGACACCGCGCATTTTTCCTGAACGCGCAGCATGACGTTGGCATCGTCGCAGGCGGGGCTGTCGCCATCGACCAGATGGGGGTGAGCTCCCAGATGGAGAACACTCAAATTGTCGTATTGCTCAAGCGCTGCTCGGACCATTCCCAGGCTTATAAGATGACTGCCGCCAATACCGGCGACCAGTTTGCCTTTCTTGAAATGCTGGCCTGCCTGACTGCACACTTCTTCCACGGCTTCCAGCGGGTTCTGCGGACAGACCAGAGGATCCAGAGTAAGTATACTCAGTTCACCGACATCAGTATTGGTTTCCACATCATAGGCGGAAAGAAGTTGGGAAGCCTTGAGAATTGCCTCGGGCCCCTTATCCATGCCCAGATCGGCACGACTGGTCCCGCCATAGGGAATAGGCAAGATAACCGCTTTAGCCTGACTATAGACGGGCTTTTTTAAAGGCAGATTAAGAAAGTTCATTCGTCAACACCTTTAGGAGCAAAGATTAGTGATAGCAGCCGGTCTGAAAGATTGACACGGCCCGGTCGGTGTTAATCAATCATATTCTTTATCGTAAGAGTCGTCCTCATCGTCGACATCGCTATCGATGTCATCATCGAGCAATTTCAGACGGATAGGGTCGACGGAACGAATCAAATACTCCGCTTCGCAGTCATTGCAGTAAACGATATCCTCTTCCTCGCAGTAGCTGTCTATTATGATGTCTCCACCGCAGACCCCGCATTCTTCAATCAGGACATCTTCTTCATTATGCTCTGTATCATCAACCATTGTTCAGCCTTTGCCTTAGGTTTGATAAATCTCGTAGGTTGTCGAATCCGTACGACAGACTCAACAGCGTATCCGTCGTCGCGATCGGATGTCTTGAATCGCTGATTTTTCCGCACGTTGATCGAAATACACCAGACCATCTCTGTCAATAAAAAATGGCACTGGGCGCTCCTTTCCTCCATCGGCAAAACCAGGCCCCAAAAGACTGTCTTCCGTCTGAATCGCTTGCAGCCCACCGCAAGCTGAACGCCACCTATCGTTTGATGTATAAGAAAATAATTCCGTAATGACCAGTTTTTATCATTTCATATCGCAAAAAAAAAGATCCATTCCCGGTGTACCCGGCAATGGACCTTTGATCGCAGGACCTGCTGCCCGGTGGATTTACTCATCCGCCGGCAACACTTGACTCAGGAACGATTCTTGTATTTGGAATGAACCCTGCCGCGCCTTTTCATCAGGAAGCCGGCCACCAGGAAGATGACGAGGAAGACCCCGAGACCGACCCCCAAGCCGATAAAAAACTTACCCCAGCCGCCGTCGTCGCCTTTAGGCGCGGCCGCGGTTTCAGAGGATTGTTCGGCAACGGCGCCCTCCACTTTGGCTCCGGTGGTGGTCTTGGCAGTGGAGGTGGGCGCCCCTGCCTTGCCGGCGCCAACTGCGGAGGCTACCTGCCGCTGGGCGGCGTCTGCTGCCAGCAATTCAGGTTTCGGCGGGACAATAGTAAACCCCTTGGCCAGCAATTCGGTAGCTTTAGCATCGCGGACCTTACGATCCTTGCTACCCAAAACCAATGCAATAATGCGCACGCCGCCTTTTCTTGCGGTTGCGGCGATGGAAAAACCGGCCGCCTGATAATAACCGGTCTTGAATCCGTCACAACCTGCCACCTGGCCTAGGAGCTTGTTGTGGTTGTGCATCATGAATTTATCTTCGCGAAACCCTTTACTCGCGGTCCCGGTGTACTTCAAAGCCTCCGGCCGTTTGGCCAGTTCGCGGCAGAGAAGGGCAAGATCGCGGGCAGTGGTAACATCCGGCAACTGTCCTTCGGAAGGTGGCAGGCCATGCACGGAATGAAAGCTGGAACTCTTCATCCCCAGTTCCTGCGCTTTCTGATTCATCAAGGCGACAAACCCTTCCTTAGAGCCGGCGATATGGGTGGCGAGCGCAACCGCCGCATCGTTGGCCGACTGAACCATCAAGGCATAGATAAGATCCTCCACCGAGAATTGTTCCTTGGGATCCAGATAGACCTGCGAGCCGCCGGTCTTGGAGGCTTCCGGGGTGACCTGGACCATCTCGTCGAGTTTCAATTTGCCCTGCTCGATCCGGTCAAGGATGACATACAGATCCATCAACTTGAGCACGCTGGCAGGATAAACCTTGGCCTCGGCATTTTCGGCAAACAGGGTTTTTCCGGTATCCGCATCAATCACCAGGGCGGAAACATACGGATTTTTGGAGAGGTTATCCACCGGAGCGCGGGCAGCCCAGGCAAAAGGGGCCATAACGACCAAGACAAACAGACAAAGGGCAAGACGTTTCATCATTCTAAAACTCCTGATCAATCAAGCAACGGGTTCAATCCGGGGCACGTAATTTTTCTGAAAGTTGACCGACAAAAAAAAGAGGGAAAACAGCAGGGCAAGGAAGCCTGATATAATCCCTTGGCGTTTTCAACCAATCGTTCCGACAAATCGTTTTATCCACTCCAGTCGCTTCTTGCGTAAACTGTCCCTGCTGGAAAACGTGCTGGAAGCATGAATAGTTTTTACAGGTCGACACTTTCCCTGTCAAACACTTATTCGCAGCACCTCAAAATCACGAGCTTACGTTTGCAATAGGCCAAGCCTAACCTTACTCAGTGTTACAGACCGTCCACCGTGACATCCGCATAATAGCGGAGCATTTTGCTTCTTTATTCGCTTCATGGTGTATATTACGCATGTAGATTTTAGATATAGAATTTATTTATGTTGCTTATATTACATAATATTTTAAATAAGTGGAAATGTATTATCAATTGTAATTTGTTAAACAAAAAGGAGTGTTTTTGTGTATCATTACAGCCCAGGAGGGGAAATGAGCAAAAGGACAGGCTACTTGAGAGTATCGACAGTTGACCAAAATCACGAAAAGAATAAAGCTGACACTCTGAACCTAGCGAATGAGAATGATAAAATTTTGATAGTATAAAAGAGGGTAGAAGAAAAAATAAACGGTGCGAAGTGATTAGAAAAGAACAAAGCTAGAAGAGTTTTTTTCTCTCTCAAAATGGGTGATACTATTATTGTTTCAGAGCTTTCCGTTTTGGTTGTTCAACGCTTCAATCTCTTGAGATAATGAAAGAAGTCAAAAAAAGAGGAATCGCTGTTTATGCTGTCAAAGGGGATGCTCGCTGAATGAATCGATGGAGAACAAGATCGTCCTGACCATGCCTGGCTATGATATCGGAAAGACGCCTACAGCGACAAAGACAAGCTTATCCTCATGACGATTCCCACAATCTCCTGTTGAGAAAGCTGGAAAGCATCTTATTTACAATTGATGAACATACCATTTTCATTGTAGAAAACAGTTTCAACGTCATCGGATCGAATTTAGGTAAACGAAGGATGTGCTTATATCCTGCGATCTGCATTCGAAAGCCGAGCTTTTCAGGGGGATATTCGGGTTGAATAAGACAGTCGTTGAACTGAAACAGGTCTGCAAAGATTTTGGCGAGCATCGTGCCTTGATTGACATTTCCTTCTCCGTGGCCGACGGTGAATTTCTCTCCCTGCTCGGCCCATCAGGCTGCGGCAAGACTACCCTGCTCCGCTTGATCGGCGGCTTTGAACACTGCACCAGTGGTTCCTTGCTGATCGACGGTCAAACTGTAGACCAGGTGCCGCCGGAGCGGCGGGCTGTGAACACCGTCTTCCAGAATTACGCCCTCTTTCCCCATATGACGGTCTTCGATAATGTGGCCTTTGGCCTGCAGATGGCGAAAAAACCTGCGGCCGAAGTTGCAACCTCCGTGGCCCAGGCCCTGGAGTTGGTACAACTCAACGGCATGGAGCGACGGAGGCCGGCTGAACTCTCCGGTGGTCAGCAGCAACGGGTCGCCATTGCCCGCGCCATCGTCAACAAACCCCGTGTTCTTCTTCTCGACGAACCGATGTCCGCCCTGGACCACCGCCTGCGCAAACTGATGCAGAAAGAATTGAAACAGTTGCAGCGCACCCTGGGCATCACCTTTATCCTTGTGACCCACGATCAGGACGAGGCTTTTTCCCTGTCGGATCGGGTTGTGGTCATGCAGGAGGGGCATATTGAACAGATCGGGACCCCGATGGAGATCTACGAAGAACCGCTCAACCTCTATGTCGCCCGATTTGTAGGCGACATCAATGTGCTCAGCGGCATTGTCCGGAAACAAACTGGTCCTTCAACCTATCAGGCCCTGGTCGAAGGGGCGACGGTTCGTCTCAGAAGCAATCGGCCACTCAGCCTCGCCCAGCCGATTCATATCCTGCTCCGTCCCGAGGATTTCCGCCTGGAACTGGAACAGGACATGGCCGAGTCGCAGGATCTCTCAGCCAAATTTCAGCAGGCCCGGCTCAAGGGAACGGTGCGACGAGTCTTCTACCACGGGGCCACCTACGATGTGGAGGTCAACCTGGAAAGCGGAACCCGTGTTCAGGTTACAGAATTCTTCGACGACGACAGCGAGAACCTCTACTTCAAACCGGGCGACGCCGTGGCCCTTGGCTGGCATGAAGGCTGGGAGGTCGTGCTGCCCCATGAATAAAAGTGCTCTCTTCCGCAGGCTGCTGATCGGCTCCACCTGTGCCTGGATGGTACTGCTGGCCCTGATCCCCTACCTGATCCTCCTGGGGGCCAGCTTGCTGGAACGCGGTGCCGAAACCCTGGTTAAACCGGGGCTCACGCTGGCCAACTATCTCCACCTGCTGTCGCCGGCCGTGTTCAGCATGGCTGTGGACTCGATCGGGTTGGCCGCGATAGCCGCCCTGCTCTGTCTTATGATCGGCTATCCCTTTGCCTATATCCTGACGCAGGCATCGCATAAGGTGCAGCCCTTGCTCCTCTTGCTGGTGATGATCCCCTTCTGGACCAACTCCCTGATCCGGACCTATGCCCTGGTGATGATGCTTAAAGCCGACGGCGTTATCAACAGCCTGCTGCTGTGGATCGGCCTGATCGACGAACCGCTGCAGATGATGTACTCGCCGCTGGCAGTCTTCATTGGCTTGGTCTACACCCTGTTGCCGTTTATGATTCTGCCTCTGTACGCGGCCCTTAAAGCGGTTGACCCCCGACTTTTGGAGGCGGGAAGAGATCTGGGCGCGGGCCGTCTGCAGAATTTTTGCCGGATCACCGTCCCCCTGACCGTGCCCGGCATCATAGCCGGGTCCATGCTGGTCTTCCTGCCGGCGCTCGGCATGTTTTACATCTCCGACATCCTTGGCGGCGCCCGCACCATGCTGCTGGGCAACTACATCCGTGACCAGTTCCTCGTCTTCCGCAACATCCCGATGGGAGCGGCGGCAAGCGTCACCATGACGCTAGCCATGGGCCTGATGCTGTTCCTCTACTCTTTGGCTCACCGCCGTTCGGGCAAGGAGATGATGCAGTGACCCGTTGGCTGCAACAAATGTTCGCCGCCTGCGTCTACGGCTTTCTCTATCTGCCGTTAGCGATTGTTGCCCTTTTCTCCTTGAACAGCTCAAAATATTCTCTGGCCTGGAAGGGCTTTACTCTCGACTGGTACGTCAAACTCTGGCAGAACCCCGGACTGATGACCGCAGCGTTCAACTCGCTGATCATCGCCGCCTGTGCCGCAACCCTGGCCACTCTGCTGGGCACCGTTGCTGCCTTCATCCTGCACCAGTACCGCTTTCCCGGTCGCCGCATCCTTTTCGGCACCCTCTTTGTGATGATGATGTCGCCGGACATTGTCATCGCCATCTCGCTCCTGCTGCTTTTTCTTGCCCTCTATCTGCCGCTGGGCTTTTCCACCCTGCTGTTGGCACATACCGTGCTCTGCGTACCGTTTGTCGCCACCACGGTGTATTCCCGCTTTCACGGTTTTCCCACCGACATCGTCGATGCGGCCAAGGATCTGGGCGCTGGCGAATACCAGATATTCCGGCATATTGTCCTGCCCCTGGCAGCCCCCGCCGTAATCGGCGGATGGCTCCTCAGTTTCACCCTGTCGCTCGATGACGTGATCATCAGCTTTTTCACCACCGGTCCTGACTACGAGGTTCTGCCGCTGCGCATCTATTCCATGGTTCGCCTCGGCATCAAACCCGACGTCAATGCGCTTTGCGTGGTGATGATGGCCATAACCGTAACCGCCCTCATTCTTTCCAGAAAACTGCTCAAGGAGAAAAAATGAAAACGATCCTGTGTGGCGCCTGCCTGGCGCTCCTGGTACTGATCGCTGCCGTGCCGTCAAGTTACGGCGCGGACAAAGTACTCAATCTCTACATCTGGTCGGAATACATCCCAGAAGAGGTCCTTGCTGATTTCACCAAGGAAACCGGTATTAAGGTCAATGTTTCCACCTACGACAGCAACGAGGCCATGTACGCCAAGGTCAAGCTGGTGGGCAAGGGCTACGATCTGATAGTGCCTTCTTCCGATCATGTCGGTCTGATGCGGCGCGAGGGACTGCTGGGTCAGATCGATACCAAGAAAATAAGCAACTTCCAATTGATCGCCCCGCAGTTCACCAATCAGAGTTTTGATCCCGGCAACAGCTATTCGGTGCCGTACATGTGGGGCTCAACCTCCCTGGTGATCAACACCGGGATCATACCCCAACAGACAGTGCAAAAAATGGCTGACCTGTGGAAACCGGAACTCAAGGGCAAACTGATCCTGCCCAATGATTCCCGTGAAGTTATGGGCATTGGCCTGAAAGTACTCGGATATTCAATCAACGAAAAGGATCCGGAACATCTGCGCCAAGCCTATGAAAAGCTCCGTTCCCTGATGCCGCAGGTCCGGGTCTTTGATTCCGATTCGCCCAAACAGGCGCTGCTCTCCGGTGAGGTTGGCGCCGGTCTGGTCTATAACGGTGAGGCGTATATTGCAAACAGCGAGAACAAGGCAATCCGCTATATCTATCCGCCGGAGGGATTCAGTCTCTGGCTCGACAGCTTCTGCATCCCAAGGGGAGCCGCCAATATCGACGCAGCCTACCGCTTTATTGACTATGTGCTCCAGCCGAAAGTATCGGCCATCATCAGCGAATCCATGGGCTATTCTTCACCCAACGCCAAGGTCTTCGAGTTCCTCCCGGCCGCGATGAAAGAGAACATCATCGTCAATCCGCCTGCGCAAGATGCCGCCAGGGGAGAGTTTCTCGACAGTTTGGATGAAAAAACCCTCAAACTGTACGAGCAGTACTGGGTCAAACTGAAGACCAAGTAAAACCCGACTTCCTGGCATGCCCCTTGTTTGTGCACCTCGAGGCAGCATAAAAAAGCCGTTTGCTCCCAGCCAGGATCAAACGGCTTTTTTGTTCGACGACTTGCTTGGTACCTTTCTTTCAACCTGGAACACCGGCGGCACCACCTGCCGGAAATGGTAGCGAAAAAGCTACCCATTTTTGGGGAAAATGTTGTGCTGTAACGAAAAACGTTATGACGTAACTATAAAAGAGGTGCAACCTTGACAGCAGCCATGACGAACGCCGAAAGGCAAAAGAGATACTGGGAGCGAAATTTTAAAGATACAGATGGTGCTTTAACGCCATTGCGGACAGCATGATCACCACACCCAGCGGCCAACCTGGAAAGAATTTCAAAATTGAAGGGATGGACCCGCCGCCAAACGGCGGAGGAAGCGCTCAACGAGCTGGCAAAATCGTTACACTGTAACGATAAAGACTTTGAACAGATCGAAGCCGAAAAAACGCCTGACAAGGGGGACCAGATAAATCACTGATACCGGCAGGCAGGCCACCCGGCAATTGATCGTTCAGCCGTTCGCCTCGAGCAACTGGGAAACATCGGGCAAGCACCAGGCAAGGTATCAGACCAGACCACCGCGATTTGGATCACGGCCTACCAGGAA
>JAFLKR010000211.1 GCA_019163135.1 Desulfobulbaceae bacterium | reverse complement strand
ATCGGCAAAGAAATCCTGCAAGGGCTGGGATACCGGGTTACCACGTTCACGCTCAGCCTCGAGGCCCTGCGCTATCTCAGTGAACATGGCCAAGCTGTGGATCTGGTGATTTCCGATCTGACCATGCCCAAGCTCACCGGCATCGACTTGGCCAAAGCCTTACAGCAACAGCAGGCGCAGTTGCCGGTACTGCTCTGCACCGGCCACAATGAAGGGCTCACCGAGGAAGATCTGCAGACCATCGGCATAGATGCGGTCATCCTGAAACCGATCACCATGCACAATCTGGCCCGTCAGGTGCGAGCCACGCTGGACAAAGGCAGCGTCTCCTCGGCTTGAATGCGGTGGTTCAACGGGGCTCAGCAAGCTTGGGGGGAAGGAAAAACCCGGTGAAGCTTAAGGGGCGGGAACGATCTCTTTTTTGCCTTCGATCGCCAGAAAATTGAGGGTAGTATGGATGGTCAGGAGCGGCAGGAACAGGGCCATCAAAAAAACATTGAGCAGGGGAATCATGCTGATGACGGCCGGCAGCAAGCCCAGGCGGAAACACTGGCTCCGGTGCTCACCCACCCACCGGAGTTTGCGGCCCAGGCTCCAGCGATAGCGGGATGATGGAAAATCGACGAACATCAGCGCCGAATAAAAGACATAGAGCACAAAGACCGAGACCTGACCAATGACCGGGATAAAGTTGGCCAGCAAGGCGGCCACGGTGACCAGCAGGCCGAGCGCCCCTATTTTTGCCCCTTCCCGTAAATCAATCAGCATTCCGACCAGGGTGAACGTGGCCTCCCCTTCCCCGGCTTTTTCGGTATAACGGTTGCCAGCCCAGGTACTGAGAAACACATAGCCCGGAGTGGTCAGACAATAGGCGACTAGAAAAGCCAGATAAAATGCGACTACCCGGGAAAGCACGAGGAAGACCCATTTCAAGGCCGTCCATCCCCAGAGCAGGGGCCAGTGCCAGAAACGCTCAACGGTCGGAGGGCTGCTGAAAAAAGTCCCGGTGAACTGATCGGTCAGGCCGACCGAAACGAGGTAGCCCGACCAGGTGAGGACGCCGGTCAGCACCACCAGCGCCAGGCTCCATAATAACAACCGGGGGTGGCGGAACAAAAAGGCGAAAGAGGTGCGTAGCGGCACCCAGGAAGGTACGGCAGCTGCCGGATTCTGCATTGCAGGATTCATGAGGTTGCTCTTGGTCCGAAAAAAACTGGGGTTTTGAGGAAGTATTGAACCGGAAAGAGGGATAACGCAGAGGCAGTCACAACCAGCGACGAGTATCTCTGCGGTGGTCAATCGGCTGGCCCTTTCCCGGAACAGGGCGAAAGTACCGCTGAATATAGGCATCATCGATTGCCTGGACAAGGGCGTCACCTGATGGCTCCGCCCTTTGGTTCTTTTATACTTGTTCCAGCCTGCCCGCCGGGCAGGCGCAAAGGGCTATCACCCCTGATAAACGCAACTCACCAGATCGGTGAGTTCGTATTCCACCCGATGCGCCGACAGGGCGGTAAAGACCCCGGTCAACTCCGCCCCGATGTCGACCAGCAGGGCCCCGTCGTTGTCCAGCACGCGGTACCCGCTGGTTTCCAGAGCCTCCACGGCCTGCGCCAATCCTGTGACCACAATCCCCAGCCTGGAGAAGTCGTTCATGTAAAAAAGCGGCCAGTCCGACTGGCAGGCCACCGGTTTGCCTTTTTCAGTTATCGGTAACAGTCCCATCAGATCCTCCCGGGTAGTGGTTGCGTGCTTATGGGTTCTCAAAAAAAACGGCCTGGCTTACGTTGCCGATTCAATTCTATTGAAATGCACCTGCATATTTTTTGCAACGCTTCAAAGGGGAAGCCGGTCAGCAAGGGTGCCTTCCGCACGGATAAGGGAATTGAGATTTGTACACAAGCAAGCATAAGAAATCACTATGCCCACCGAACCGCCCGGTCGAGCATGGCCGGGAGCCCCCCCTGATCCTCAGGGACAAAGCCGAAGACCTCTCGCCAGATGGTATCGTTTTCCATGCAGAAGTAAATGCAGGTCCGGGGATGAGCATACTTTTGCAGTTCATTGAGGATGACCCGGTACATGGCCACCCGCTGGGTCCTGAAATAACGGCGTTTGCCATCGAGACCGTCGATGAATTCCTGGTAGAAAAAACGCGAGGCCGGAAACCGTTCGGCCGCGATCTGCTTGAGGGCAGGCAGGTAGCGGAGCGCTCCCATGCTGATATAGACGATCGACTCGGCCGGAACCGAAGCAAACAGGCGGCGAATGGTCTGCCGGTACCCCTCCTCCCACCCGTCGTGGAGGATGATCGGGTCGAAATGAAAAGCCAGGCTGTAGCCCCACTGGGCGCATTGGGCCGCGGCCTGCAGTCGCTCGTCGAAGGTGGCGGCACGGATCTCTTCCCGGGCCATGATCGTCGGGCTGTTGAGCGACCAGGCGACGATGGTCCGGCCCTGATGGTCGAGCCCTTTGAGATTGCCGATATTGACGCTCTTTGATTTGAGTTCGAGCACCGCATTGCTGCGGTCGGCGATGAAGCGCACCAACCGGGGACTGAGATGGGTGAGGCTGTCCAGGGCCAGGCTGTCGGTGAATTCGCCGGTGCCGATCCGGAAAAACCGCTGCGGCTCATGCTCCAGGGCTGTAGCAAGTTCGGCAAAAAGATCTTCGACATTGACGAAAAAACTGAGCCAGGGATTGTTGAGATAGGCTTGGAGGATGCAGTAGACGCAATCCATCGGGCAGTTCATGCCGATATTGAGCACCTGATAATCGCAGCAGCGGTACTCGCGGGTGCCGGGGCAGGGCTTGAAGAAGGCCCCCCGGTTGCGGCAGAGCAGCAGATGGCGCTTGCCGGCGCTGAGGTTGTAGGGATAGTCGCCGTCAATGTCCGGAGCACCCCGCTCACTGACCACGGTCACCGGCAGTTGGGCGCGTTCAATAATTTCCTGGGTATAGGGCAGATCAAGGCAGTCTTCGGCCACATGGAGGCGGGTGAGATAACGGGCGGGATCGCCGTAGGATCGGGTCTGATTCAAGCAATATATTCCGGTGAAGATTGATAATGAGCGGCCAGGGCCAGATAGTGCGCCCCTGCCTCGGGACGGCCGTGTTTGAGGCAACCCTGGCCGTATATGGTGCATTTACGTACTAATTCGACCATCGCTTCACAGCGCTGGCCTGGATCGAGCCCACAGCCATCGAGCAGTTTGCAAAGCGACTGGATGCGGAAGGAATCCATCCCCTGGCGATGCTGCCCCGAGAGTTGATCCGGCCGGCCGCCCTCTTTGCAGGTCAGGGGTTCGGGCACCAGCAGAAAGGGTTCCCGGCACCCCACCCGCAGCCAGAGGTCGTAATCCTCGCAGCAGGGCAGGGTTGCATCGAACAAGCCGTAACGGTCAAACACCGCCCGGCGCGCCATGATTGTGGACATGCCGATCACGCACATCCCCAGGCTGGCGGTGAACACGGCTCCGTCGGGTGGATCGTGCTTCTTTTTCTGGTTGAAACGCTGCCCCCCCCGATACCAGAGCTCGCGGGTATGGGAGATCTGAAAACCGGGATGCGCCGCCAGGGCCGCCGCCTGCATCGCCAATTTTTTCGGCAGCCACCAATCATCGGAATCCAGAAAGGCGAGCAGAGAGCCTTGCGCCGCGCTGATCCCAAGGTTTCGGGCTGCGGCGGCACCCTGGTTTTCCTGGTGCAGGAGGCGCACCGGAAGGTGGGCCTCGTCAGCCAGGCGAGTAACCACGCCGGCAGTATCATCGGTGGAACCGTCGTCAACCACGATCAACTCGGCGCAGGGCTTCCGCTGGGCCAGCACGGAACGGATGGCCCGCTCCAGCAGGGGAGCCCGATTATAGGTTGGAATTATCACCGAAATCAAAGCAGTTACCAGAACAACACAGTACGGTCTCCAGAGCGTTGCCCCGCACTGCGCCCAATTTATTATGGCGGTTTACCGGCAGTATAGTATAGTAAATTCCTTATTCCATGAAAAAAGTATGCGTCTTATCCGGAAGACGCAGCCCACAGAATTCGGCCGAACACGAGATCTTCTATGTACACAGACATTCTCATCAATGCAACCTCCTACGAGAACCGGATTGCGCTGGTGGAAAACGGCAACCTGCGCGAATTCCACATGGATCGGCTCTCGGAAAAAGGGCTGATCGGCAACATCTACCTGGGCAGAGTAGTCCGGGTGCTGCCCGGCATCGATGCGGCCTTTGTCGATATCGGCCTGGAGCGCACCGGCTTTCTCTATGTCGACGAGGCCTACTATGTCTTCGCCGAAAACTATCAGCGGCTCGCTCCCGGTCATAGACTGAAGCAGAACCTGCCGCCGAATTTCTCCTCCACCTCGACCATCGACAACATCCTCCATGAAGGGCAGGATATCCTGGTGCAGATCGCCAAGGAGCCGATCGGTTCCAAAGGCGCCCGCCTGACCTGCAACATCACCCTGCCCTGCCGCAACTTGGTGTTCATGCCGCTCACCGACCACATCGGCATCAGCCGCAAGATCGAGGACGAAACCACCCGCCAACTGCTGCGCGATAAAATCGAGGTCCTCCGCCCTCCGGGCACCGGATTTATCATGCGTACCGTGGCCGAAAATATCGGCAATGAGGAGCTGGAAGCGGACATGGAGTTCCTCATGCTGCTCTGGGACGAAATCCTCACCAAATCAAAACGCACCCAGGTCCCCTGCCTGATCTACAAGGACCTCGACATCATCCTCCGGGCGGTACGCGATTTTTTCACCGAGGACATCAACGAGCTGGTCATCGACAACCACGAAGTCTACGAACAACTGATGGGCTATGCCAAGACCTTTGCCCCTCAGTTGCAGGACAAGATCAGCTATTACGACAGCGATCTGCCCCTGTTCGAGTATTACGGGGTCGAAAACGACATCAACAGCGCGCTGGATAAAAAAGTGTGGCTGCGTTCCGGCGGCTACATCGTTATCGAGCCGACTGAGGCCCTGACCGTCATCGATGTCAACACCGGCCGCTATGTCGGCGCCACCGACCTGGCAGCGACGATTTTCAAAACCAACATGGAGGCCGTGCGGGAAATCGCCCGGCAGCTCCGGCTGCGCAATCTCGGCGGGATCATCATCATCGATTTCATCGACATGGACAACGAGCAGCACCGGGAAGAACTCTATTCCGCCTTCCAGGAGGCCATGCGCGACGACAAGAGCAAGGTCAACATCCTCAAGCTCTCGGAGTTCGGCCTGGTGCAGATGACCCGCAAACGACTGTCGGAAAGCCTGACCCAGATGATGTGCGAGCCCTGTCCGTACTGCAGCGGCGACGGTTTCATCAAGTCTCGCCGCACCATCTGCCACGAGATTTTCCGCAAGATCACCCGGGACGCCCGCAAGATCGGCGGCTCGCATGTCACCATCAAGGTTCACCCCCATATTGCGGAAATGCTGCTCAACGAAGAATCCTACAATGTTGAGCAACTGGAACAAAAAACAGAAAAACGTTTTACCATCATCCCGGTCCCCGATATGCACCTCAAGCGCTACGATGTCATCTGGAACGAATAGTCAAACTCGATACCGTTTATATTCCCAAACCCTCACCTTCGATTTCCCCCATGGCAAAACACATCAAGCTGCGCAGTTCCTCCCGCAGGAGCAGCGGTTTTCTCAAAATGTTTGTTCTGACGCTGGCGGCGGTTGCAGCCGTTGCTTTCCTCGTGGTTGTTTTCCTGCTTTTCGAGTTCGAAAAACCGACCCTGGTCCTGGAAAAAGAAATTAAATTTCTCGGCGGCAAGGTGGAATTGCCACTGCAGGCCTCCGATAAAAAAAGCGGTCTCAGCGCCATCACCATCACCCTGAGTCAAGGCGACAAAAAAGCCCAACTCCTGGAAAAGACCTTTTCGCGCCAGGCCTGGTTCAAGCCCGCCGGCCCCTTATCGATCAAGGAAACCGTCATCATCGATGCCCAGAAGGCGGGAATCAAGGAAGGCGAAGCCGAATTGACGATCTCAGTCCGGGATTTTTCCCTCAACGGACTGTTTAAGGGCAATCAGACCCTGCAGAAAATCCGGGTGACCATGGACACCAAACCGCCGAAGGTAGCCATCGCGCATGCCCAGCGCCCTATCCGCCCCGGTGGCAGCGGTATCGCGGTCTATACCATTTCGGAGCGGCCGGGTCGCCACGGCGTCATGATTGACACCACCTTCTTCCCAGGATTCGCCACAGGCAAGGACAATACCTATATTGCCTATTTCGCCCTGCCCTGGAATGCCAAGGAACCGGGGAGCACCAAGGTGATCGGGAGCGACGAAGCCGGCAATGAAGCGGTGGTTCCTTTTGTCACCAGTTTCAAAAAAGAACCGGACAAACGGGACTCCATCAACATTAGTGAAAACTTTCTTCAACAGAAGATCCCGGAATTCGAAGAGCATTACCCGGAGTTGCAGACCAAGGGCAGCCTGCTGGAAAAGTATCTTTACGTCAACAAAGAACTCCGACAGAGCAACGCCCAGACCATAGCCAAGGCCTGTGCCACCACCGACCCCCAACAGCTCTGGGCAGACCGGTTTTTCCGCATGGCCGGTGCCGGTCGGGCCGGATATGCCGACCAGCGCACCTATATGTATAACGGCCAGGCCATTGATGTCCAGACCCACCTCGGTGTCGACATCGCCTCCACCGAGCGTGTGGGAATAAGGTCGGCCAACCGGGGCAGGGTGGTATTTGCCGAGTATCTTGGCATCTACGGCAACATGATTATCCTCGATCACGGCCAGGGCATTTCCAGTCTCTATTCCCACCTCAGCAGTATCGATACCAAGGCAGGAACGCTGGTCGAGAAAGATCAGCTGATCGGCCATTCCGGGGCCACCGGCATGGCTGGCGGCGATCATCTTCATTTTTCCATGCTGGTGCACGGTATTTTCGTTACCCCGACGGAATGGTGGGATCAGCACTGGATCAATGTCAATATCAAGACTATTCTCAATGAAAAATAGTCCGCCCCCCCCAGGCGCAAGACCGCGGTTACGGTCTGCACCTAAGAAAAAATCCGGACCATGGTTTCGGCTGCCGTGGCTGCTCTACATCTATATCGCCAACGAACTGCTGGCCCCGTTCTTTGCCAGTTTCCTCATTCTGTACAGCGTTTTTTTCCTGATTCGCCTGATACCTCTTCTCGATGTGGTGCTCGCCCTCCGTATCGGCCCGGGCGACTTCGTTCGCCTGTTTTCCTATATTTTCCCCCGTATGCTGCTCTATATTATCCCCATGGCGAGCATGGCCGGGGTCATCATCGGCTTCACCCGCCTGACCAACGATCGTGAAATTCTGGCGCTCAAGGCCTGCGGCGTCAGCTTGCGGCAGATGCTGCCCCCGGTCCTGCTCATCGCCGCAGCCATTGCCTGTCTGACCGGCTTTTTCTCCATCCGGCTCATTCCTGCGGGAGCCCTTGGGGTCAAACAGTTAATGTTTCAACTGGCCAAAGAAAAAATCGATAAAGGACTGAAGGAAAAAGAATTCACCGAGGCCCTTGGGGATATTGTGGTCTATGTCGATAAAATCGACGACCAGCAAAACTGGCACGGGGTCTATGTTTCCGATATGCGAGGACGGACCCAACCGCTGATCACCGTTGCCAAATCCGGTCGGATGGCGGCCGAGATGGAACGGATGCAGGTGACCATCACCCTTGACGACGGCACCCTGCACAACGCCGAAGGCCCGGACAATCAGGTGATCCGCTTCAAACAGTATCAGCTGCAGATTTCCCTGCGGCCGCCGACCAAGGTCGGAGGCGAGGATATAACCACGCTGGGACGAGGCGCCATGAGCCAGCAACAACTGCTGAACACCTGCGAGAAACTGGGAAGGGACACCAGGCCGGGCCGGATGCTTCTTTCCGAATATCACCACCGGCTGGTTCTGCCGGTCAGCTGTTTCATTCTCAGCCTGCTCGGAATGCCGCTGGGCCTGCAGGCTCGAGCCGGCAAGCGAGCCGTCGGCATCCCTCTGGGATTAGCCTTTTTCATCCTCTATTATATCACCTTCACCACCGCACGGGTGTTGAGCGAATCGGGCACCCTGCCCCTGGTTTTCGGAATGTGGTTGCCCAACATCTTGTTTCTGCTGCTGACCATCTTCATTTTTCGACGGGTGGATCAGGAACGACCGCTGATCCCCGAACCGCTGCAGGATTTTTTTATTGCTGGCTTTAACCAACTGCTCCGGCCGTTGTACGACCGGATGACAGCCGGGATTGGACGATTGCTCACCAGCTGTGGTCTGCGCCAGCCCTCGTCTCCCGCTACGGCACCAGATCAAGAACGCCGACTCCCAATCCATGCCGACGGGGCCACCGGTATCTTTCATCTCTCGAATTGCACCCAGTATCATGGCCCCCGCTGCCGGATAAAATTCAAGAATGCCGCCGTGGCCCAGAAAGCCGGGTTTGTGCCCTGCGAATTCTGCAAGAAAACACTGGCGCAACCGGATCGGCGAACCTCCTCATCAAACTGACCGTTTCCACCGCCCCCGGACCTGATCTCGAATGCACTGTTGCCTTGCACACCAAGGAGTTCTATAATAATTAACAAGAAACATTGCTTTGGCGACTGAACTCATTTTAGGAAACCGAAGATATCATCCCCCCTCAACCACAGGATGGAATCATTCATGCAACTGGCCCTTGCTGCACAAATGCGCGAACTCGACCGCCAGACCATTGAAGATATCGGCATCCCCGGCATGGTGCTGATGGAAAATGCCGGCCGGGGCACGGTTGAGCAGATGGAGCAAACCTTTGGCCCGGTGGCGGGTAGAACGGTCTGTATCTTTGCCGGTCCGGGCAACAACGGCGGCGATGGTCTGGTCATCGCCCGAACTGTGCATGGGCTTGGCGCCTTTCCTTTTATCTTTTTCCTCATAGACCCGGAACAACTCCGTGGGGACGCAGCACTCAATTACGCCATAGTCAAACGACTGCGCCTCCCCTATCAGGTGCTCGACCTCTCCGAAAAAATGCTCACCCTGATTGACACGGTACTCACCCTCAACCG
>JAFLKR010000012.1 GCA_019163135.1 Desulfobulbaceae bacterium | reverse complement strand
ACATGATAGAGAGCACCGGGGAATTCTATGCGTAAAGGACGGGTCATTTAAATTGTACAGCATACTGCATGCTTGATTGAAAGACCTGACCCCATTATTTCCCTGACCCTGTTTCCTCTGTTGACAACCGGGGGGCTTCTAAGGGTTAGAGTTGTACAGCAGGAAGGGTGTATGACACTTTTGTACCGTTAACTTTCACGTACCCATGCTTCACTAAGCCCTTGTATACGGACTCAATTTGTGCGACGGGGATATCCTTGCCGCACTTTGCATGAATGGTGCTTAGCAAAGTTTTTGGGGTACGTGGTTTTGATGCCTTTCGCTTGATCAGATCATTTACGGCAATTTTGATCAATTCCTCGATTGAAGTACGGGCAAGCGTAGTATTTTGTTTTGATTCAATGACGCCACTTTTGGTGCCGTCACCAATTGCTGATGCCGGTACGAAGCAAGGCATTTCTTCTACCGATGCTGACCGAGTAGAAAAAACTTTTTTCGCCTTTAAATGTTTGATTAAAGAATCAAAGCCTGTGTCTTTGGAAATGATATGAAAAAAGCCGGATGGGTCGGTCGCAGCGAGAGCACCAAGGTAATAGGCGATATGGAAATCGAGAGCGTTGGCTCCTGGTGTTTCGAGCACAACGTACTCACCTCTATCACCAAGATCTTGCATTGCAAGTACGAGCTCAACGGGAAGTTTTGTGTTGTTTGGACCAAGGAAGACGCGCACTCTAAACTGCTCCCCTTTGAGAAGGGCGAGTGATTTAACTTGAACATTCTCGTAGTCGATCAAAACATAATTAGTTTTCAATTCGATTACCCAAAAGATCTAGTTTGAGGTGCGGGAAATACGGGAAATAAAGGGTCAGGTCTTGCAATTAAGCGCGATTCAACTGGCCTCACAACCCATATTTCTTGCTGTATCCCCGGGGGGTAATCATCTTGTCGCGCCAGATGAAGGTCTGGGAGTTGCCGATAATGACGGTGGTCTGCATGCCGATTTCCTGGTCGAGCATGGTGCCCAGGGTGGTCAGGCGCACGGTTTCGTGTTCCCGGGTGGCGCCGCTGACGATGCCCACCGGGGTGTCGGGGGAGCGGTGGGCGAGCAGGATCTCGCGGGCCCGGACGATCTGGTCGGTGCGTTTCTTGGATTTGGGATTGTAGATCACCACCACGAAATCGGCCGGGGCCACCGCTTCAAGGCGGCGCTCGATCATCTCCCAGGGGGTCATGAGATCCGAGAGGCTGATAGCGGCGAAATCGTGCATCAACGGGGCGCCCAGGATGGCGGCGCAGGAGTTGAGGGCGGCAATGCCGGGGATGATATCGATCGGCACCTTGGAGTCCATCGATTTGGCCAGCTCGAACACCAACCCGGCCATGGCGTAGATGCCGGGATCGCCACCGCAGACCAGTACCACCCGCTTCCCTTCCGCCGCCAGCTCCAGGGCCTTGCGGCAACGGTCGATCTCCTGCATCATCGAAGACGAAATCACCTCGCTTTTGGGATTGAGACAGTCGCGGACCAGGTCGAGATAGGTGCGGTAGCCGACTACAATCTCCGCCTGTTCCAGGGCGGTTCGAGCTCGGGGGGCCATGAGATCGATTGCGCCGGGTCCGAGGCCCGCCACCACCAGTGAGCCGTTGTTGCTGTCCTGTGCTGTCGTCATTGTTCCAAGGTTCCTTTTGTTGTGATTACGAGGTGTTCGGCGATTGCCGCTACAGCGGTGGTCACGTCCGTCCATTTCATTTTGTTAACCAGCAGGGTGCTGCCGGGGCCGGCACTGAGCAGGGCCGCCGGTTCAGCCACGCCCTTGGCCCCGGTCGCCCGCAAGACCGCCGCCGAGGTGCTGACGCCTTCAACTTGGTTGAGCTGGTCGCTGGTGAAAAAATCGACCACCAGTTCATGGCCTTGGGCAAATTCGAGCAAGCCTGCTTCGTCTTGTTTGAGATCGATTGATGCCAGTCGGGCAATGCCCTCGGGCGCTAATTGATGCTGCGCGCAGGTTGCGGCTACCGCCCGGGCAATGTCGGCCTTCGCGGTGCCGCGATTGCAGCCGATCCCAAAGACCAGGGATTTGGGGTGGAGGAGTGCGCCTTTGGCTGTGCCCTCGGTAGTACGGGCGCTGACGATCAGATCCGCAGTATCCAGGTCATTAACCGTCTGCAGGTCGGGCGGCAAGGGGGGCAGGGGATAGGCGCTCCACACCTTGAGCGAGCCGTGGTCCACCAGTCGCCCCATGGCACGCGTCAAGGCGGCTTTGTCGCCGGGGATCAGGCCGAGGTCGCGGCACCAGAGGTCCAGGGCGGTATGGCCCAGGACATCGGAGGCGGTGGTGAGCACAGCCTGGCCGCCGGTGGCAACGGCGACTTGCTGGGCCAGGAGATTGGCGCCGCCGAGGTGACCGGAGAGCAGCGAAACCGCGAACCGGCCCTGCTCGTCGCAGACCACGATGGCCGGGTCCCGGTATTTGTCCTGCAGCAGGGGGGCGATGGTGCGGACCACAATGCCGGTGGCCATGATGCAGACGATCTGCGGGTATCCCTGCCAGACTTCGGCGAAGACCCCGGCCAGCCGCCCCTTGCAGGCAAAAAAATCCCCGTCCAATGACGCCGCCAGCCGTCGTCCCAGCTCATAGCCGCCTTTGGTCAGGGCCAGCACGGCGCAGCGCCGTACATCCGTATCTTCAACGGCCATCAGCGATATTCGTGCTTGAATTCGGCGTCATAAAGTTTGGAGGCGATCCGGCTGTCTTCGGCCAGGGCCGGCCCGACCACGATCATCGCGGTTTTCTTGATCTGCGAGGCCTGCACCCGTTCGGCGATGTCGGCCAGGGTGCCGCGGAGGATCTGTTCGTCCGGCCAGCTGGCCCGTTCGACCACGGCAATCGGGGTGTCGGCCGGATAGCCGCCGGTCTGCAAATCCTCGACCACCCGAGCCATCATCGACACGCTGAGGAAGATGCACATGGTGGCTTGGGCCTTGGCCAGATTACGCAGCGCTTCCCGTTCCGGCACCGGGGTGCGGCCTGCCTGGCGGGTGAAAATCACCGTTTGGGTGACCTCGGGCACGGTCAGTTCCTTCTTCAGAGCGGCTGCGGCGGCAAAGGCTGAGCTGACCCCCGGCACCACCTCATAGGCAATGGCGGCCGCATCGAGCCACTGCATCTGCTCGCGAATGGCCCCGTAAATAGCGGGGTCGCCGGTGTGGAGGCGCACCACCCGATGGCCCGCTCGATGCCCCTTGGACAGCAACTGCATGATGGTTTCGAGATCCATAGCGGCGCTGTCGTGGCAGTCTGCCGTAATCCCGTCAAGCAGGGCAACGTTGACGAGGCTGCCGGCATAGACCACCAGATCGGCGGTATCGAGCAGGCGGCGACCTTTGAGGGTGATCAGTTCTGGGTCGCCCGGGCCGGCGCCGAGAAAGACCACCGGGTAGCGGGTTGCAGGGGGAGTCGTTGGGGAGGATTGCATCAGAATAGCACCTTCTTTTTGCGGACCAGCATAGTGGAAAAATAGTGGAGCTGCTTGCCCCGGGCCTCGCGGATATCGGTATAGACGCGCTCGTCGGGGAGCCCGGAGCGTTCGATCAGCACCGTATGGTCAACCAGATCGAGCTCGGTCAGCAGATCAATCAGGGCATCGAGCCGCCGGTGGACCTTCATCAGCACCACCGTATCGAGGCTGGTGAGGATGTGGCGCAAGCGGTCGTCCTCAAAGGCTGCCGGCACTACCGCCAGAACATCGTCGCCCAAGGCGAGCGGACTGGACTGGCTGGCGGCGCAGGCGGCCATGGCGGTGATGCCGGGAACCACGGTGACCTTGGTCTGCGGGCGGCGTTCCAGGATCATGGCCAGGAGATAAAAAGCGGTGGAATAAAGGGTCGCATCGCCCAGAGTGGGAAAGGCAACATCCTTACCCCGGTCGAGATGGCTGATCACCTCGTCGGCGGCCTTGCCCCAGGCCAGAAGCAGCTGATCGTCGGTCTCCTGGCCGAGAAAGACCTTTTTCATCGGGAAACAGAGCGAAAGGATCTCCCGGCCATTGACCGGCACCAACTGGTCGGCAATCTGCAGGGCGCTGCTGACGCCGTTTTCCCTGGCCGTGGGCACCGCCCAGACCCGGGTATCGGTCAGGATGCGCACCGCCTTATAGGTCATGAGTTCCGGGTCGCCGGGACCCACGCCCACCAGGTAGAGATGGCCTGTTTGCGAGGATGCTGTTTCGATGCTCATTTGTCGCCTGTGATGAGGGTTATGGGGTTGAAGACGCGAACCGCACCCGTGGGATATTCCCGGCGGGTGACGGCCAGGGTACTGCTGGCTACCTGGAGGCCCAGATCGTGCAGGCACTGCAGGGCGGTGGTTTCGGTTGACGCCAGCACGGCGTTGATGACGATGCGGCCGCCTGCAGCCAGTTGGGCGACCGCACGCTCGATGATCGCCGCCAGTTGCTGGCCGCTGCCGCCGATGAAGATGCGGTCGGGTACAGGCAGCCCGGCCAAGGCCTCGGGGGCCTCGCCGTTAATGGGGTGGATGTTATAGGCGCAGAAATTGCGGATGTTTGCGCGGATGTTGCGCTGTTCCTCCGGTTTTTTTTCGATCGTGTACACCGACAGTTCCGGGTTCAGCCGGGCCGCCTCCAGGGAGACACTGCCCGAGCCGCCGCCGATATCCCAGAGCACTCCGGTGGCCGGCAGCCGCAGCCGATGGAGGGTGGCGGCACGGACTTCGTCTTTGGTGATCAGGCCTCGGGAGTGGCTAATTTCGTGTTCCCGGAGGCCGAAACGGGTGGCCTGGGTTTGGAGCGGCTGTTCCACCAGCATCATGTTCAGCGGGGCGAAGTTGGCGGCGGCAATCTCGGCAAGGCTGCCGCTGGTCAGCCGTTCGTCGGACTGGCCGAGGTTCTCGGCTACCCAGACGCGTATACCAAAAATCCGTATCTGGTCGTCACAGGCGCTCAAAGCGGCCAGCAGAGCGGTTGCCACCCGGTCCGGGCTGTTGTGTCGATCGGTGAACAGCATGACCCTGGGGTGGCGGAGCACCTGGCCGGGGATATCGTGGCCTGGCCTACCGTGGAGGCTTTGCAGGGCTAGGTCGTCCCAGGGAAGGCGAAAGCGGGCGCAGGCCAGTTGGACGGCTGATAGCGCTGGGTGAACCGTGATTCGTTCCGGGCCGAAGCGGGCAATCAGGGTGCGGCCGATACCGTAGAAGAGCGGGTCGCCGCTGGCCAGGATAGCAACATCGCCCGACTGCAGGGCCGTTTCGACCTGGGTGAGCATGGCGGCCAGGGGGGCGATGTCGATCAGTTGGCAATCCAGGCCGGCCACCAGGGGGCGGTGGCGGCGGCTCACCACCACGGCCGGGCAACGGTGCAGCAAGGCCCATTGCACTCCGGTTAAGGCCGGGCCGCCGATGCCGATCAATTCAATGCGCGACATGCAGCACCACTCCTTCTTCGGAGGTCACCAGATAGACCTGCACCGGCAGGCCTGACCACGACTCGGCCTGCGCCTGGGCTCGGCGGCAGACTGCGGCCACCAGATCCGGGCGATCCAGCTGTTTGAGCCGTTCATAGATTTCGCGGGCGGTATTGGCAGCCCGCAGGGTACTGGCCGTCGTTTCGTCCAGCCCCAACTGGGCCAGAAGGTCAGCGGCTTGCCGGGTTTCCAGGGCACCGTTGCGGACATGGGTCTGGGGTACGGCCAGGGCTGCCTTGATCAGTTTGGCCCACATCGTTGCCAGATGGATCTGGGCAAATCCGTGGCGTCGGGCGGCCTCCAAGGCATAGAGCAGGTAATCTCCCATCATCGCCTGCGCCTCTTCGGGCAGATGGAGCTTGCGCTGAACTGCGGCCTCCGAGGTTCGACCAGTGGAGAGCAGAACTTCGGTCAGTCCGGCGGCTCGGGCCACCCGCATCGAGGCCTCGATGGTGTCGGTCCAGGCCTGGGCCGATACCGGTTTGACAATGCCGGTGGTGCCGAGGATCGAGATCCCGCCGATCACTCCCAGCCGTTGGTTCAGGGTTTTTTTGGCCAGGACTTCGCCATCGCGAACGAAAATTTTCACTTCCAGGGCGGCATCGTTGAGTTCTCCCGCAGCGAGGGCCTCTGCCACCGCGGCCCGAATCATCTGCCGCGGCACCGGATTGATCGCCGGCTCGCCGACCGCCACCGGCAGACCGGGTTTGGTCACCACCCCCACCCCGGGACCGTTGACCAGGACGATCCGTTCCCCGGTCGAGGCCGCCACCCAGCGGACCTCGGCGCCAATCTCGGCGCCGTTGGTGACATCCGGGTCATCGCCAGCATCCTTGACCACCGTGGCCATGGCGAGTTGAGGCGAGTTGCCGCCGAATCGGCAGAGGGCAAAGCTGTGGCGGGAGCCGTCGGGAAAGGGAATCTCGATCGACCCCGGATTCTCCCGCCCCAGCAGGCAGAGGACCGCCGCTTTGGCCGCAGCCGCGGCACAGGCCCCGGTGGTATACCCGCTGCGCAGCGTTTTCTTTTTTCCGGATCGTGGTGCCATCTCGTCTTTAGGCCAGGCGCAACAGAGCGTTGACTGCGGCGACGGCGACGGGGGTCCCGCCCTTGCGTCCCAGGGCGGTGATGTAGGGGTAGGTTTTTCCCGCGAGTATTTCTTTGGATTCCATAGCGTTGACAAACCCCACCGGCACCCCGATCACCAGATCCGGGGCAAAGAGGCCCTGGTCGATCAGTTCCATGGCTTTGAGCAGGGCGGTGGGGGCATTGCCGATGGCGACGATGCCGATGTTGTCGCCGATGGCACGGGTGAGCGCGGCATCGGAGCGGGTGGAGCCGTTTTTCTTGGCCAGTTCGGTGGTCTCGGTTTCCCGGAGCCGGCAGATCACCCGGCCGCCGAACCGGTTGAGGAGCCCGGTGGACACCCCGTTGGCCGCCATATTGACATCCACCAGGATGTTTTTACCGGCCCGAATGGCGTCGATTCCGACCTGAACCGCATCGGGATGGAACCGCAGATTCTCGGCAAAACTGAAATCGCCGGTGGCGTGGATAATCCGGCGGACCACAGCGAACACTTGCGGTGAAAAACCGGTGGGGCCCAGTTCGCGCTCAATGATGCGGAAACTTTCGACCTCTATCTCCTGGGGTGCGATCTGTTGCAAAGTAACCATGGATCAATGCTCTCAGGTTAATGGGCGGCAGGCCTGTACAAAACGGGTCGCAGCCTCGGGGGTGCGGCCCCAGTGCAAATGCACATACCCTGCCAGGGTTTGGTGGTGAAGGAAGCCCTCGGGGCGACCATCGTCGAGGCGGAAAACCGTTTCGATCGCGGGATGGCGGTCGTCTACGGTGGAGTAATGAAATTCGTGGCCGTGAAGCACGGTGCCTTCCGGGCCAAGGAAGGTGTCTCGGAGCAGCATCGGTTGCCGATAGCCCAGTCGCCGCAGGCGCGGTTGCATCCGGGTCTGAAAGGGGTAAATGCCGACCATCGGGAATTCGTGACCTTCCAGGTCGGTGATCGCCTGGGTGAGGTACATGAAACCGCCGCATTCGGCATAGACCGGTCGGCCAGCGGCAGCGAAATCACGGATTTGCTCTTGCATTGACCGGTTGGTGCTCAGCTGGCGGGCATGGAGTTCCGGATACCCGCCGCCGAGATACAAGCCCTGCAGTCCTGTCGGCAGGTGCCGATCCCCCAGAGGGCTGAAAAAAACCAGTTCTGCCCCGGCAGCCCGCAGGAGGTCGAAGTTATCCTCGTAATAGAAACAGAAGGCCGCATCCCGGGCCACGCCGATCCGTACCCTGTCCGAATCAATGGCCACCGTGGAAACCGTGGCCTCCTTGGCTGTTATGGAACGCCGTTCGTCAGCAAGTCGCACAAGGAGGTCAAGATCGAGATGCTGCTCCACCAGTTGGGCCAACTGGTTCAATCCTTCCCCCGCCAGCGGGTGTTCCTCGCCCATATGAAGGCCGAGATGGCGGGAGGGGATGCTGACCTCTTCCCGACGGGGCAGAAAGCCAATGATCGGCACCGTGCAGTGGGCTGCGATCGCCCCGGCCACCATGTCCCGATGTTTATCCGAGCCGACCCGGTTGCAGATGACACCGGCCAGTTTAAGTCCAGGATCCAGGGTGGCAAAACCGTTGACCACCGCGGCGATGCTCTCGGCGGCCGAGCGGATATCGATCACCAGGAGCACCGGTAGATGCAACGTTTTTGCCAGGGTCGCAGCTGAACCCTCGCCGCCGTCAAAGAGACCCATCACCCCTTCTACCACCGCGCAGCCCTGATGCGAGCAGTGTTTGGCAAAGGTCTGACGGACAAACGGCGCCCCGCACATGTGGACATCGAGGTTGCGCGAGACGCGGCCGGTCACCATCTGGTGGAGGCTCGGATCGATGAAATCCGGACCGCATTTGAAAGGCTGGACCGCCAGCCCGCGTCGGGCCAGGGCCGCCATGATGCCGAGGGTGACTGTAGTCTTGCCGCAGCCTGAATGGGTGCCGGCGATGAGCAGGGCTGGTTGGCGGCTCATAAGCGGGTGATTCCCTCCTGGCCGTAGTCGGGGTAGAGTAGGGAGCGGACAAAAGCGATGCCGTCGAGCAGGCCCATGGTCGGCCGGGAAACCATCTCTTCGTCCACCAGGAAGATCTGGCGGGTGCGTACCGCCTTAATCACCGTGAATCCGGGTTCCTTGATGATGTCATCGACGCTCACCGGATTCATTCGGCCGTTTTGGGCGAGATAGAGATCGATCTGGTCGGCCTTGGCCAGAATCCGTTCCTTGCCGTAGGCGGCGATGTTGGTCTCGCGCATGCGATCGGCATCCGCAGCAATGTTGATGCCGCCCGCCGACTCCAGCACGAACATGGCCATGGAGTTGGGAGCAAAGGTCTTCATCTGTCTGTGGATCGCCTCGAAATAAACCCGTTTGCGCTTGTCCTTGGGGATCTGCTGCAGGGTGGCGGTGATCTTGGCCAATCGTTGGCCGAAGGTTTCGACCATGGTCTTGGCCTGCGCCTCCCGGCCGGTCAGTTTGCCCAAGGTCTCCCAGTAGGTGAACAGTTCGGCCATTTCGGTTGGCTGCAGGGAGACCACCCGGACATTGTTTTTCTCCAGGGTCCGCACCAGATTGGGGTAGCCCCGGCTGATCATTGGCCGGATCAGCACCAGGTCGGGCTTAAGGGCGAGCAACCGCTCGGGGTCATCCTGAAACTGGACCCGGGGCAGGTCGGATAATTGGTTGTCGCTGGGGCCACAGGCAATGATTTCCTGCTCCAGACCGAGAGCGAGCAGATTGGTGGTATGGGCGGGATAAAGCGAGATGATGCGCTGGAAGGGTTGGGGGAAAACCAGGGTCCGGTTTTCGCTGTCGGTGACCGTGATTGCAGAGACCACGGTGGCCAGGAGGAGGACAATGCAGGGGGCCAGAAGAAAAGATTTGCAGTTCATTGATTCGTAGTGCTGAGATTAAGGATGAA
>JAFLKR010000059.1 GCA_019163135.1 Desulfobulbaceae bacterium | reverse complement strand
TAGTTTGGAGTGCATCCGGAAAGTAAGGCAACAATAACCGCATAATAAAAAATCTTCATGCAACCCTCCTGTCGATTTTTCCTCTAAAAATTGCAATTACTTTGCAGGGATAAAGCTTGACGAATTCGCAAAAAATGAAAAATATCCGCTTAGTCATTTCGAGCGCAGCGAGTAATCTCTGGAATAATAGAGCGTTTTTTCGTCGCTGCGCTCCTCGAAATGACAAAAATCGACTTTTTGCGAGACCATCAAGATTGAAAGATTGAGAAGGGGCTTTTCCAACTTACGCCCTTCATGCTCAATCTGGAATTTCCACATCGCAGTGTTTGCAATTGGAGCAACGCAGCATTTGATCCAATTCATCGAAGGCAACCCGCCACTTTTCACTGCTAATCTGTTCTGCAAATTCAGGTTGACATTCATCGCAGAGCCAACGGTCGCCATTTGGAGTTACCCAGAGTTTCATTTTACGTTCCTTCCCCTAAGGGATTATTGCAGCTGAAATCAGCAGAGAGTTACGTTCTTACCTTTTCCGATAATGCTGTATGAATGATGCCCCCAAGCCTTCGCCATTGCACAGATTATTTAATAAAACAGGCAATTAGACTCGGAGTGTAAATATTTAAAGCTGTTTGAATGTTCCTACGCGACGCGCGTTTAACTGTTTCGTTGCGCGCACGTCTTAGGTTCTCCGTTTTTTACCGGTGTTCGATTTGCACTCGGAGTTTTTTTCTGCCCCACAACAAGGCATCTCCATGGGAGTCGAAATAGAGATCTATCCGATCCGGCCCCTTGATGGCGCCCCCACGATCTTCGACTCGACCCCAACCGTACCCAGGCACATACATTCGGGTGCCGATCGAATAATAACGCGTATCCGCGGCAATCGTACCTTCTTCAGGGAGCAGGGCCCAAGGCAGAAGACGAAGGGGCATCATCCATGGGTGCTCCAGTGAGTCCATGGAAAACAACCCAGGGGCAGGTTCATGTGGACTGGTGCCGCTAGCGGTAAGCCCGCTGTATGAATGCCCCTTCTGGGGGCCGGCATCAACATAGCGATTCCAGAAATCCAACTTAAGGTACTTCCAGCTTCCACGTTCCCAACTGCAGCATGAGGAACAACCGCAATAAGCAGTTGTTTCCATCATCCTGCCAATGGGCGCCCTGGCACAGCCTCCCAACATGAGCAAGGACACCGCCAATGCTGAGAGGACGGCATGCATGAAAGAGCGTCTTATTGATTCACTCCTTACGTTCTGAATGTGGAAAACCATTTCTTCACTTCACCCCCCAACCCAAAAAAGCACCACCTCGCAATATATAGCAGCCTTCTAAGGTATGATAATAATCTGCGTTTTTTGAATCTGGAAGGGCCTCTTTACTATAAAAAAATACTTTCTAAAAAAGTATTTTCGATGTCATTAGACATCTTACATTTCAACTTTTGATATCAACAGTAAGTATCGTTCACAATCCTTGTATACAGAATTTCATTGTTTTCATTTCTAAAAAGTTCATAATTTGTTTTATTCAATACGTATTTTATACCTTTTATATCTAATTCTCTAATACCATCAACAAATCTCTCTTCTGCTTCTTCTCTATTTTTTCTACCGAACAACAACCATTCCTCACCAAAAAGTTCGCGCAAACATACCTCTGAGCCCTGACTAAGCAGAGGAAACCTTTTGATGATCTCAAAAAATATTTCGTCAGCACTATATCTTATCAAAGAATAAAGAGCGGTCTCAGCATTGTAATTTATCCCATGAATCTCATGATCATTAATTTTTTTTCTAAATTTCTTTTCCGCAATTTCTTTAGATACTTCATCTAGAGATTCCCACCCGTCACCAAAGACTTCATCGATGGTACTCCCCTCTCTTTTTCTCATTTTTGAGAATCTTTTCACAAGTTCCAGAAAAATTTGTTCAGGATTCAGACTCTCATATTTAAGTTCAGATTCGCTCATATATTTCTCACTTTTTATAATTTTTATTTATCGGATTATTCCAAAACTAAACATCTTTCTCTTAACCGCCAAAGCCACCAAATAGGCAACAGCCGGTTCAATAACACATCGTATTATTTGTATAATATCAAAATATAGCCTCGTCAGCATTATAAGCACAAGAGCCAAAATGAAAACGTTTATCCAAATTTTGGGAGGAGTGTTACTCAGCGTCCAAAATTGATGCGTCCGGGGATCGCATCCAGGGTGATCCCGTTTCGCCAATTCCTGGCCTTCGTTTCCGAGGCGTATCCCGATTGGGTTGACTGGCGTTGTCAATCCTTTCCGTCAAGTCCCAGTATAAATCCGGGGACACCTCGGGTCGCCATTTGCGTTCAGCGCTTAAAAACCCAGAAATCAGGATGCAACATGGCCAAAAATGGGATTAGCTCCAAACGACCGACCACCATATCGACAATGAAGATGATTTTGGTCAGGTCGGAGAGATCACCGAAACTGCCCATGGGACCAATGGCCCCATAACCCGGACCGATATTGCCGATGGTGGCGGCTGTTCCGACGATGCCGATGGCCGCATTGCTCTCGATCATGGACACTGCCAAGGCCGAAAGGGTCATCAAGGCCAGATAAAACATCAAAAAACCAAGTATCTGCCGCTGAATATCATCGGGAACCGTAACCCGGTCCATCTTGATCGGCAAGACCGCCTTGGGATGCACGACCTGGGCAATCTCCCGCTTGAGGTATTTTACGCCGAACAGGACTCGCACCACCTTGACCCCGCCACCGGCAGAACCGGCGCAGCCGCCGATCAGCATTACGGTGAAGAGCAGGGTCTGGGCTGAAACGGCCCAGAGCGCGAAATCCACCGAGGCAAAACCGGTGGTGGTGATGATCGAGGCGATCTGAAAAAATCCGTCGCGCAAGCCGTCGTTCAAAGAAACCGGGCCGCTTCGCACGAGCGCCACGCAAAGAAAGAGCGACATCAGCACCACAATGGCGACGTAGAAGCGAAACTCTTCATTGTTAGCCAGGTCACGGACCTTGCCCTGGACAAAAACCCGGTATTGCAGAGCAAAATTTCCTCCGGCGAGGAACATGAACAGGGTGACGATCCAAGTGATCACGCTACTCTGATAGCCCATGATCGACTGGGGATGAGGGGAAAAACCGCCGGCCGCCATGGTGGAAAAGGAGTTGCAGACGGCATCGAACAGCGGCATCCCTGCCAGATAGAGCAGGCCGATCTCGAGCGCGGTCAGGAGCATGTAGATCATCCAGAGGGCCTTGGCGGTATGGGTGATCCGTGGGGTCACTTTCTCCTCGGTGGGTCCCGGGGCTTCGGCAAAAAACATCTGGCGCCCGGCCACGGCGAATTGGGGCAGAATGGCAACGAACAAGACGATAATCCCCATGCCGCCCAGCCATTGGCTGAGACTGCGCCAGAAAAAAAACGTTTTTGAATAGAGGGCAAAGTCCTTAAGAATAGTGGCCCCGGTGGTAGTGAAACCGGAAATCGATTCAAAGTAGGCGTCAATTGGTCCCAAATCAAAAAATAGATAGGGAATCGCACCGATACCGCCGGTAACCACCCAGGCAAGAGAGACAATCAGCATGCCCTCGGCACGTTTCAGGTTGTCGAAATCGCGGCAGAAACCACCGCGCCACTGAAAGAGCAGCCCCAGGGCCATACTGACGGCGCAGGCGGTGACAAACGGGACAATGGATGCATATTCCCGGGCCAGCAGGGCCACGCTGATCGGGGTCAGCATGATCAGGCCCAGGGCTACCAGCACGAGGCCCAGAGCATTGAGGATTGCAGCGGGCTTCATCGGGCAAAGACCGCTTTGATGGCCTCGGCATCCCTGGCCATGGTAAAGATGATCAACTGATCGTTGGCCAGCAGCGTGGTATCGCCGCGGGGAAAAATTACATTGCGCCCCCGCTTGACCACACCGATGATCGCCTTGGCCGGCAGCTTGAAATCCCGGACCAGGGTATCGGCAAAAACCTCCGGCAAATTCAACCGCAGCACCTCCCCCTGCCCACCTTCCACCAAGGCCAGAATGTTGACATCCTTGGCCTGGAGCCGGTTGAGCAGTTCCTTCAAGGCCGAATCCCGGGGGGAGACCACTACGTCGATGCCCACCCGCTCAAACAGAGCGGAATTGCGGACATTCCCCACCCTGGTAATGATCCGCTTGCCTCCTAGCTGCTTGACCAGCAGGGAGCAGAGAAGATTTTTCTCATCGTTGTTGGTCACGCAGACGGTGACGTCGCTATCGCCGATCGATTCCCCCTCGAGCAACTCCAGGTCGGTGCCGTCTCCCTGAAGGATAAGGCTGTGTTTGAGGTTGTCGGCCAGATAAATGCAGCGGTTGCGATCATGCTCGATCAGTTTGACCTTGATGCCGGCCTGTTCGAGTTGCTGGCTCAACATAAAGCCCACGCTGCCGCCGCCAATGACCGCTGCCGTCTTGATGGTATTAACATGCTGAAAAAATTGTGCGGCCAGACTGTCCAAAGCCGACCCGGTTCCCATGAAGATGACCTTGTCATCCTTCTCGATGGTAGTGGCGCCGGTGGGAATAAAGAGACTGTGGTCCCGGGTGATGCCCACGATGAGCACATCGTCGGGGAAGGAACAGTCCATGATCCGAGAACCGCGGATGATCGAGTTTTCCTTAATCCGGTACTCAAACAGCTTGGCCTTGCCCCGGGCAAAATACTCAACGTCAATGGCGTCGGGCACGGAAATGATTCGGAAGATATCCTGGGTCAGCAGCTGTTCCGGCCAGATGATGGTATCGATGTCATACTTGGTCTGATACCGGTTCTGGGTAAGCGAGGCGAGATTGCGGTAAAGTTCCATCCTGCGGATAAAACAGATGGTTTCAGCCTCAGTGACTTTTTTCGCCGTCCAGCAGGCGACAATGTTGGCCTCATCGATGAGCGAGCAGGCAATGAACAGCTCGGCCTTGTCAGTATTGGCCCGTTCGAGGACGAGGACATCGGCTCCGTTGCCGGCGACAAAGCCGACATCGAGATTATTGAATTTCTCCGGCAGTCTGTCTAAATCATCGATAATTGTTATATTATGCTTTTTATAAAGCTGAGAAGCGACCATGTAGCCGCTCTCGGTGGCACCGTATATGAGAATGTTCATGTTTTTTTAGTGAAAGGAACCTACCGAATTTATCTATGAGAAGAGATTTTTAAGCTCAAGCCCGACCACAGAACATGCAACGGTTCCGAGGGCTCTCCTTGGTGACCCGGAAGAGCGGACGACCGCTTTCATTGGGCGGCGGCCCCGGTCCTTATGCAAATGCCACGTAGGGTTCTATGATATACATTCGTGGCATGTATCCTCATAAAGACATGATAGGGAGACTGCCAGCATTTTGGTACTCATTGATTTTTAGGCTGATTAAGTTATCGATACTGGACCGGCTCTTTTCCGTAAACGAAAGGAACTGACATCCGATGTCGATGCGACCGATTTCGGTACAGGCAAAAAACCAACGAATCTCCACAGAAATCTGTTCGTCACAAAGTTCATTGCAAACCAGACCGACACGGTGGACCAAAGAGTTCAGGATGAGACTATCACCGACCGCAAAATCGACGCCCCCTTTGATCGATAAATGCAAGCCGCCCATGCTCAAATTGAGTACCGAAGCCGATAACAACCCCACCGATTTTCCGACAGAGGAAAATTGACAACTTGTTTCATCTAAATTGCTAAAATAAACTCGTACATGCCGACGTTGCTCCGCTACGTTAGTACTCATCAAAACCCCTACGCTTGACAGTTCTTCTGCTAAATTTGTTTCCTGTGGCGCGACTAACAAAAAATCGAGCTTGCTCCATGAAAGGTTGAAAAATAACCATTCATACCGATATTAGATAGTAAATAACGCCGTAAAGCAAGAGCCATTTCCTGCGGAAGATCGGATCGATTCCAAAATGAATCTTTCCCGAAGACTGGCTTACACGGGCAAAATTTGTTATAAAGAAATTATGGAGCCATTATTCAAAATCGAAGCCGCAGTCGCGACCATCATCATCTCCCAACCGGTTCTGGAAGTGCTGGTACTCAAGCGGAAGGCCAACCCCCGAGATCCATGGTCCGGGCACTATGCCTTTCCCGGCGGTCACCGGGATGACGATGACCCATCCCTGTTAGCTACCTGCATTCGGGAAACCTATGAAGAGTGCGGCATTGAACTCTCCGCCGACCACCTGATCAAGCAATATCCGGTTCGCCAGGCCGGCAATTACCTCAATCAACCCGTTCCGGTCACCACCTACCTGTTCGAACTCACCGTGCAACCGCCGATCAGGTTGCAAACCAACGAGATCAGCGGCCATGAATGGCTCGACCTTGAGTATGTGGCTGACAAATCCAACATCATCAAACGAGCCATGAGTTCGCGTTGTCCGGAGGTTCTTTTCCCCTGCATCCCCGCCACCGAAGGGTTTGTCTGGGGCTTTACCTACGAGACCCTCATGATGGTGATCGCCGACCGCTACCCAGGCATTTCCTGAAAAATCGCTCTACTGCAGAGAGTTACATCCAAAAGCAAAGACCGCTTGACTTTTCGCCCATTGACTTGTATCACTAACGGCGGATTTGAAAGAGGTTTTGTATATTTGGCTGGAGCGCCAAGAATTCTTCCTGTTTCTGCAGTCTCTTAGAGGCGTACCTGTTTTTCCAGATCACGCATCCGATCTGGTCGTACAGACCATCCCAAGGCACTCCTGCTCTTCATTTCCACCAGCACACCAGGCTTCAAACAAGAGTACGTCACCTTCTTGATCGACATTTCTTGAAAAAGAAACGCATTACAACGTTACGGTAGGTTACCAATTTTTTGGTCTACTAATTGTTAAGGTTAAACAGCAAGGAGAAACACAAATGAAAGCACCAGTACGTGTAGCAGTTACCGGAGCTGCCGGCCAGATCAGCTATTCCCTCATTTTCCGCATCGCCAGCGGCAGCATGCTCGGTCCGGATCAGCCTGTCATCCTGCAGCTTCTGGAAATCCCCCCGGCAATGGGCGCTCTTCAAGGTGTTCTGATGGAGCTCAACGACTGTGCCTTCCCGCTGGTTGCAGGCGTAATCGCCACCGATGATCCCAATGTTGCCTTCAAAGATATCGATTTCGGCCTGCTGGTTGGTTCCAGACCGCGTGGTCCGGGCATGGAGCGTTCCGACCTGCTCAATGCCAATGCCGCTATTTTTGAGGTCCAGGGCAAAGCGCTGAGCGAAAATGCCAAACCCACCGTCAAGGTCCTGGTTGTCGGCAACCCGGCCAACACCAACGCCCTGATCCTGTCTAAGAACGCTCCGAAAATCAACCCGCGCCAAATCACCGCCATGATGCGTCTGGACCACAACCGGGCCATGTCTCAGATCGCCGAGAAAACCGGCACCCACTCCACCAAAGTGGAAAAAGTGGTTGTTTGGGGTAACCATTCCGCCACCCAGTATCCGGACATCAGCTATGCCACCGTTGATGGCAAAGCGGTAAAAGCACAGGTCAGCGACGAGTGGAATAAGAACGAGTTCATCCCAGTCGTTCAGCAGCGCGGCGCCGCCATCATCAAGGCTCGCGGTGCTTCCTCCGCAGCCTCCGCAGCCTCCGCCGCGGTAGATCACATGAGAAGCTGGGCCTTGGGCAGCAACGGCCAGTGGGTCAGCATGGGCGTCTACAGCGCCGGCAACCCTTACGGCGTTGACCAAGACCTGATGTTCGCCTTCCCGATCACCACCGAAGGCGGCGAATGGAAAATCGTCGCGGGCCTGGAGATCAGCGATTTCAGCCGTGAGATGATCAAAAAGACGGAAGCGGAACTTGTCAGCGAGAGAACCGCTGTTGCTGATCGTATCAAATAATTTCCATATTTCCTGAAGTAGTTCCAAGGGGGTGCTCATTGAGCACCCCCTTTTTTTGGGCCCCACGAATTTCTCCCACCTTGACAAACCACCCCACCGACCGCTACGCTTCCTGAAAAGTCAACCCTTCAAGGAGCCGAATTTTGGACACCCTCTCGTTAACAAGCATCCAGGAATTAATTCAAGCCGGCCGGATCGTAGAGGCCAGAACCCTGCTCGCCATGCATGCCTCGGCCTTTTCCGAGGAAGAACGAAACCTGCTCGTACAAGAGCTGGATCGACGGCAAGCTGAGGCAGCGACGTTAGTAGCCCAGGCTGAGGCCTTGGAGATTGAAGGGCAAACGGCAGAGGCCAAGGCCTTGTACGAATCCGTCCTGCTTCTGGCTAACGATTTTCCAGGTATCCAAAGTCATATCAAGCGGACAGAGGAGTCCTTATTCCTGACCAAGGCGGTGCAGCGAAGGAGTCAGCGGCTTCGGGAATCCACCCGACCCGGCCGCAAAACGCCCCGTAAAAATCGCTCAATGCCCTTAATCGGTGCCGGCCTGGCGGCGAGTGTGCTGGCCGTGATCTTCCTGCAGTTTTTTCTAAAAACCCCGCAGCAGCCAACTACGCCTGATAAAACAAGGACTGAGACTCCGGTGCAGCTGACCGTATCTCAACCAGCTTCTCCTCCTCCAATTGCCGATTCACCGGCACCACCAGCATCGACAGTGGTCGTTTCTCCAGCGCCACCGGTGCCGCCCCTGCCGGAAAAGACCCCGGAAGACAAACCGGTGGTTGCCGAGCCGTTGAACCCGCCGGAAATCATATTACCCCCAACCGCCCCTGCCCCGCCGGCGCAGCCCGAAGAAACCGTGCCGCCGACAACAGCCCCGCCTTCACCCGCAACAAATGAACAGAACAAGGAAGAAGTGTACACTGTGCAACCAGGAGACTCGCTCAGCTTGATTGCATTGCAGCGGCTCTGCGATCAGGACGCCTGGAAAAAAATTCATGCGCTCAACCGTGAACGGGTGACCGATCCGAACAAACTGCATCCGGGGCTGCAGCTGCAGCTCAAAGGGATAAAGAATCGCTGCCCGGTGCCTCAATAATCCGCAACGCCCCTAAGTTTTCAGCAACCCTCCGGACAAAAAGGCGCTGCTGAAATAAAATTCATCGGCTGTCCGGTCCCAGGGTGCTGGAATCGCAGCCAGGTGGCATGGAGCATCAGCGGCTCACCTGGGCAACCGGTACCATAGAGACGATCGCCCACGATGGGACAACCCAGCCCCAGAGGATGGCTGGCATGCAGCCGGAGTTGATGGGTCCGTCCGGTCAATGGCGTAAATGCAACCAAAGTCCTCCCATCCCGGCTCTCGATCTTCCGCCAGCGGCTGATCCCCATTTTCCCTTGCACCGGGTCATATACCTGGTAAGGCCGCCGTTCCGGATCAAGCCGGAACGGCAGGGTAATCTCCCCTGCTGCTGCCGCAACAATCCCCTCCAGCAGGGCCATATATTTTTTCCCGACTTGGCGCTCGGCAAACTGGATCGACAGGTGCCGATGCGCATCACGGGTCAGTCCCAGGACCATCAAACCGGAGGTGTCCATATCCAAACGGTGAACAGCCGGTTGTTCGATGCAGCGGGGCAGGAGCTGCTGCAACCTGCTAACCACCGAATCCTGCTTATCGGGACCGCGACCGGGAACCGCCAACAAGCCCCCCGGTTTCTCGACAACCGCCAGAAAATCGTCCTGAT
>JAFLKR010000056.1 GCA_019163135.1 Desulfobulbaceae bacterium | reverse complement strand
CAAGCCTCCCGAACCGTGGCCTCGGCCGCCATCGCTTCGCTTTTCGCCAGTTGCAACTCCGCCTGCAGATCCTTGTTCCACAGGGTCAGCAGCACCTGCCCGGCCTTAACCGTATCAGCCTTACGGACATTAAGGGTGGCGATCTGTCCGCCGATGGCCGGGGTGAGATTGGCCCGATGCCGGGCCTTGACCGAACCGGCGCGGGTATTGGCCACCGTGGCCTCGACCGCCCCGCTGTCAACGGCATGCACGGTCACACTGATCGGTTTTTCCCGGTTCAGATAGCGATAGCCTGCAAAAAGGCCGAGAGCGATGAAAGGAAGAATGAGGAGATATTTTTTTTTCACAACGTTTTGAGATATGTTGAAAAATTATATAAAGAGGGAGGTGGTGATCATACCTTCAGCGCTGATCTTTGCCTGGCAAGACCTGTCTCACGCCACCATGCTGCTTGACGATACCGTATACGGAAAGCCCAAGGCAGGTCCCTTTGCCCGTTGCCCTGGTACTATAGGAGGGTTCTAAGATATGTTCCAGCATCTTTTCTCTATCCCGATGCCGGTATCGCTCACCACCAGCCTAACGTGCCGTCCGGGCGCAATCCCGGAATGGCTGGCTCACCGTCTTAAGCTCAATGACCTTCATTCGTCTGAAGGCAGGCAAACGGTAGGACTCTCTGCAAACAGCCGGTAGCAGCCGACAACTGCGGGAGGGGCCGTCTTAGCCGCAGCCCACAGCAGGAGGACCAGGACCACAGCCCACAGCACCCCGATCTGCAGCAGGCAGCGGATAAGATCATCGCCAAAACCGGCGGCACCGAGACGCACCCCGGCCCAGTAGGCCAGCGGACCGGAAAGTGCGCCCAGTAAGGCACCGATGAGATAGCGGCCGTTGAGCCAGGCCAGGCTGTAATGAAGAGTCATGGCGAACTGCAGCCAGAGCACCAGTATCCATGGGGGCGGCAAACCCGGATGCAGGCTGCCAACGGGAAACAACAATATGCCCGTTTGGATATGAACGGCATCAACCAACAGGCCGAGCGCCAGACTCAAAACAAGCAGCATCCCTTCCCGGAGCGGATTGCCGACCAGCGCCAAATGCATCAGGACCAGCGCGAACCCGACCAGCGCGGCCAACTGCGGCCAGCCTGCGGCTGCCCCCAGTACGCAGATAAACCAGCCGGCCTGAAACAGACCGTAATTCAGCAGGGTAGTTTTGACCCGGCCGCTGCTCATCTCCCTTCCCCATCCGCTGGCTCACCCATCCTGGTCAGCACCAGATGATAATTGCGGACCAGCCGATTGCGGAAGCCCGCCTCGCAATAGCAAAAATAATAGTCCCACTTGCGCAGAAAAGCCTCGTCAAAGCCAAGATCGAGCACCTGCCGGCGCTGGGCCAGAAGGTTTTCCCGCCACAAGGCCAAAGTCCGGACATAATGGAGACCGATATCCTCCAGGCCGATGACATTGAAGCGGGTCCGGGCGGTCATGGCGGCCACCAGGGCGCCCAGCGAAGGCAGATGGCCCCCGGGAAAGATATGCTTGCGAATCCAGTCCGAGCCCAGTCGGTATTGGAGGTATTTCTGGTCCGGCATAGAGATCACCTGCAAGACGACCCTGCCGCCGGGGGCAAGCAATCGGTCAAGGGTGGTAAAATAGGTCGGCAAGTGCCGATGCCCGACGGCCTCCAGCATTTCGATGGAAACAATTTTGCTGAACCGGCCGCTCACCTGACGATAATCGGTGAGTTGGATTTCAATCCGGTCTTCCAGTCCTTCTTCCCGCACCCTTCGGGTCACCCAGTCGAACTGCTCGCGGGAGACCGTGATCCCCAGCAGACGGCAACCGGTCCGCCGCACCGCCTCCAGAGCAAATCCGCCCCAACCACACCCAATTTCGAGCACATAATCATCGGGGCCGATGCCGGCCTTAGCAATAATCGCCTGAATTTTCTGGTGCTGCGCCTGTTCGAGGCTGTCGTCCGGCTGCTGAAAAATGCCGCTCGAATAGCTCATGGTCGGGTCAAGGAAGAGGCTGTACAGCCGGTTGCTGAGATCGTAATGCTCGCTAATGTTGCGGCGGCTGCCGGCCGGGGTGTTGTCCCGCCGGAGGTGGGAAAGACGATTGCCCACCCTGCCGGCCAGCGCCGACCAGAGCTGCCGATCATTGACCGTCTCTTCTCGGAGCGAGAGCAGTGAGAGCAGTTCGACCAGATTCGGGCTGCTCCAATCGCCATCGACATAGGACTCGCCAAAGCCAATATCCGCGGCCAGCATGGCCCGGCTGAAAAATCGGTAACGGTGTACCGCCATCGCCACCTGGGGTTGGCTGCCGGCGGCGCCAAAGACCAACGTTTCCCCTTGCGGCAAGTGCATGGTCATTTCGCCATGATCAAGCTGCCCGAAAAACCGGGTCATCACCCGCATGCCCAGCCGTTCGACCAGGCCAGGCTGCACCTCGCGCAAGGTCAGCGGCGAGCAGGGTTCGGGCTTGGTGAAAACTTTGAGGCCTTTCTCCAGGTAAAGCCGGGCAGCCTGCCAGAGAATACGGGGAAACGTCATGGCGGCCCGCAGCGGGTGAAGCAGCACGGTCCGGGCAAGCACCTGCGGCGTCAGGGACTGGCCGGTGCCGGTGAACGAGGCCTGGAGGACCTGCCGGTCCTCCAGGAAATAGGTGATTTCCAGCAACAAGGTCTCGCCTGGCTCGGTGAGCCGAAATTCGTAGCGGCCGGTGCGCGGAAAAAAGGGCGAGACGTGAAAGACTTTGTCAGTCCGGAAGGACTGCCCGTCGCCCTCCGGTCGAAGCACATAGCAATGCGTCTCGCCAAAGGTGTTGTTCACCTGGGCCAGCACCGTAAAGAGTTGGTCTGCAGCATTGTAGCAATAAAAGAAGCTGACCGGATTGAACACATAATGGAACTGCCGCAGGGCCGTTACCAGCATAATCCGGACGGCGGTCTGCTCAATCCCGTTCTCGCTCAAAACCCTTTGGACTTTCTCAGGCAGCGGGGTCTCGCCGGGAAAGAGATAATCGCGGTCATGGAGGGCGATGGGCCGCAGCCGGTTGTGACCGAACCAATGGCCGCCGCTCTCCAGCTGTTTAAGGTCGTTGAGATCGAGCCCATAGAGGTGGAGGCCGTAGACAAAGCCATGCTCGACTTCATGGGTACGGGCATGACGCAGTTGCCCGGTAAAAAGCATCGAATTCATGGCATCGCCTGGAGGTGCGCCACCGCCTGATAACTCGACCGGACCGCATCCTCATGAAATCCATAGCCGAAATAACTGCCGCAGAACCAGGTGTTGCCGCTGCCGTTCAGCGACGGCAGGCCGGCTTGGGTGGCCATGGAAGCGCTGGTATAGGTGGGGTGATGGTAGACCATCCGGGCGAGGACCTGGTTCTCGTCGTATTCGCCCGGCCGATTGAGGGTCACCAGATACTGCCGGCGGGTGTTGAGCCCCTGGAGCAGATTCATGGCATAGCTCACATACACCGGCGACTCCCCCTCCCCGCCCGCGGACCTGGTGAAGTTCCAGCAGGACCAGGCTCGGGGAGTCGGCGGCAGCACCGACACATCGGTATGAAGCACGGTGGTGTTAGCTTCATATTGCCAGGGGCCGAGCAAGCGGGTTTCCTCGGACGTCGGGTCGCCGAGCAACCGCAGGGCCTGATCGGCATGGGTGGCGATCACCACCTGATCAAACTCTTCCTGATGTTGGTCGGCAAACTCGAGCCGAACGCCGACTTCGGTGCGAAACAGTCGCCGGATAGGGGTGTCCAGGCGGATCGTACCCTGGAAACGGTTGCGAAAGGCCTGGACATAGCTGTGACTGCCACCGACTACAGTTCGCCAGCACGGCCGATTGCGGAGGAGCAGCAACCCGTGATTTCTAAAAAAAAGTAAAAAAGGCCGGGCGGGAAAGGCTGCGATCTGCCCGGCGGGGGTGGACCAGATGGCGGCGGCCATGGGTTTAAGATAATTTTCCACCATGAACGGCAAGAACCGGTGGCGTTGGACATACTCCGCCAGGGTGCCGAGATCCTCCCCGGTGTCCAGATCCGGGCCGGCCAGACGACAGAACCTGCCAATTTCCAGGAGAAACCGATAGAATCGCGGTCGCAGCAGGTTGGCACGCTGGGCAAACAAGCCGTTGAGGTCATTGCCGGCATAGACCAGACCGGTTTGTTCACAGTGGAACCCGAACGACATCTCGGTCTCCCGCCAGGGAACCTGCAACTCCTCTAAAAACCCAATAAAATGGGGATAGGTGGCCTCATTGAACACAATAAAACCGGTGTCCACCGGCGTGCCCGCATCCGGACCATCGGCAATCACGATGGTATGGGTGTGGCCGCCGAGATAGTCGCCTTGCTCAAACAGGGTAACCTGATGGGTCTTTTGGAGGAGATGGGCCGCGACGATTCCGGCAACGCCGCCGCCGACCACCGCCACCTGCTTGAGCCGGCCTTCATGGATTGGTTCCATTATTATTTCCTTTGGTGTTTGGGGAGGAGGCATCGCGACCAAGGCGCGGAAACCACGGAAAAAAAGCGTTAGTTCTGGCCTGGTAAGCGGCAAATTCGGGATGGTCGCGGTATTTTGCTTCGAGCATGGGGATGCCCGAGACTTTGAGCAGCAGAAAACAGATGGTCAGGGGGCTGAGCAGACCGTAGATGCCGGCCGGCGTCCCCAGGCCGATAAGGAAAATCCCCCACCAGAGGAGGGCTTCGCCGAAATAGTTGGGATGACGGGTATAACGCCACAACCCCTCCTGGATAATCCGGCCCCGGTTGGCAGCCGCTTGTTTGAAGCGCATCATCTGCCAATCGCCGATGGCTTCAAAACCAAATCCGCAGAAAAAAAGCAAAGAACCAAGGAGATCCGTCATGCGCAGACCAGGACCGGGCGCACCGATGGTCAAAAGCACCGGGAGGGCGATGACCAGTACCACCGCGCCCTGGAGCATATAGATCTGCAGAAAACTGCGCCAGACCAGGGTCGTGCCCCATTGTTCACGGAAAGTGCGGTAACGGAAATCCTCACCCCGCCCGCGATGACGCAGGCCGATGTGCAGTCCGAGCCGGACTCCCCATAACGTGATCAGCGCCAGCAGCAGCAACGGACGGAAATGATCCGTCGCTGCCTGACTGGCGAGCCAGGCGCCCCAGCAGGCCACGATAAACACTGGACCATAGGCGATGTCGACCAGGCTGTTGTCCTTGGCCAGCAGGCCGACCATGTACATGCAGCCCATGCAGGCCAGGATAAGGAACGTTGCAGTGAGGAAAACCGTAGTCATGGTCGGAAGCCCCCTGAATCACCAAAGCGAAATTGAATGCTCAGCCTCGTTGCAGCCCCATGCCGATGAGATAAGCGCCACTGCTGACCAGGGTGCAAAGGACCGTCCCCCAGGCGATGTCGACCACGGTAACCAGCAGCGGCCAGTCACGAAGCGTAGCCAGGTTGGTCAGGTCATAGGTCATATAGGTAAAAAAACCGAAGAGCGCCCCATAGAGACAGGCTTTGCCAAACGATCCGGTCTCCAGCCCGGGGCGAACTGCAAAGAAAAGAATTCCGGCGATATAAATAAAATAAAAGAGAAATGCAGCCGTCCAGTTGACCTGGGGACTGAGCAGACTCTGGAGTTGCTGTTTATAAAAGTTTCTGGCCACCAACCCAAGCCAGACCATATCGATGAGGAAAAAAACGGGAACGGTTAACAGATAGAGCTTCGACCAGAAAAAACTGTTCATAAGGACCTCTCCTGTGCGGTAGACTAAAAGTCTCTGCAGACGGTTTGCTTGCACCGCTGCCACGAAAACCTATGGAAACCAATCGGTTTTTACTCTAAAGCCTCCGAGCAAAAAAACAAGCCGAAGGGCTGGCTTTTCCATGAAATTATATTTCAATCGTAGTCCAATCAACGAGTGCTCATCGTCGAAGCCGAACCCACCGTTGATTTTCAGAAATAACGTGGTCAATCGATATTTTTTCCAGATTATGTTTTTCGAGGGGTTGCATTTATCTTTTTTTATACATAATTTTGCAATCAGGCTAGATTATGTGTTCAACCATTAACCATGAAACAAGGAGATCAATCATGGCTGACGAGACCAAAGAGTATCAACAGATGAGCAGCTCCAGTGGCGGGTATGAGTCAATGGTTTGGATTCGGGACAAGGACGGCAAGGAATATGCCTGTTACCTGAAAGACATTAAAAATATCAAAAAGAAAGAAGATTTGACCGAAGAAGAAAAGGCCAAATGTATGGACGTAAGTCAGATTGTCGGCACGGAACGCTGGTAACTTAAATAGAAAATTCGTTTAAAAAACGGCCTGTTCGCCTCTGCGGACAGGCCGTTTTTATAGAGCCTCCTTCTCAACTCCGCTTCGGCGGTCTACGCTCCGGGACCAGATTATGGGGAACCTGCCCCTCATTCCATGCCCGCGAGACATACAACAGACAGTAGCAGGCCCCGAATTCCTCGACATCCGCCTGTCGATAGACACAGGGACAGATAATATCCTGATCCAACGGACGCTTGCCTGCGGCCAGCCGGCAGGGGCAGGACATGTACCCGTAACGATCTCTGTTAGTCAGCAGGCCTCGGAGGAGATCGAAGGTTCGCTCCCGGTCGCGGTTAAAATAATACCCCTTAGGTTCCTGCACCTTGCGCAACCGGTCGTAGAGATCGTCCACCTCGGTCCGCATCCCGATGGCCTCCTTGATCTCCTGCACCTTGAAACCGGTGATGACCTGGCCGTCGATAACAATGGTGGGAAAGGAACAGAGGGGGTTGATCGCACCCAACTCGGCGAGCAACGTTTCCCGCTCCTGATCAACCAGCAGGTCGGCATCGACAAAAGTGTGCATCACCTCCAGGTCCTTGAGCATTTTCTTAATGGCCTGACAGTAGGCGCAGGTGGTAAGACTGTAAAGTTTGATGTTTTTTGCTGCCATGGTCACCTCTTGCAAGTCATTTGCCTGGACGCTCTTTTTTGCCCTGTTCAGGATGAACGAAACCGAACCGACCCGTACAGGCATTTATTACTTTTAAAAATAGCACATTCCCCCTGAAACCGCTGTTTCTTTCCCCCTATCCTGCAATTCCCCTCTTGCTTTCCTCTTAAGTATCGCGTTCAATATCGGGAGGATATCTTTCTTGCCGTAATGGAGCATCCACCTTTCGGAGGGGCGATGGACCGACGGATTGTGCTGGCCTACGATGGTTCGATCAATGCGGACTGGGTGTCCCGCTATGCCCTCCAGATGGCGGCCACCTTTCCCAGTCGGCAGCTGTTGCTGGTCCACATCCTGGACGGCTCTCTTTCCCGTGAGCGGATTGACGCCAAATTAGCCGCTATCGCCGGGGAAGGCAGCCTATGCGGTATCGAGTGCCACAGTGCCATTCATGCATTACGTGGCGATGTCTATTCCAGCCTGCTCCGCATCATCCCCCCAGGTGAACAGAGCTATTGCCTCTGCGGAGCGCGGATCGCCCCGAGGGGTCGGGGCTTTCTCGCCGGCACCATCTCGGAACGACTCCTTCGCTCCGGCATCTGCAATGTCATCGCCATCCGGGTGGTCAGCCCCGGCCTGCTCGGGTGCCCCCGTACCCTGCTGTTTCCCCTGGCCGGACATCCCAGGGGCTTCCAGACCGCCATGCCCTTCCTGCAGATGCTCGCCTCCTCGGTAAATAGAGTGCATCTCCTCCGGGTGATGACGGTCAACCCACTCCACTTCCGCTATATTTCCGCAACCACCGCCAAAGCAAAGATCGCCGAAGGCTACGCGTATCTTGGCAGAATCGCAGCGGAAATCAGGGAACAGACCGGCGGCGTCCCCTGGCATTTTGACCGCCATGTCGTGCTCTCCGACGACTGGGCCAAGGAAATCCTCATCCAGGCGGGCAAGCTCAATGCGGCCATGATCCTGTTGGGGGCCAGCGAACGCAGCCAGCCCCATCGCTTTTTCTACGGCAACCGGATAGAGCAGATCCTCCGCGCCACGGCCTGCGACGTCGGCATCTATCGAAGCCTATGAGCACCCGTCCTGCCCATATCGGCCAGATTCCCCCGGAACAGGTGTATGGTTATCTGCATACCGGGCCTGAGGGGTTAAGCCCGGCCGAGGTGGCAGAGCGCCTGGCCCATGTCGGCCCGAACCGTTATGAAGTGGTCGACCGTTGGAAGCTGCTGCGGGCCTTGGCGCGGCAATTCACCAATTTCTTCGCCATCCTTCTCGTCATCTCGGCGGCCATCTGTTTCATCGCCCACCGGATCAATCCCGGGGAAGGCATGGGCGTGCTCGGCTGGACCCTGATCGCAGTGGCACTGCTCAACGCCCTGTTCAGCTTCTTTCAGGAGTATCGGGCGGAAAAGGCCATGGAGGCCCTGAAACAGTTCCTGCCCCATCTGGTTGAGGTTTGCCGCGGCAATCAGATCAGCCGGGTGGCGGCCACGGAAATCGTTCCCGGCGATGTGGTGATCCTCTCCGAGGGCGATAAGATTGCAGCGGATGTGCGGATTGTCGCCTCCGATGGGCTGATGCTCGACAATGCTCCGCTCACCGGGGAATCGGCGGCCATCCGGCTCTCGGCTCAGGCCCAGGAAAAAAGCCTGGATGAGTGCGAAAATATCGGTTTTGCCGGATGCACCGTGGTCAAAGGCACCGGTCGGGGGGTGGTGTTCGCCACCGGTCTGCGCACCCGCTTCGGCCGGATCGCCCACCTCTCCCAGACCATCCGCCGCACCAGTTCACCTCTGGAGCGGGAAATTTCCCGGATGATCCGGACCCTGACCATCATCGCCTGCTCCATGGGGTTCAGCTTTTTTCTTTATGGCGTTGCCAGCGGCAAACCGTTGTGGATGAACCTGGTGTTCATGATGGGCATCATCGTTGCCAATGTCCCGGAAGGCCTGCTGCCGACCCTGACACTCGCCCTGGCCATGGGCAGTCTGCGCATGGCCGGCAAGAAGGTGCTGGTCACCAGTCTCAACGCGGTGGAGGCACTGGGGGCCGTGCATGTGATCTGCACCGATAAGACCGGAACCCTGACCCTGAATCGACTGACCATCACCGGGATGATCGATCCCTGTTCCGGTGCAGCCTTGCCGCGGGAAGAGGAGCAGATGTTGACCACCTTGGCCCTGGCTGCCTCCGATGTCCGCCAATCGGCGGAGCAATTGCTCGGTGATCCCCTCGACGTGGCCGTGGCTCGTCATTGGATCAGCCTGGGGCTGGGCGCTCTGGGTCGGGCGCAGCAGGAGGTGGCCCGCTCCTTTGCCTTTGACGTTGAAAAACGACGCTCCGGCGGCATAGTCCACCACCAGGGCAAGCTCCTCTTTGTTGTCAAAGGGGCCTTCGAGGCCATCCGGCCCATGGTGACCTCGGTCGGGATAGGCAAGGCGAGCCAACCTCAGGATCAACCTCAGGATCGGGACATGGTGCTGGCCAGGCAGCTGGCCGACAGCGAAACGGTCATGCAGCAACTGGCGGCCCGGGGATTACGGGTGATTGCGGTGGCCTATCGGCCGCTGACGCCGGTGGAGGCCGCCCATATCCCTGCGGACGAGGAATCGGCGACCACGCTTGAGCACGACCTCATCCTCGCCGGTTTCATCGGGATTGAAGACCCGGTCCGACCGGAGGTGCCGGCAGCGGTGGTCAAATGCCATCGCGCCGGGATCGATGTGCTGATGATCACCGGCGACCACCCGGCCACGGCACTTGCGGTCGCCGCCAAAGCCGGAATCGTACAGGCCGAAGAAACCGCCCATCTCACCGGCGAGCAACTTAAAACATTGACGGTCGCCGCCCTGACTGAACAGCTGCAGCAGGGGGTGCGTATATTTGCCCGGACCTCCCCGGAACAAAAGATGAAGATCGTCAGTGCTCTTAAACGCATGGACAAGGTGGTAGCCATGACCG
>JAFLKR010000171.1 GCA_019163135.1 Desulfobulbaceae bacterium | reverse complement strand
CGGCCTGGGCCAGGGCATGGAGATCCTGCATCGATTTGACGGTTTCGGCGGTGGCCGCATTTTTTTGGAAGAGATTTTGCTCTCGTTCCAGATTGCGCCGGGTCTGGGCTAACTGGGCCTCGGCCTGATTGAGTCGGGCTGCGATTTCTTCGGCACTGATCGTCACCAGGAGATCGCCCGCTCGCACCGTGGAGCCCAGGATCACCGGCATTCGGGTAATAACGCCGGTGACCTTGGCGGCGATGGCGGCCCGCTCGGCGGCCTGGAGCGTGCCCACGACTTCGGCCAGGGCCGGAACCGCCTGCTCGCTGGCCTTGGCCACCGTGACCGAAATCGGCGCGGGCATCTCTTGGGTGCCGGTTGCGGCTGCCAGGGATGAAGCCCACGGTAAGGGCAGTAGGAGCAAGGCGAAGAGGAAGAGACGCGTCGAGGATAGGGTGAACAGCGTGGTTGACAACATGGGTTATTTCCCCTGATTGAATTGGGCGAGGCCGACTGCCCGGCGCAGATCGGCAATCGCGATTTTGCGGGCTGCCGTGGCCAGGGCATGGCTGACCTGGGCGTCGGTCAACCGGTTTTCAGTATCAATGAGCGCTGCCGCGAGCAGCACCCCCTCCTTGAAGCGAATCCGCGCTAGTCGTCCACTCTCGGTGGCCGATTCCACCATCTTGCCAGTCACCTTGATCCGTTCCTCTTCCTGGTGGAGGGCGAGCGTGGCCTGCTCGACTTCCAGGTTGAAGGTCAGTTCCATTTTTCGCTGCTGTTCCTTCGCTTCCGCCAGTTGGGCCTTGGCCCGATCGATGGCCGCCGCTGTCTGTTGACCGTTGAATAGGGTGTAATTGACGCGTACGCCCGTGGTCCAGGAGTTGCCGGAACCATCATCTGGTTCCATGCCCTTGTCGATCTGGTAGCTGCCAAAGGCATCGGCGGAAGGCCGATTGCCGGCCCCGGCCTGCCGCACCGCCGCCTCCTGGGCCTTGATCATCGCGGCCATCCCCGCCAATTCCGGCCGGTTGCGGATATCGCGATCCGCCGGAATATCCTGCACCTGGTTGGCGGCGGTGTCAAGGTTGACTTCACCTCCGGTGACCCCTAAAAGATGGAGAAAGCCTCGCTGCGCCAAGCTCAGGCCGTGCTGCGCCTGGATCAGCTGTTCCTGGGATTTTGCGTGCTGCACCTCCAGATTGAGCAGGTCTTCTTTTAGTAAACTACCCTCCTGGAAACGGGCCTGGGCCACCGACAAAGAGGCGCTGATCGAAGCGACCGCCGCTTTTCTGGCCTGAACCGTGTCTCCGGCCTGGATGATAGTGTAAAAGGCACGGACAACCTCAAACCCGAGTCGAGACCGGAGGGCGGTCTGCTCCAGTTGGGTGGCCTGGCTGCGCTGGTCGGCCGCATCCAGGCCGGCCAGGTCGTGACCGCCGTTATACAATCGATACTGGAGCGTGGCCCTGGACTGGAGCGTGTCGGTGACCCCGGGGTTGTTGAAATCGATGGTGTCGGAGAACATCCCCTGGTTGAGGATGTTGCCAAAGGAATACATCGGATTGTTGGTGCGGCTGTATTCGGCGCTGAGGCCCAACTGCGGATAAAAAGCGGCCTTGGCCATTTTAATGTCGGCGTCGGCGGCATGGATGCGTTCCACGGTCGCCTTTGCGTCCGGATTGTGTTGCAGCGCAAACCGCACGGCTTCTTGCGGCGTCCATCGGGCAGGCGGGACCGCTTTTTCAGCAAAAGAAAGGGTTGGCGGCTGGAGGAGCAAGAGCACGAAAAGGACCAGGGACTTGTGAGGATGCATCATGATGACAGTCCTTTTTTCAGTGTGAATCAGAAACGTGATTGGTATATTCGATCACGAAAAAAGCGACCATAAAGGTTGGCCGATTGAATGCTTATACTTAATTTTTATTTATAAGTCTGTCAGGGGAAAATAGGACCTAAACTGGTATTTTGCAATAACAATGGCTCTTGAAAATTGGTTGCATATACATTGTGGTACAATCAACGAAGGAGGAATCAATGAAAATGATACAAGCGATAAAGCAAATGTTACTTTTCAGCACCATGTTAGCAGTCGTTTCGATGGCGACCGGCGCTGTTGCTGTCGCGGCTGAGGAACAGGGCGCCGTCAAAGAAGAGCCGGTTATGGCGCAACCACAGGAGGGTAGCAAGTGGGATGCCGCCGGCCAGGAGGTGAAAAAAGCTTCGGGTGCGGTGGCCGATGCCACCAAGGAAACAGCGGGTACCGCCTGGGATAAGGCAAAAACCGAGTCTGTCGAGGCCTGGGAAAAGACCAAGGAGGGATCGAAAGAATTGGTCGAAACCGTCGGCGAAAAATCGAAAGAAGCCTGGCAGGTAACCAAGGAGGAATCAAAAGAGTTTTGGAACAAGGGGAAGACAAAAATCCATGAGGTCACCGCGCCTGTCCCCCCGGTCGCGCCGGTACAGCCAACGACTGAGCCGCCGGCTCCACCACTCGCACCGGCCACGCCGCCAGTAACCGCAGTCCCTGGTCAATGATGCTGGCGAGATTTTAAGAGGCCCAATCATCGAGCTTGCCTGCAATCCGGCCCCTACAACGCATAGGATTCGTGCAGGCTCGGCATGATAACCTTGGTGTAGCTCAAGTGGTCGGCCAGGGTCAGCATGGCTGTTTCCTCGCCGTGCACCAGAAAAGTACATTCAGGGGTGCCGGTCTGGGCGTGCCACTTGAGCAGTTCTTCTTGATCGGCATGGGCGGAAAAGCCGCCTATGGTATAGATTTTGGCGTTAACCTCGACCATTTCCTGCAGCACCCGGACCTCTTCGGCGCCTTCAATGATCTGGCGAGCCAGGGTCCCTTCGGCCGCGTAACCGATAAAGACCACTGCGGACTCTTTCCGCCACAGGTTATGGCGGAGGTGGTGGCGGATTCTACCGCCGGTGCACATGCCGGAACCGGCAATAATGACCGCTCCGTGGACATGTTTTAAGGCCATGGATTGGGCGGTGTCGCGGACGATCTGTAATCCTGGCAATTCGAAGGGGTCGCGTCCGGCGGAGATCACCGCCCAGGTTTCCTCATCAAAACATTCGCGATGGTGCCGGAAAATTTGGGTAGCGGAAATGGCCATGGGCGAATCGAGATAGACCTGGAGATTGCGGTCTAAGCGACCCTGCTCGACGCCTTCGCGGAGATAATAGAGCAGTTCCTGGGTACGTTCCAGGGCAAAACTGGGGATGAGGACGTTGCCGTTCTGGGCGACGGTGGTAGTAATCGCCTGGAACAGTTCGGCGATGGAGGGTTCCAGTTTCTTGTGCAGCCGGTCGCCGTAGGTGGACTCCATGATCACGGTATCAGCATGGGGCGGGGTGGCCGGATCGGGAAGGATCGCCCGGCCGTTATAGCCGAGATCGCCGGAAAATAAGACCCGTCGGCGTTTGCCGGCTTCTTCCAGTTCCAGGAGAATGCAGGCGGAGCCGAGGATGTGGCCGGCATCGTAGAAGGTGGCACGGATACCGGGGCAGAGATTGTACGGCTGTTCAAAAGCAGTGATGTCGACAAAGGCGTCCAAGCAGTTGAGGGCATCGAGGGTGTTGTAGAGCGGTTCAACCAACGCCCCCCTGTTTTTCCGTTTGCCTGCCTTGTAATTGCGGTATCCCGCTTCCTCTTCCTGGATGCGGGCTGCATCGAGCATGACCAGTCTGGCTAGTTCGCGGGTGGCGGCCGTGGTGATAATCTTGCCCTTGAAGCCGAGTCGGCTCAGCAGGGGGATGCGGCCGCAATGGTCGAGATGGCCGTGGGTGAGCAGCAGGTAATCAATGGTGGCCGGGTCAAAACCAAAATTGTTGCGGTTTTCCTCGTCCATCTCCCGATTACCCTGATACAGGCCGCAATCGATTAGAATCCGTTTCTCCAGACATTCGATCAGGTAGCAGCTGCCGGTGACGTTTCTGGCGGCGCCGTGGAAGGCTATGCGCATGAAGCACTCCTGGAACGGCGCGGAGGCCGCGGTACTTTGAAATTATTTGCCGCGAAGAACGATGGTTACCCGGCGGTTTTGTCGGCGTCCTTCCTCGGTATCGTTGGAGGCTACCGGATTGGCATAGCCGTACCAGTACATCTGCACGTTGTTGCGGCTGATCTTGAATTTGTTGTGCAGATAATTACGCACGCTTTCGGCCCGACGCTGCGACAGTCTTTTGTTGTAAGCCTCGGTGCCGACACTGTCGGTGAAGCCGGAAAGGACCACGTAAAAATTAGGATTGGCCACCAGCAGCCGGCCCAGTCGGTCGAGTTGGGTGGCGGCCTCCGGCTTGATGTTTGCTTTGTCGAAATCAAACAAGACGTTGTTGAATCCGTTGTCCCTGGTGTCCATGTAGAGTTTGCCGAGCAGATGCTCAGGCCGGTCGTAGACGGTATCGAAATCGATCACCTGTGAACAACTGTTGACCGCGGCGATATCATCGAGCAGTTTTCTGGCTTTGACGTCGGTGGCGCTGGAGACAATGTTAAAACAAACATCATATTTGGCGGCCAGTTCCTTGGCCAGGGTCAGCGGCGGACTTTCCAGTTCTTTGAAGGTGGAGTGCTTGCCGTCGGAAAATAAAAAGATTTCCGTCCGTCCCGGCAGTCCCAGGAGATGCCGCAGTTTCATCAGGCCGGTCTGGAGCATGGGCGGGCTTTGCGGGGTGATCGGCAGTTGTTCGATGGCCGCGGCATAGTCAGCCTTTTTATAGAGTTGCAGCCGGTAATAGGGTTTGAAAGCAAAGGGGGAGGCGGGGAGCCAGAGTTCGCCCTTCCAGTGGGGATAGAGACCGGCCTGCCAGTTCAGTTCCGGCAGGGTGGCATTGCTTTCGCGGAGGATTTTTTTTTCCGCCTCAATTCGGGTCAGTCCGGTGTTTTTATAAGGGACGGCCATAGAGGTGGATGGGTCGTAAACGATAAAGAAATTGTTGGCCATGCGGATGAACCGGCCCTCTTCGCTCGCAAGCAGCTTGTGTTTGAGTTCCGGAGCCATTTGTTCACCGCAAACCAGGCCTGAGGCCAGGGTCAGCAGGAGGAAGGTGCAAAGGAAAAGAAGGGAAGGGCGGGGTTTCATCGTGTCAACTCCAGTGGTTAGCTGCATCAAAGTTGAATCCCGGTACAAAGGGAGGGTTAAACACTATTAGAAAGAGTATACCCGTCCGATAGGGCATGTCAAGGATTGGGAGTAATTTTGACCACATGGCCAAGGTTAACTTCTTTGCTTGGTGGGGACCTGATCTGGCAGCACGATTATGATTTCGGTCAATCCGGCGAATTGGCCATCGCAATACCATGGGGTCTGGTGCACCAGTTTGCGGACACCGCTTTTTTCGGTGTAATAGGTGTTGGCGCGCTGTTGCTCGAGCAGATTGCGGATGATCTGATTGGCCGGTTCAGGGTGGCAGTCGAACAAACTGGTGCCGAGGAGCGCCTCGCCGCCATAATTGCCGAAATTGTCCATGGCCAGCCGGTTCATGGCGATGAGGGTGCCGTGGGTGTCGCAAACGCTGACTGCGGCCGGAAAGTGTTCGACCCAGTCAAAGGAAGGACGGTGCATGCGGAAACCTGCTGTCGCGAAGCGGGGAGTGGGTAGTCAGAAGGCACCCAGGTCCCCGGGACCGTAGGGCAGCCATTGAAAAAGATAGTGTTCCAGTGTGAGGCATTTCTTGAAGTTTTCCCGGATCAACTGATGCCGGGTAGGGTTGTCCTTGCCGTAATGATCCAGGATGTATTCCAGTCGCTCGTTAAGGTTCACCACCACATTGTGTCGTACCCGTTTGTCGGCGTAATAGACGATTTCCCCAGCACTGAACTGTCCGGTCTGGTACCGGTCCGGCTCAAAATTGCTGAGGATCACGTGTTCTTCCACAATGGCGGCGATCTCCGGAAAATCATGTCGACGGCAGATTTCAGCCCCGATCCGGGCGTGGTCGCAGTTGCTGTTGAGGCAGGCTGTTTTGGCAATGTCATGGAGCAAGGCCCCGGCGATCACCAGAGAGCGGTCCGGATGAGGCTGTTCCGGGGCGGTAGTGCACAACCCGGCCTGCAGTTGTTCGGCCAGGCGGGCTACCACCAGCGAATGATGGCGGATGTTGGTCAGCATCCCGTATTGTTCCATCAATTGGATACATTCGGGCAGCGACGGGATGCGAGGGCGTAGCTTTTCCATGGAGGTAGCTGGCAGTCCGGGAAGAATACCTATTTGCCGCTGAAGCGGTGGACAGCGTTAACCGCAATCCGGACTTGATCCGGCGGGGTTTCCGGGAGGATGCCGTGGCCGAGGTTGAAGATGTAGCCCCGTGCATCCCGGGCATCGGCCAGCATGGTTTTGATCCGTTGCTCGAGCCGCTCCTTCGGGAGAAAAAGGGCAATGGGGTCGATATTGCCCTGGACAGCGTGGGCACCTGCCTGCTGAATGGCGTCGCTAATCGGCAGACGCCAGTCAAAACCGAGTACATCCGCCCCGAGGGTAACTGTGTGCCGGACCAGGGTGGCGCCGTTGTTGGCAAAATAGATCAGGGGGATATCGGTCATGTCCCGTAGATCTTCAATAATCGAGCGCACATAGGGCAAGGCGAATTGTTCGTAATCGCAAGGTGCCAGTATTCCGGCCCAACTGTCGAACAGTTGCAGGGCCTGGGCCCCGGCCCGAGCCTGGGCCTGGAGATAGGCGCTGGTGCAGGCGGTGATTTTTTGCAGCAAGCTGTGGTAGAGCTCGGGTTCCTGAAACATCATTTTTTTGGTATTGAGGAAAACCTTGGAACTGCCCCCCTCAATCAGGTAGGTGGCCAGGGTAAACGGCGCTCCGGCAAAGCCGATGAGCGGCACCTGTAATTCCCTGCGAAGCAGGCGAATGGTTTCCATCACAAAGGGCACCGTCGCCTCAGGGTCGGGGACAATGAGGGCCTCGACCGCCTTTCGGCTCCGCACCGGCTGAGGGAAGATGGGACCGCGGCCTTCGTGGAATTCGAGGGTCAGATTCATCGCCTCCATCGGAATGAGGATATCGGAAAAGAGAATAGCGGCGTCGAAACCGAAGATGTCGATGGGCTGCAGGGTAACCTCGGTGCAGAGTTCCGGGCTTTTGCACAACTCCAGGAAACTGACCTTGCTGCGTATTTTCTGATATTCGGGCAGATATCTGCCTGCTTGTCGCATGAACCAGATCGGGGTGTAAGGGGTTTGTTCGCCCCGGCAGGCTCTGAGAAATGTATCGTTCATTGGTATCCGTCTGGTGGTTGTCGGTATATTAGAGGCATGTTTCGTGGTAGAGGTGAAAACCAGCCGTCATTGTGAGGTGAATGGTCCGTTGTCTTGTGTCGCGCAGTCAGTGCCCCGGCTGGTAGGTGCAGAAGGGCTCGGTCCCCATATAATCACCGGTCATGGCGTAGGCCCTGGCCCGGCAACCGCCGCAGACATGGACATACTCGCATCGGCCACAATTGTCTTTGTAACCGGCAAAGTTGCGCAAATCGAGAAAAAGTTTCGAATGCTCCCAGATATCCTTAAAAGATTGGGCGCGAATGTTTCCAGCCGCTTTCGGGAAATAGCTGCAGGGCAGAACATTGCCGTCGACATCGATCAGGCAGATCAGTTGACCAGCCAGGCAGCCCTTGGAGCCGCCGGTGGAAAATTTGAGGTTTCGTCGTTTAAATCGTTCACCCTCCGCTTTGGAACGCTGCAGGACGATTCGGTAGTACTGCGGGGCGCAGGTCGGCCGGACCAGGAGATCATGCTCCTCTTTTTCCATGTCGTAATGCCAGTTGAGGATGTCTTCATATTCCTCTGCCGGAATCAGTTCCTCCATAATGTCCTCGCCGCGGCCGGTAGGTACGATCATAAACAGGTACCAAGCCGTTGCTCCGAGCGATTTTACCAGTTGATAAATTTTCGGCGCTTCTTCCTTATTGCGTTTGGTGAACGAGGAGTTGATCAGGAATTCAATGCCGTGCACATTGAACAGACGGATGGCATTCATGACCCCGGCATAGGCCCCGGGCTGGTTGCGGAAATCGTCATGGACTTCTGCGGTGGAGCCGTCGAGACTTAAAGAAACCATCTTGATGCCGGCTTCTTTGATGCTCCGACAGATTGCTTCGGTCACCAGGGCGCCGTTGGTCGCCAGGCACATCCGCAGACCGAGTTCGGTGCCATAAGCGGCGATATCAAAGACGTCCGCCCGCAGCAGCGGTTCACCGCCGGAAAGAACGATGACCGGATTGGCATAGGCGTGAATCTCGTCCAGCACCCGTTTGGCTTCGGCCAGAGAAAAATCGGGATGCCCCTGGACATCCATCTGGGATGATGAACGGCAGTGCACACATTTGAGATTGCAGCGACGGGTAATCTCCCAGGCGATCCATTTTGGCGTGAAATCCATAGCAGTCTCCGGCTCCCGGCCGGAAGCAAAAAAAAAAAAAGAGGAAGGACAAAGTGCAGATGTGCAGCCGTAAGGGAAGGTGGAAAATGCTTTTCCCCCCTCCTTTTTTGCCGTCGAGGCGGAAGACTGCAACCAATTAAACCGTTTAGAATATATTATCGTTGCCCACCAGGGTCAACTGCTTTGTCGATACGTCCAGGAGCAGGGGGATGACGGCGTGTTTGAGATCACAATAGTGCTGGAAAATATCTGTAAACGGATTATCATGTAAGTGGTCAAGATGATTTTTAATGTTCTCTCAGCTAGGAGGTAATGCATGCAAAATATCAAGAGTATCCTTACCCCGATAGATTTTTCCGACAATGCCGGCAAGATTGTTAAGGCGGCCGCTTTCATTGCCGGCACCTTCAAGGCGGAGTTGCATCTCGTTTTTGTTGTCCAGAATTTCGAGGATTACAGTGGATTCTTTGTGCCACCTATCAATCTGCCTAATCTCGAAGAAGAGCTTTTTGCTTCGGCCCAGCAGCAGATGGAGACTTTTGTTGAAGAGAGTAAAGAGATGTTTACCGCCGCCGGGGTGGCTCAAGTGACCGGAAAAGTGTTGTCCGGTGATGTGGCGGAGGAAATTCTCACCTACGCCACCAAAAAAAAGGTGCAGTTGATTATCATGGGCACCCATGGCTATAAAGGGTTGGAGCGAATTATGTTTGGCAGCGTCGCCGACAAGGTGGTCAAAACCGCTTGTTGTCCGGTCATGACGATCAATCCGTACCGGGAAGAGTGCGAGGAAAACGCAGTGGATTGATCTTTGTCCGATAAAGAGGAGCCTGGTGGGTAGGTTGCGGTGATTTTTTGGGGGCATCTTTCCGGGCATCGCATGGCCAACAAGAAACTAGACTATAGTCTTGTTGGTGATTTGATTTTTTAGTGGCGGCGCAGTTACTCCCCTAGGTCATCACGTTTGGTGGCGGTATGGAACAGCGAAAACATCTGAGAATAGCAGTGCGCGGCATGACCATCGATGTCTGCGATGGTATCGGTTGCTGTGCAGGAGAGGTACGCGATGTGTCCAGAATCGGGATGTGCCTGGTTGATATCGCTAAGCGATTTGGTAAAAGGACGGACACTTATACCGTTGTCGCTTCTCAAGCGGACAGGAATTTTAAATTCCGGGTCAGGCCGAGATGGGAAGTGCCCGGCCAGATACATAAGAAAATAGGGGTAGAACTCTTCGACATCCCCTGGCAGTGGACCGAGTATATTATTTCACTGGAACCCGAACAGGGAAAGGTTTGATACAAGTTACAGGGCAAGATGCACTTTTTTTCCGCATAAATATTATATGACTAGCCGCTGGAAAGCATCTGGCGCCCTATGGACTTTTTGAAAAAACTTGCGTATGTCTGGGGTGCCAGAGGGTGTGATCCCCGTAGGCAAAGAACTGTGCAATGTATACAAAAGAGGGACTGGAGGCTGCACCTTTTTTGAGATTTATCTCCTGGCCCTCCGACAAGTCCTCCTTCTCTACATGGAATCTTTTTTTTCCGGTGGTCGAAGTGCCCCCCGGCAACCAATTCGCCCATCCCAGGATGCGCCTCCGGCAGGGTTCCCTGCTGATTCCTTTGCAAATCTCATATATTATCAGGCGGTTTCCTCTC
>JAFLKR010000091.1 GCA_019163135.1 Desulfobulbaceae bacterium | reverse complement strand
AAGCCAACAAAAATTCCACCGCACAGATTAATATTCGCAGTGGTCCTGGACTTAAGAATAAAATCATAGCCCGTGCTTTATATGGGGTAGTTTTTCGGAAAATAGGAGAAAAAGATCAATGGGTTGAAATAGAACACGAACAAGGGGTGAAAGGATGGGTTGATCGTAGTCTACTTTGGGGATTGTAACTGATTTCCATCTAATTAATTTACCTTGAATCGCGATGGCGGCAAAATGAACAAAAGGGAATTGATTATACTAGCTTTTGGATGCCTGATAACTTTATGCGGTATTTGCCTTTACATCGCATGTTATTATATATTTAAGCCCTTGCAATAGCGCTTGTTACATATAAAATTGAGGTAGAGTAGGAAGCTGATAGACGAACCAAAATAGGGACTTTGCGTGACGCCTCGCCGCACGCGGCTACTACGTGTCAACCGGCCGGGTTTCTCAACCTCCCCTCATCAAATCGTGCTTGCGGCTTTCCCGCACACGGCATTCCGATGTCCTTCATCACAATAAAAAAGCAATAAAAAAGAGGACAGATTTAATTCAAACCCCTTGCAAACGTTTGGGCGGCTTTCCTTCTATCGTGCATCAAGCGAAAGAGACGGAAAACTGCCCAAACGGAAAATTAGAAACCAGCCGTGGCGCCCTATTCAGAAACTTCGGTGCCGGCTGGCCGCTGGTTGTCCTTGGAATGGTCTTTGGCCACCAGCATATAGATGGAGGGGATGATGAAAAGGGTGAAGAGTGTGCCGATGGCCATGCCGCCGACCAGGACCAGACCAATGGAGTTTCGGGCCGCAGCCCCGGCGCCGGTGACCAGGGTCAAAGGAAAGTGACCGGCTATGGTGGCCCCGGTGGTCATCAGGATCGGCCGCAACCGGGTCATGGCGGCTTCCAGCACCGCCTCCCGCTTGCTTCGCCCCTGCAGCTGCAGTTTGTTGGCGAATTCAACGATCAAAATACCGTTTTTGGAAACCAGTCCGACCAGGGTGACCAGCCCGACCTGGGAATAGATGTTGAGGGTCGTGGTCCAGCCCTTGGTCCAGAACGGCACACTGGGGTCGGGCATCTTGAGGAAAGTGAAAATCAAGGCCCCGAACATGGCCAGAGGCACAGAACCGGCTAAAATAACGAAGGGGTCGCGGAAGCTGTTGAACTGGGCCGCCAGCACCAGAAAAATCAGCAGGATCGCCAGACCGAAGGCCTGGACAAAGCTGTTGCCCTCCACCCGCAGCTGCCTTGATTCACCGGTGTAATCGAGCACATAGCCCTGGGGCAGGATCTTGGCCGCCTCCGCCTCGAGGAAGCGCAGCGCCTCGTCCAGGGGGCGAATAGCCACACCGCTGATGATGACCGCGTTAAGTTGCTGAAAGCGGTTGAGCGAGCGAGGCACCGTACTGTTCTTGACGGTGGCGATGGTCGAAAGCGGCACCAGGCCCCCGTCCGGGCCGGTGACATGGACATCCTTCAACTGGTCGGGGTTGAGGCGGTCCACCCGCATGACCTGGGGCACGACCTTGTAGCTGCGACCGGCGATATTGAACCGGTTGACAAAATTGCCGCCCACCATGGTCGCCAGATCGGCCCCGACCTGCTGGAGATTCAAGCCGAGATCGGCGACCTTGTCGCGGTCGATGACAATCTCCGCCTGGGGCTGATCGATCTTGACATCAATCATGGGCGGAAAGGCGAACATCCGGCTCTTGATGGCCGCCAGCTGGATTTTCTGGGCAAAGGCGAGGATCTGCTCCGGTTCCGCCGTCGAGGCCAACACAAACTCCACCGGGAATTGACCACCGCCGGGCAGGGCCGGAGGCGTCACCGGGAAAACGCGGATGCCGGGGATACCGTGCAGTTTCTGCTGGACTTCCGGCATAATCTCAAAAATCGTCCGCTTCCGTTCCTGCCAGGGTTGCACCACCATGCCGCTAAACCCGGAGGATGGCATGGTGAGTTGAAAGACGAACTTGGTTTCGGGCACGCTCAGAAAAGCCTGATTGACCGCGGCGGTAAAATGCCGGTTTTGATCCAAGGTGGAGTTGGCCGCCGAATCGACAATCCCGAAAATAACTCCCTGATCCTCCGTCGGCGCCAGTTCCTTGGCCGACATCTTGAACATGGGGATGGCCAGGGCCCCGAGCACGATCCACACCATATAGACCGCGGGCCGGACGTTGAGGGTGGCCTCCAGCCAGCGGCCGTAGGCGGTCCGCAGCCGTTTGAAGTCGCGTTCGATCTTCCCGGCCAGACCATGTTCGGTCATCCCGGCCTTGAGCAACCGCGACGACATCATCGGCGACAAGGTCAGGGCCACTACCCCGGAGATGGTGACCGCCCCGGCCAGGGTGAAAGCGAACTCGCGAAACAGCGATCCGGTCAAACCGCCCTGGAGGCCAATGGGCGCATAGACTGCGGCCAAGGTGATGGTCATGGAGATCAACGGCCGAACCAACTCGCGGCCGCTGAGCAGAGCAGCGTCAAGGGGAGTTTTGCCCTCGCCGAGATGGCGCTCGACATTTTCCACCACCACGATGGCATCGTCAACCACCAGTCCCACCGAAAGCACGATCGCCAACAGGGTGAGCAGGTTGATGGTGAAGCCGAACACCTGCATGAGAAACATCGCTCCGATCAACGAGAGCGGAATGGTGACCACCGGAATCAGGGCCGACCGCAGAGAGCCGAGAAAAAGGAAGATGATGATGACGACAATCAGCAGGGTCTCGCTCAGGGTCTTGACCACCTCATGGATGGCGTTTTCGATGTAGGCGGTGCCGTCGTAGGCGATCCGGCCGCTCAGCCCGTTAGGCAGTTGCTGGGAGATCGCCTCCATTTCCACCCGAACCCGCTTGATCACATCCAGGGAATTGGCGTTGGGCAGAGGCCAGATCCCCATGAAGACTGCTGTCTGCCCGGAAAATCGCACTTCGGTGTCATAATCTTCAGCCCCGAGGACCACCTCTCCGATATCCTCGATCCGCACCAGGGCGCCGTTCTGCTCCCGGATGACCAGCTGCTTGAAATCGTCAATCGAGCGCATGTCGGTGTTGGCGGTCAGGTTGACCTGGACCATGGCCCCCTTGGTCTTGCCGACCGCTGCCAAAAAATTGTTGGCGGCCAAAGCCTGACGCACCTGCACCGGGCTGACGTTGAAAGCGGCCATGCGCGCCGGGTCGAGCCAGATGCGCATGGCAAAGGTCCGCGCTCCCAGCACCTCGGCTCGCTGGACTCCCTGGAGGGCTGAAAGCCGGGGCTGGACTACGCGCACCAGGTAATCGGTGATTTCATTCTGCTGGAGGACATCGGAGGTAAAGCTAAGATAGGCCGAGGCGAATTGGCTGTCCGCCGACTCGACATTGATGATCGGAACCTCGGCCTCCGGCGGCAGGTCACCGCGCACCTGGTCCACCTTGCTGCTGATCTCGGAGAGGGCCTTGATCGGGTCGTAGTTGAGCCGCAGCCGGGCACTGATCGTCGATTTACCCTGGGCGCTCTGCGACTGGATGTAATCAATGCCGTCGGCTGCGGCGATGGCTCGCTCCAATGGCGTGGTGATGAAGCCGCGCACCAGATCGGCGTTGGCCCCCACATAGGCGGTAGTGACCGTGACTGCGGCATTGTCGCTGCGCGGATACTGCCGGACATTCAAACTGCCGATGGCCTGCAGCCCAGAAATAATGATCAGCAGGCTGATTACCAGAGCAAGGACGGGACGCTGAATAAAAATATCGGTGAATTTCATGGATCAACTGTCCTTGACCTGGGGCGCCAGTTTGAATTCCGGCGCCAGCGCATTATCGATGACCACGCTCTGGCCGTTGCGCAGTTTGAACACGCCGGTACTCACCACCGTTTCCTCGGGCTTGAGCCCGGAGAGCACGGCCACAAAATCGCCGCGTTTTTCACCGAGGCGGACAAACTGCTGCCGCACCACCTTGCCGCCCTTGGCCGCTTCGTCGCCCTTGGCATCCTCAACGATGAACACGGAATCGCTGTAGGGCGCGTAGAGCACTGCGGTGGCGGGAATGGCCAGGATCGGGTTTTGCTCAGGAAGGACGATCGCGACATTGGCGTACATACCGGGCCGCAGGATTTCACTGGGGTTGGGGACCGTGGCCTGCACCTTGATATTGCGACTGGCGGCATCGACCTCCGGGTTGAGCGCGGTGATTATTCCGGCAACCACCTGGCCCGACGGCAGGGCGTCCGAAGTAATCCGGACAGCCAAGCCCGGATGCAGTTGGGGCAATTGCTGCTGGGGCACGAGAAAATTGACGAAAATCGGATCAAGGGCCTGGAGCGAGACAATGGGCTCCCCTTCCTTGATGATCTGGCCGAGGTTGATCATTCGAATTCCCAAGCGGCCGCCAAAGGGCGCCCGAATGGTTTTCTTGGCAATGGCCGCCCGGATGGCGTCGGCCTGTCCGAGGCTCTGCTTAAGCTGGGCTTCGGCGTTGTCATAGCTGGATTCGGCAACCACCTTGGTTTCGAGCATCTTTTTCGCCCGCTCGAAATTGATCTTGGCCAGCGCCACCGCAGCCTCGGCAGCCCGAAGTTGCGCGGTTTCCGCCGAGATATCCTGCTGCACCAGCAAATCGCCCGCCTTTACCCGGGTTCCCGGATCAAAGGCGATGGCGGCAACCTTGCCGGTCATTTCGGCGGTAACGACCACGCCCTGGACAGCTTCCAGAGATCCGACCGCGGCAATCAGCGACTCCCACGACTGACTCTGGGCTGTGGCCGCAGTCACCACCTCCGGCGGCATCTTGAGCTGTTTGCCGTGGGTAATCATTGCCCGGATCATCAGGGCATAGATGCCGCCCAACAGTCCTACCACCAACAGCAAGCCCAGCCCGCTCAACAACAACGGTTTGATTTTCATCCAATCCTCCCCCACAAAAGAAAAGCGGCCCGGATAGTCCACCGGTACCGCCAAATTCGCGATTTTGCCAAGATAACACTGCCGCCATGGATGTCAACAAGATGTGCCCGGGCAGGCCGCTGCGCACCACAGGGCGAAATGCCGGCACCGGCTCAGGAACCACAACATGCTCAACTGGCAACGGCTCAGGCGGGTTGAACTGCAGCGATGGAGCCAGTCAGCGCGCCACCTCCGCGCCTATCCTAATCGACCACCTCAAATCCCTGGGCAGCGATAGCCAGCCGCACTGCATGAGGATCGAGCGATCCTTCAAATCGAGCCTCGCCTTTGGCGATATCGACCTGCACCTCGGTGGCACCCAGAGCTTCCAGGGCCTTTTGGGTAGCGCCTGCACAATGCTGACACTTCATGCCGCGAATATGTATAATGGTCATGGTTGTTTCTTCCCACACGCAGGGATTAATAGTTCGGTCGTCCCGACCTGCCCGGTTGTTCTGATCTTGTCGATCAGGCCAGTGGTTGAACGATCATGCTCAAAGCTGATCCGCGCCACCCTGCCGCCGCCTGCCTTGACTTCGGCGGCGCCAACGATCTGTTCTTCCGCCCAGTCCGCACCTTTAACCAGCACCGCGGGCCTGATGGCGGTGATTAGATTGATCGGGGTTTCCTCGTCAAAAAGAACAACATGATCGACACACCCCAGGGCCGCCAACACTCTGGCCCGGTCGGCCTCACTGTTGACCGGCCGGTTCGCCCCCTTGAGAGCCCTGACCGAACGGTCAGTGTTCAGCCCCACCACCAGGCAATCAGCAGTACGGCGAGCCGCTTCCAGATAGCTGACATGGCCGGCGTGGAGGATATCGAAACAGCCGTTGGTAAAGGCGATCCGGCTCCCCTGTCGGCGAATCAAGGCCAGGGGAGGCAACAGATTTTCGAGCGTGCTGATTTTTTGACAATCAGGGTGCGACCAGGCCCGACTGCCGGCCGGATAGAACCGACTGCGCTGCTCGTCGACGAAAGTATTATCGAGGCCGCAGCCGATCACCGTGCCCTCGGTGCCGGCGGTCTGCAGCACCGTGCCGTCCGGGCCGATAATCATCGAATGACCGGCCATTTCCATTTTGCCGGTGAGGCCGCAGCCATTGGCCGCCACCACGTAGACCTGATTTTCAATGGCCCGGGCGCGCAACAGCGTCTGCCAATGATCCAGCCGAGTCAAGGGCCATTGCGCCGCAACCATCAGAAGACGGCAACCGGCGAAAACCTGGCGACGCGCCTGTTCGGGAAAACGCAGGTCGTAACAGACCAGCCCCCCGACCGGACCGCAGGGCGTCTGGAGCAGCGGGACAGCCTGCCCGCCCTGGTAATACCGATCTTCCTGCCAGAAGGTGAAAAGCTGTTGTTTGGGCAGACAGCCGATCACCCCGCCGGGGCCGACCAGATAGAGCATATTAAAGGGCAGGGAGTCGTCTTCGGCCAGGGCCGTCAGACTGCCGGCCAGATAGACCCGGTGGCGCGACGCTATCTGCTGCATGGCGCCAAGAATCTCCGGTGTCCGACGCCCCATCTCGGCGGTACGTTCATAGTCAAAGCCAGTGGCCCACATCTCGGGCAAGACCAGCAGGGTGTCCGGGACGGGCCGGTAGGCTTCGATCAGGCGGGAAACTTCCTGGATATTGCGCTCCGGTTCACCTAAACAGATGGTGAACTGCACGCAGGCAGCGGCGGGAAAAAGCTGTGGTTCGATCATCAATTCATGGCCTCCACGGCCGTTAGCGCCAGCCTGCACACTGTGGTCTCCAGAAAAAATCCGTCCTGGTATACCCGAAGGGGGGAATTATCGGTGAGCATCTTCTTCAGGTGCGACTGTGCTATGATCAGTCGCAGGTTCCCGACCGCTAAGGCCGCCAGCCCACGAATTTCAGGGTCTGCGGCTTCAAGATACGGAAGAATGTCAGGGCCGGCGCCTTTTTCCAGCAGCAATCCCGGTCGACACCGGCTCAAGCGGGCCACTCCCCAGAGAAGCCCCCGCTGCAAGAGCGGATGCTCGATATAGTTGCCGTCCTGGCAAAGCTCCTCGCCGTCCTCACGCATATAAGAGATCAGCATATGGACATACTCCGCGGACAGCCCGGCATGGCAGCACATGATCTCGGCCATGCACTCCGGCGCACCCCAGCCGATGCCGCCGGATTCGTCGTTGAGACTCCAGAGCAGACGCCGCATGATAATCCGCGCCGCTTCCATGTCCACATCGGCCAGGCGGGCCACGGTCTCGCCCATGCCGCTGACCGCATGCCAGCGCACCAACGAATCCTCCCGACAGATCGCCGAGAACAGGACGTTAACCACATCCTTGGCCGGAAACGACTGGAGTGCGCCTAAAACAGCAGCAAGGTCCCGGCTGTTTAACAGCTCCAGGACCTTGGCTTTGATCTGCCGACTGCTCATGAGCTCCGAGGCGACCTTACGCAGCGGTGGTGGCCGGCATAGTAAAGACCCGTTTGCCCAGTTCCGCATCGACCATGAACAGGCCGGAGGGATTATCCTGAACCAGTTTGAGCTTCTCGACGACCTCGCTGGCGCTGGCCTCTTCCTCAACCTGCTCGGCCACAAACCATTGGAGGAAATTATTGGAGGCGTGATCCTTTTCACTGATGGCCAGATCGACCAGATTGTTGATCAGGCTGGTTACATGCTCCTCATGTTTGAGCACCGCTTCAAAGGCCGCCAGCGGCGTGGCCCAGGTGGTTTCCGGCTTGGCGATGGCCTCCAGGGTGACCTTGCCGCCGCGCTCATTGACGAAATCATAAAATTTCATACCGTGCATCATCTCCTCCTGTGCCTGCACCCGCATCCAAGCGGCAAAGCCCTTAAGACTGATCGATTGAAAATAGGCCTCCATCGACAGGTAGAGGTAGGACGAAAACATTTCTGCATTGATCTGATCGTTCAGGGTCTTCAGTATCTTTTTCTTCAACATGGCGTTCTCCTTCAAGTAAAGTGATTCAGATTGATGTTGATTGTTGCCGATGAAACATTGATTTTCATTATAACCACAACCCCTATGATTTCCAGGCTATCCTGGAAAAATGTTGTTTTTTAAAGGTAAACCTGTTTCCTTTGTTCAATTATAACCAAAAACCATGGAGGAAGTTATGCAGAAAACCATATTGATCACCGGAGCGACCTCCGGTTTCGGCAAGGCCTGTGCCGAACGTTTCGCCCACGAGGGTTGGCGCCTGATTGTTACCGGCCGCCGACAAGACCGCCTGCAGGAACTGCAGCAACTGTTCCCCGGCACCCCGCTCCACGCCGTGGAACTCGATGTCCGCGACCTCAAGAGCGTCGAGGCGATGATCGCCGGGCTGCCCGAGGATTTCCGCAACATCGATGTCCTGCTCAATAACGCCGGGTTGGCGCTGGGTCTGCAGGGAGCGGACAAGACCGATCTCAACGACTGGGAGGTCATGATCGATACCAACATCAAGGGGCTCTGCTACCTGACCCGCTGCCTGCTGCCGGCCATGGTGGCGCGCGACCGGGGGCACATCATCAACATGGGGTCCATTGCCGGCAATTATCCCTATCCGGGCGGCAATGTCTACGGTGCGACCAAAGCCTTTGTCAAACAGTTCTCGAAAAACCTGCTCACCGACCTGACCCATACCCGCATCCGGGTGACCAACATTGAACCTGGGCTGTCGGAGAGCGAATTCTCGATCGTCCGCTTCCACGGCGATAAAGAAAAGGCGAATGCGGTCTACCGGGGCACTGAGCCCCTACGCCCCGTCGACATCGCCGAGATTGTTTATTGGGTGACCAGCGTACCGGCGCATGTTAACATCAGTACGGTTGAAGTCATGCCGGTCTGTCAGAGTTGCGGGCCACTACAAATTCACAGGCAGGAAGAGTGACAGAGAAGCGTATGCGACGAGTGGTCATAACAGGAATGGGCATTGTCTCGCCCTTGGGCGATAGTTTGGCGGCGGTTCTGGCTTCCCTGCATGAGGGCCGGTCCGGCATCCGCTACCATGAGCCCTATCACGAAGCAGGACTGCGGTCGCTTCTCGGCGGTTTCACCCAGGTCAACCTGAAGGAACAGATCGACAAAAAAAACCTGCGATTCATGGGGAATGCCGCGGCCTACGCCTCGATTGCGATGCAGCAGGCCATTGTCGATGCCGGCTTGACCGGTGCGGAGGTATCCCACCCCCGCACCGGCCTGATTATTGGCTCGGGCGGCACCTCGGCGGAAAACGTGGTCGCCGCCGCCGACACCATGCGGGAAAAAGGATTGAAACGGTTGAGCCCGTTTATGGTGCCGCGCACCATGAGCAGCACGGTTTCCGCCTGCCTGACCAGCGCCTTCCACATTAAAGGGCTCTGCTATTCGATTTCGTCGGCCTGCGCCACCGGTTCGCATTGCATCGGCGCCGCCATGGAGCAGATTTTGATGGGTAAGCAGGATCTTGTTTTTGCCGGCGGCTCTGACGAAGAGCACTGGAGCCAGACCGCCATGTTCGATGCCATGGGAGCGCTCTCCACCCGCTTCAACGACACCCCGGAACGAGCATCCCGCCCCTATGACCGCAATCGGGACGGGTTTGTGGTCGCCAACGGCGCCGGAATGGTGGTTCTGGAAGAATGGGAACACGCCCGAAATCGCGGCGCGAAAATATACGGGGAAATCATCGGCTACGGGGCCACCGCCGATGGCTTCGAGATGGTTACCCCCTCCGGGGAAGGCGCGGTGCGCTGCATCCGGCTGGCCATGGACACCGCAACTTCGCCGATTGACTACATCAACGCCCATGGCACCTCCACCCCCATCGGCGATCTGGTGGAATTGCGCGCCATCAGGGAGATCTTTGGCGAGGATAATCCCCCGATCAGCTCGACCAAATCGTTATCCGGCCATAGCCTGGGAGCGGCCGGGGTCCACGAGGCCATCTACTGCCTGCTTATGCTGGGCAACAACTTCATCGCCGGTTCGGCCAACATTGAGGAGATGGATCCGGGCGCGGTCGGCATGAACATCGTCGAAGCCAACCGGGAAGCGGCACTGACTACGGTCATGAGCAACAGCTACGGCTTCGGCGGCACCAATGCCTGCCTGATCTTTCAAAAAGTAAGCGCGGACTGCTGAGTT
>JAFLKR010000142.1 GCA_019163135.1 Desulfobulbaceae bacterium | reverse complement strand
AATATCTTGAATGTCGGTATAGGTATTTTATTCGTGCTAACATGCTAAAATAATAAAAATTAATAATTCTTTAATGATTTGGCATACCGGTTGCTACAACAAGGTATGCTTACGCAATCATATAAGAATGATCAATCCTGACACGGTTACAAAATGAATTTTAAAATGGGGGAGCAAAAAATGGGAAAAGGCAGAGGTCGTTTACGAATGACCGCCGGGCGGGGGCAACCGAGGGCTGTTTTTTTGGGGGGCGCTGGCAAGGTTGAGCGGAGTATGGAATGCCTGATGGCTGTTGATGGCCTGCTCAATGACCTGATCGGGCAGAAATCACCGTTGATTTAAAAAAAGTTAATATATCGGTATGTAACCGAAAGCAGTTTCAATCATTATGGCAGGGGCGGTTACGCCCGGTTGCTGCCGGAAAAAAAGGAGTGAATTATGAAATTTGTCAGTGCGATAATCAAACCGTTCAAGTTGAACGAAGTGCGGGAAAGTCTGACTGCACTCGGCGTCAAAGGCGTGACTGTGACCGAGGTCAAAGGCTTCGGCCGCCAGAAAGGACATACCGAAATGTACCGCGGTGCGGAATATGTCATCGAATTTTTACCTAAACTGAAAATCGAATTGGCCATTGACGACAGCCAACTCGAGCAGGTGATTGAAGGTATCAAGAAAGCAGCGGCCACCGGCAAGATCGGCGATGGCAAGATTTTTGTGTTCGACCTCGAACATGTAATGCGCATCAGAACCGGCGAAACCGGTCCCGAAGCACTTTGATCCATAAGGAGCCTAACCATGAAAAAGTTTAACGCAGTCTTTTTTGCCCTCGTTACGGTTTTGATTGTTGCCGCCGCTGGTTCGGTTTTTGCTGAGGAAGCCGCTGCTGTGGTTGCAGCCGCGCCTATTCCCAACAAAGGTGATACGGCTTGGATGATCGTCTCTACCCTTCTGGTCACCCTGATGACCATTCCCGGCCTGGCGTTGTTCTACGGCGGACTGGTACGCAGTAAAAATATGCTGTCTGTATTGATGCAGGTGTTCACCGTTTTCTCCCTCTGTATTGTACTTTGGGTGATCTACGGCTACAGTCTGGCTTTTACCGAGGGTAATGCCTTCTTTGGCGGCTTCAGCAAGATTTTTTTGAAGGGTGTCACCGTTGATTCGGTTGCGGCCACCTTCAGTAAAGGGGTTGTAATCCCCGAGTTGATCTATGCCTTTTTCCAGGCAACCTTTGCCGCCATTACTCCGGCCCTGATTCTAGGCGCCTTTGCCGAACGAATGAAATTTTCGGCGGTGATTGCCTTTATCGTCTTGTGGTTCACCTTTGCCTACCTGCCGATCGCCCACATGGTCTGGTACTGGGCGGGTCCTGACGCCTATACCGATGCTGCTGCTGGTGCCCTGGCTGGCAAAACTGCCGGCTTCCTTTTTCAGAAAGGGGCGATAGACTTCGCCGGTGGTACTGTTGTCCATATTAACGCCGCCATCGCTGGTTTGATCGGCGCGTTTATGGTCGGCAAACGAGTCGGGTATGGCAAGGAATCTATGGCGCCGCACAGTCTGACCATGACCATGATCGGCGCTTGTCTGTTGTGGGTAGGCTGGTTTGGTTTCAATGCCGGTTCCAATCTTGAAGCAACCGGCCTGGCCGCCCTGGCTTTTGGCAACACCATGCTGGCTACGGCTGCTGCTGCGCTTTCCTGGACCTTTACTGAATGGATGCTCAAGGGGAAACCTTCCATGTTGGGTGCTGCCTCCGGTGCGGTAGCCGGTTTGGTAGCGATCACTCCGGCCTGCGGTTGGGTTGGGATCGGCGGCGCCTTGGTTATTGGTTTACTCGCTGGTATCATATGCCTCTGGGGCGTTAATGGTCTCAAGCGTATGCTCGGTGCAGATGATGCTCTCGATGTGTTCGGTGTCCATGGCGTCGGGGGGATGTTAGGCGCGATTCTTACCGGAATCTTTGCCGATCCGGCCCTCGGCGGCGTAGGCGTCTACGATTACGTGGCCAATAAGGTCGCTGATTATTCCATCACTACCCAACTTACCAGTCAGCTATGGGCGATCGGCACAACCGTGCTCTGGTCCGGTATCGTTTCCATTGTCGCCTACAAATTGGTTGATCTGACCATCGGTCTACGGGTAACCGAAGAGGAAGAACGGGAAGGTCTGGATACGGTCAGCCACGGCGAGTCGGCCTATCACCACTGATAATTACGGTTAGTTTTAATCTTGTAAAAAAGGATCGGGCGTCGCATAGACACCCGATCTTTTTTTTGCCTATTTTACGAATTTGCGCATCAAACGCAGGATGTGGCCGGGAAAATCGAGTGCAACAATTTTTGCAATAACCGACCAAGTAGTTTATGATTGCCTCCAGAAAATTTGAACAAATTATTCTTTCAGCCCATAGACAACAATTTTATCTGCAGGTGAGAAATGATCAATAAAGTGATTTTAATCGGTAATCTGGGCTCGGACCCGGAGATGCGCTTCACCCAGAACGGTGCGCCGGTGGCCAACTTTACCGTTGCAACCACGGAAAAATGGAAAGGCCAGGATGGCCAGATGCAGGAGTCGACCGAATGGCACCGTGTTATTGCCTGGCAGCGACTGGCAGAGATCTGCGGCGAGTACCTCTCCAAAGGTTCCAGGGTGTATATTGAGGGCAAATTGCAGACCAGAAAGTGGAAAGATCAGAGCGGCAACGACCGTTACACGACAGAGATCGTCGCCCGTGAAATGAAAATGCTTTCGCCGCGCACCTCCGGGGGCGGGGCGGGTGGCGAGCATGGCGGATCCGGCGGTAGTTATGGTGGGGATTCCTTTCAAGAACCACCTCCCATGGGCGAGGATGTTCCTTTCTGAGTAGGTTTATACAGTCAAACTGGGTAAAGCCCGAACAGGTTGCTGATCCGTTCGGGCTTTTTTATGTCCCCGTTCCCTGCGGGGATTGCCAGGCGTCGATAGAGAAATCAGAGGCGTGCCTCGCGAATATGAGGACGGCCGCGTCGATGTTTTTGGGTACCAGCATATTGCTGCGGGCAGTGGGTGGACCGGCGGTCTTTACAGTTGGCGGTCGGGTGAGAATGAAAAATGATATTGTATTGTTTTCAAGGAGAGCATGGTGTCAGAGTTTAAGAATGTTACGGTTGTAAAAGAGGCAAATGTTTATTTTGACGGCAAAGTGACCAGTCGGACCCTCATCTTAGCCGATGGTTCTAAGAAGACCTTAGGCGTTATGCTGCCTGGTGAATACACATTCAACACCGGCGCGCCCGAAGTTATGGAGATTCTGGGCGGTGATCTTGAGGTCCAACTGCCGGGTGGTAATGAATGGCGGACGGTTAAAGGAGGAGAGTCCTTTGAGGTGCCTGGGCAATCGAAATTCAGCCTCAGAATAAAAAATCTTGCCGATTATTGCTGCTCCTTTATCGATGAGTGACGTGTGTCGGGCGGCCTATTTTCACGGGTTGCGGTGAGGGAATCTTCTTTTTTGCCAAAGCTTGAGGTGCTCGGATGCTTGATATAGCTGGCATCCTTTGTACTGTTCGGCGTCTTTTTCGATGACATTTCCAAATCGTCGAGGAGGTGCAATCTTTTCATGGAAACAATTTTTCTTGACAGATGGTAACGGTACCGGTAATGAATAGCCGTTCATTTTTCTTGTCTTTATTAACCTGCTGTTCACAGACAGTTTAGGTTTATTCCACCTATGTTTAAGGGAGAGGTCTGATTCATGGTAACGGAACTGGTTCTTTCAGCAATAGCCCTGATCGGAATTGCCATCATTATCCCGCTCTTCATGCTGGCGACAACGGTATTCGGTCCCCGTGCCGGCGGAAGGGCGAAGAATGATCCTTACGAAAGCGGCGTCAAGCAAATGATCGGACTGGCGGAGCAGAAATTCAGTGTCAAATTCTATCTGCTGGCCATTTTGTTTCTGCTGTTTGATATAGAGGCGGTGTTCATGTATCCATGGGCTGTCAGTGTTCGCGAACTCGGTTGGTTCGGGTTCACGGAAATGGTCGCATTCATGTTACTGCTTTTAACTGGACTTATTTATATTCTTAAGAAAGGGGTGCTCAATTGGCGTTAGGATTAGAAGCAAGTCTAGGTGATTCGGTACTTACCACCAAGGTGGACGCAATCATCAATTGGGGGCGTGAGTACTCTCTGTGGCCGTTTGTATTTGGAACCGCCTGCTGTGCCATCGAGTTCATGAGTGCTGCTGCAAGTCAGCTTGATATCTCCCGATGGGGCGCTGAGGTTGTTCGTTTCTCTCCTCGGCAAGCTGATCTGTTACTGGTCTGCGGCACTGTTAGTTACAAACAGGCTCCGATTCTCAAGCAGATTTATGAGCAAATGCCCGAACCCAAATGGGTGGTGGCGATGGGCGCTTGTGCCAGTTCCGGTGGAGTTTACGACAATTATTGCACGGTTCAGGGAATTGACACGATTATTCCGGTAGACGTCTATATCTCAGGATGCCCGCCCCGGCCTGAAGCGGTTTTGGATGCGTTGATGAAGATTCAGGACCAGATCAAGGGTGAAAGCGTGCTGAACGATCGCCACAAAGACTTTAAAGGGATTCTTGATTGATATGAATACGACGGCGCTAGAATTAATCCAGGCCGCGTTTCCGGATGTGACCTGCACCGCGAACCTGGATGCAGTAGTTATCACCGTGCAGCCTGAACATCTTGAACAAACGCTTGCTCGCCTGAAGAATGATCCGACCTTGAATTTCGGCATGCTGCTTGATGTCACCGCAGTCGATTATCTCGATTACCCGGTTCCCCAGGCGGCGCGTTTCTCGGTGGTCTATAATCTCCGCAACTGGGAAAAAAACATGGTGGTGCAAGTCAAGATCCCTGTGACTGACCCAGCAATCGGCATTCCCACCGCCACCCATTTATGGGGATCGGCCAATTGGGCAGAACGCGAAACCTTTGACCAGTACGGCATTAATTTCATCGGTCATCCTGATCTGCGTAGAATTTTGAACCATTGGCAGTTCGAAGGGCATCCGCTTCGTAAAGATTATGCCATTGAGAAGGGTCAAATTTGTTATGAAACCGATAGTCTTGAAAAAGAAATCAAGTCTCGGCTCGAACAAAAAGGGGTGGGTCAGACGACCATGGAGGATATTCACACCGAGATCATGTATCTCAATCTCGGTCCATCCCATCCCGCCACCCATGGAGCCATTCGTATATTGACAGCTCTTGATGGTGAAACCATCCTGGCCAACGTCAACGAGATCGGCTATCTGCATCGCGGTTTTGAAAAAACTGCAGAAAATAGGACCTATAATCAAGTTATCCCATTGACCGACCGGTTGAATTACTGTTCGGCTCTCATGAATAACGTCGCCTACGCCAAAGCGGTGGAGTCGTGGCTAGGTATTGAGATTACCGATCGTGCCAAATTTATGCGGGTCATCCTTTCCGAATTTTTCCGCGTACAGGATCATTTGGTCTGTATTGCCGCCAACCTCGTTGATATGGGCGGTTTGACCAACTACTGGTATCTGTATAACGAAAAAGAAGCTTCGTACGACCTCATCAGCCGATTGACCGGCGCAAGGTTGACCAGTTCTTTCACAAGAATCGGCGGAATGTACCGCGATTTTTATGAAGGTTGGGAAGCTGATATGGAAAATCACCTTGTTGGCATCGAGAAAGGGGTCAATGATTCACTTAAATTAGTCCTGAAAAACAGAATCGTCCATGACCGGTCCCAGAACGTATGTGTCATGCCCGCTGATTTAGCCCTATCTTACGGTTTTACCGGTCCTTGTTTGCGGGCCAGTGGTATTCCTTACGATTTGCGCAAGGACAATCCGTATTACTACTACGAATCCTTTGATTTCAATGTCCCCGTCGGCACCAAGGGTGATCTTTACGACCGATTCATGATTCGATATGAGGAGATTTTTCAGAGTATCCGCATCATCAGGCAGGCAATGAAGATGATCCCTAAAGGACCGGTGAACATAAGCGATAACCATGTCGTATTGCCGCCTAAACAAGAAGTCTATAAAAATATAGAAGGACTGGCTAGCCACTTCAAGCTCATTTTTGAAGGGGTGAAAACACCGGCTGGGGAGTGGTACGATTCCTTTGAAGCTGCCAATGGTGAGTTAGGCTTTTATTTCGTCTCTGATGGTTCAGGGAGTCCTTACAAATGTAAAGTACGGCCGCCTTGTTTTTACATGATGTCGGGTTTCCATGAAATGGTTGAAGGACAAATGATTGCTGATGCAGTTATCAATCTGGGCAGCATCAATATTATTGGCGGAGAGTTGGACAGATGAGTGATCGATCACAGCTGATAGAAACGGGAGTTCCGTTCACTTTTGATGCACAGCGGGATGCGGAATTTGAACGGTTGGTCAAACGTTACCCCACCAGAGAATCAATGATTTTACCGGCTTTATGGCTTGCCCAGGAGCAGGAAGGATGGATTAGTGCGGAGGCCATCGGCTACATAGCCGATCGCATTGGAACCTTCGCTAGTCAGGTGTTCGAGGTCGCGACCTTTTACACCATGTACAATCTGCATCCAATGGGGAAATTCCATATATGCGTCTGTCGAACCCTTTCCTGTTATCTTTTAGGGAAACAGGAAATCGTTGATTATCTCAAACGCGAGTTGGGTATTAAACCCGGAGAGGTCAGCAAAGACGGACAATTTAGCCTTGAAGAGGTGGAATGCTTGGGACACTGCGGTACGGCTCCAGTTGTTCAGGTCAATGGCGAGTTCTACGAGAACATGAATGTAGACAAGCTCAAAGAACTGTTGGCCACGCTGAAATAAGGAGGGCGAACGATAATGCAAGTTAAAGTACTGAGTGCCAGATTCGACATCCCGGACGCCCATAAAATAGAAGTGGCTAAGGAGAACGGAGCCTACGCGACCCTGGAAAAAGTTTTCAGCATGCAGCCCATCGAAGTGATCGAGTTGGTCAAACAGAGTGGGTTGCGTGGACGCGGCGGGGCTGGTTTCCCCACCGGGTTGAAATGGAGTTTTTTGCCTAAAAACAATCAGAAGCCTGTTTATCTAGCTGTAAACTCTGATGAATCTGAACCGGCGACCTTCAAGGACCGTCACATTCTGGTGCTTGATCCGCATGCGATGATCGAAGGAATTATCATCTGTTGCTATGCGATCAACAGCCATGACGCCTATATCTATATTCGTGGTGAATATACAACCCAAGTCAAGGTTTTACAGGCCGCTATTGATGAGGCCTATGCTGCCGGATATCTCGGCGCGTCTGTTTGCGGCCAGGATTATCGGTTGGATGTAACTGTTCATCGAGGTGCCGGTGCTTATATCTGCGGCGAAGAAACCGCTCTGCTTGAATCCATCGAAGGGCGAAAAGGGCAACCGCGAAGTAAACCGCCTTTTCCGGCGGTCGAAGGACTCTACGGTTGTCCGACCATTATCAACAATGTTCAAAGTATCGCCTCGCTCCCTTTCATTTTAACCAATGGAGCAGATGCATATAAGGCTTTCGGCACCGAAAAAAGTCCAGGAACACACCTCTTTGGTATCTCCGGATTGGTAAAAAAACCTGGCATGTATGAATTGCCGCTGGGATTGCCTCTCCTTGAGGTTATCGAAAAGGTAGCCGGCGGGTTGCGTGAAGGCAGGACCCTTAAAGGGATCATACCTGGAGGCAGTTCCACTCCAGTTCTTACCCCCGAAGAGGCACAGACCGTCACCCTTGATTACGAATCCATGGCTGCCCATAAAACCATGTTTGGATCCGGGGGAATCGTCGTGCTTGACGATACGGTGGATATCGTAAAGTTGGTTGAAAATCTCATTCATTTTTACCATCACGAATCCTGCGGCCAATGCACTCCCTGCCGAGAAGGTCTTGGCTGGATGCTGAAGATCGTCAAGAAAATCATCGGTGGTAATGGCACAACGGCGGATATCAATCTACTGGTTGAATTATGCGATAATATCGAAATGAAAACCGTATGCGTGCTTTCGGCAGCTTGTACGATGCCGGTACGCAGTTACTTGAACAAGTTCCGGCATGAGTTTGAGGCGTATGTCAAAAGTGACGTCTCTTGTCAAACCGCGATGTAACAGGGATAAGGGTTACCATGGCTGAGAAGGTAAAACTGTTTGTTAATGGACAGGACGTAGAAGTTGAATCAGGTAAAAATCTGATTGACGCTATTGGCGCTGTCGGTATTGAGATTCCTCATCTTTGCTATCATCCGGCGCTCGGGGCAGATGGTAATTGCCGCATGTGTCTTGTTGGTATCGAAGATGGCAGACCTCCTTTAGTGCCGGCCTGTAAAACTATGGCCGTCGAAGGGATGAAAGTCCAATTGGACACGGATAAGATCAAAAAAATCCAGCGTGATATTATGGAGCTGGAATTGATCAATCATCCGATAGATTGCCCTATTTGTGATCAGGCAGGGGAGTGTAAGCTGCAGGATTACTACATGGAATATGATGGGCAAAAAAGTCGGATGACCGTGCCGCCGGTGGCGAAGGCTAAACATATGGATTTTGGCGCCGGGGTTGTTCACGATCAGGAGCGCTGCGTTCTCTGTGCTCGTTGCGTACGGTTCACCCGATTGATCACTAAAACCGGTGAATTGGGCATCGTTAACCGGACGGACTCCGCTCGGGTTACCACTTTTCCCGGAAGACCACTGGCTAACCGCTATGCTTTAAACGTGGTTGATCTTTGTCCCGTTGGCGCGATGACCAGCAAAGACTTTCGCTTCAAGCAAAGAGCATGGTTTCTCGCTAAAAGCGAGAGTCTCTGCCATGGTTGCAGCAAAGGATGCAACATCTATATCGATCACAATAAAGAAAAATATAAAGATGATATTATCTACAGGTTCAGGCCTAGGCTAAATCAGCAGGTCAATGGCTACTTCATATGTGATGAAGGCCGGATGACCTATAAGCTCGAAAATGACAACCGTCTCAATGTTGCACAAGTAGCCGGAAAAGAGACGAGCGTGAACGAGGCCGTCGAAAACGTCCGCCGCGTCTTCAGCCAAGCCAAAAAAATTGTCATGCTGATCTCGCCAAACTGTTCCCTTGAACAAATGCAGGCCGTTAAAAAGCTTGCTACCGCCAACAATGCTGTAGTTTCCGGATACAGTGATGGGTATATCAAAACCGGGGATGGCGATCTTTTCTTGATTCAGGATGACAAGTCAGCCAATCGCGCTGCTTTTGGGCTTTTGGGGTTGGATAGTTCTAAAGCAGGTTTTGAATCGGCCCTTGTTGAGGCTGATCTGGTGATCAGTTTTCAAAACGATCTCTGTCGCTCTCTTGACGACGCCGACATCGCCAAAATTCAAGATAAAGCCAAAATCGTTTATATCGGCAGCTATAAAGACGGTCTTGGCGAAATCGCCGCTATTACCCTTCCCGTTGCCGCCTACAGTGAAGATACCGGTATCATCATCAATGCTGATAATATTCTGCAGCAATATGATGTTGCTGTCCGCAAAAATGACCCTGCGATCGACCTCCTTCAAATTGTTACCCTGCTTGGCGGGGAATTCAAGAATCGCGAAGAGGTCTTGACTGACTTGTCAGCAACCATAGCTGCCTTGAACAACATTGACTTAAAGCATATTCCCTCCGAAGGAATAGCATTAACCGATAAAGAGGTCTCAAATGTCGCAGCTTGATATCTTACTGCTAGTTTTCAGGGTTGCCTTTGCAGCGTTTGTGCCGCTCTGCTTCATTGCCGTCTGTGTCTGGATGGAGCGACGTGGTTGCGCATATATTCAAGATCGGTCTGGGCCTAACCGCGCCAATATTTTTGGATTTAGGGCCGGTGGTCTGGTTCAGAATCTTGCCGATGCGATTAAACTTATCACTAAGGAAGATGTCATTCCCGGGCATATCAAACAAAAGTTTTATTTTGTCCTTGCTCCGGTGATCGTTTTTACCATTGCTTTAGTTTCCTTTGCCGCCGTTCCTTTTGCTGATGCCCTCGTCATCAACGGCAAACAGTATATCATGCAGGGCATCCCTACCGATCTTGGTATCCTGTGGTTCCTGGCGCTTGCAGGATTTGGTGTCTACGGCA
>JAFLKR010000178.1 GCA_019163135.1 Desulfobulbaceae bacterium | reverse complement strand
AGATTTTTTATTATGCGGTTATTGTTGCCTTACTTTCCGGATGCACTCCAAACTATAAGTATAAGAGTGAACCAAATACCTGATTGACGTTAAACTGCCAGGCAGGCGTGCTTGGATTGAATAGTATACCCGTTTCACCAATGGAGAAAAAGCGTGACTGTCAAGCAATCCGGGGCTCTTGAGAAGAGCTGAATCCTTCTTCTTATCGAGGGGATACCACATTCCCCGCCGATTTTCGTCTCTACGTTCGCCCGAGGCCATGGATGCACACTGCAGAACCCTACGGGGGCTTTGAACAAGGACCGATCCGGCCGCCCAGTGAAAGCGGCAGCCTGCTCATCCGGGTCACCAGGAATTGCCCCTGGAACCGCTGCACCTTCTGTGGTCTTTACAAAGGGGCGTCCTTCAGCCAGCGGCCGGTGGCCCATGTGCTGCGCGATATCGATACGGTCGGGCGTTTTGCGGACATGCTGGCACCGCCCAAGGGCGGTGCAGGTGCGGCGGACGGTGGCGTCTTGTCCGCTCCCGGCCACTTGGAGCGGAGTGAGCAGATGGCCTTGTCTGCCGCCCGTAACTGGTTGCTGGCCGGGGCACGATCGGTTTTTCTCCAGGATTCCAATAGTCTGATCATCAAGCCGGACCATCTTATTGCCATTCTTCAGCACCTCAAGGCTACCTTTCCCGGCATTGAGCGGATTACCTCGTATGCCCGTTCGCAAACCATCGCCCGTATCAGCGATCAGGATCTCGCCCGCATGGCCGCCGCCGGACTCAATCGTATTCACATCGGCCTGGAATCGGGGTGCGACCGCATCCTTGCCCGGATCAAAAAAGGGGCCGACCAGCAGACCCACATCCTGGCCGGTTGCAAAGTCAAACAGGCCGGGATGGAGCTGTCGGAATATTTCATGCCGGGTCTTGGCGGCCGGGCGCTCTCGCGGGAGCATGCTCTGGAAAGCGCCGAGGCGCTTAATCGGATTAACCCGGATTTCATTCGGTTGCGGACCCTGGCCATTCCCGATACCATCGAACTGGCCGGTGAAGTGGCCAGCGGCTCCTTCGAGAAAATGGGGGACCGGGCGGTGGCCGAGGAGTTGCTGCTTTTTCTGCAGTCGCTTGCCGGTATCAGCAGCCAGATGAAAAGTGATCATATTCTCAACCTGTTTGAAGAGATCGACGGTGTGCTGCCCGATAACCGGGATCGGATGGTGGCCGTCATCGAACGGTTTCTGGCAATGGCCCCGGAAGAACAGGTGCTCTATCAGATCGGCCGCCGCACCGGAATCTTCAGGCGGCTCGATGATTGCCGAGATCCGCGTCTTCGTTGCCAAGCCCAAGGCTATGTCGATCAATGGATGGCGACTCCGGAGAATGTCGACCAGATCTGCGACCTGTTGATGCAACGGTTTATCTGACCGATGAGGACCGGGTTGGTCAGGTTTAAGAAGGTCTATATCGAAGTGACCAACAGTTGCAATCTGGCTTGCAAATTCTGCCCTCGTACCGGTCGGCCCAAAAGGTTCATGACGCCAACGGCTTTCACCGCGATTTTGGATAAAATCGCGGCGCATACTGGTTTTATCGCCCTCCATGTCCTGGGGGAACCCCTGTTCCACCCCAATATCGATCAATTGCTGGCGATCAGCCATGAACAGGGCTTGCAGGTCAATCTGACCACCAACGGCACCTTGCTGGCCCGGCATCGTCAGACCCTGCTCACCGCTCCGGCGCTGCGGCAGATCAACATCTCACTGCACAGTCTGGCCCAGATGGAGCCCGGGGCTGCGGACCTGCTGCTCGAGGAAATTTTTGACTTTGCCAGGGAGGCGAGCCGCGCCACCTCACTCTATCTCAGCCTACGGCTGTGGAATCTGCAGGCCGGCGACGCCGAGGAAGCTCTAGCCTGGAACGACCGGCTCCTGGCCCGGCTGACGGCGGTTTTTGGCATCCCGGCTCTGCCAGTCGCTGATCTTGCCGCCACGCGGGGCCTTCCCCTGGCGCCTCGGGTCTTTCTCAATCCGGAACCGCAATTCACCTGGCCCCACCCGTCCGCCCCGGATCTGGGGCGGCACGGCTACTGCCGCGGTCTGCGCGATCATCTCGCCATCCTGGCGGACGGCACCGTGGTTCCCTGCTGTCTGGATGCAGACGGGCTGCTGGGGCTGGGCAATATTTTGCAGCAATCCCTGCCGGAGATTTTAGCTGGCCCCCGTGCCCGACTAATGCGCGAGGGCTTTGCCCATCAATGGCTGATTGAGCCGCTCTGTCGCCGCTGCACCTATCGGCTGCGGTTCGCGCCGTGCCAAAAATCCTGAGACCTGCCCCGGGAAAGTGTCGCTTGTCCCTTGCATGCTTTCGCTTTCCTGGCTATATTCCGGCTTTTTTCTGTCCAGGGGATTCGGCAGTCGCTTCGTAGGCGGCCCGAAGAACTGTTATGGGCCATTTTTTTATCTGTGAGCAGCTATGATCCATCTGACAAATATTGCCAAACAGCACGGCTCTCGGACCTTGTTCCGCGATGCCTCGCTGCAGATCCTGCCCAACACCCGCACCGGACTGGTCGGGCCCAACGGGGCCGGCAAGACCACGGTGTTTCGGCTGATTACCGCACAGGAAGCACCGGATAAGGGCGATATCTCCTGCGCCAAACGGACGGTGATCGGGTATTTTTCCCAGGACGTGGGCGAGATGTCCGGGCGTTCGGCCTTGGCCGAGGTCATGGCCGCCGCCGGTGCGATCACCGCTCTGGGCGAGCAGATCCGGGAGATGGAGCAAGCTATGGCCACGCCGATGGCCGATGACGAACTGGCCGCCCTGCTGGAGCGCTACGGTGCCGCCTCCGAGGAGTTCGAACACCGGGGCGGTTATGATCTGGAGAATCGGGCCCAGGCTGTGCTCACCGGGCTGGGCATTGGCAGCGACCGGTATCTCTATCCGGTGGAGTCCTTCAGCGGCGGCTGGAAGATGCGGATCGCGCTGGCCGGGATCCTCACGGTCAACCCCGATGTCCTGCTGCTGGATGAGCCGACCAACCATCTCGACGTCGAATCGATCATCTGGCTGGAGCAGTGGCTGGTGAGCGAGTTTCAGGGCGCGTTGCTGATGACCTGCCATGACCGTGAATTCATGAACCGGGTGGTCAGTCGGATTATCGAGGTCGCCAACCAGACAGTGACCACCTACAGCGGCAACTACGATTTTTATCTGCGGGAACGGGAGATTCGGCGTGAACAGTTGCTGGCCAGTTTTCGGCGGCAGCAGGAGATGCTGGCCAAGGAAGAGGATTTCATCGCCCGGTTCGGGGCGCGGGTGTCCCATGCCGCCCAGGTCCAGAGCCGGATCAAGAAACTCGAGAAGATCGAGCGAATCCAACTGCCGCCGGAACAGCGGACCATCAGCTTGGAATTCCCCGAGCCTCCCCGCAGCGGCGACGATGTAGCGCGATTGGATAATCTGGCCAAGGTCTGGCTGCAGCCCGACGGCACTACCCGGCAGGTGTTTAGCGGTATCTCCGGCATGGTCCGGCGGCAGGAGAAAATCGCGCTCACCGGCCGGAACGGGGCAGGTAAATCGACTCTGCTCAAGGTGCTGGCCGGCCAAGTGGAGCCAACCACCGGCAGTGCGGTGCTCGGGGCCAATGTGCTGACCGGCTATTTCAGCCAGCATTCGATGGAACTGCTCGATGGCGATCAGACTGTGGTCAATACCGTGCAGGAGGCCATGCCCCAGGCCAACGTCGGGGCGGTGCGCAACCTCTGCGCCGCCTTTTTATTCCAGAATGATGATGTCGATAAAAAGATCATGCACCTCTCCGGCGGCGAAAAGAGCCGGGTGATCCTGGCGACGCTGCTGGCTCGGCCGCTCAATTTCCTCATTCTCGATGAGCCGACCAACCACCTCGACATCCTGTCACGCGAGGTCCTGCTCACCGCCCTGCAGCAGTTCGCCGGCACCTTGATCATGGTTAGCCATGACCGCCATTTCCTCCGCAGCCTGGTCAACCGGGTGTTTGAGATCGATCACGGCCAGATGCAGATTTTTGAAGGCGATTACGACTACTACCTCGAGCAGACCGCCGGCGATTGAAGGGGGTGCCTTGAGCGGGGCTGGTAGGGCTGATACGCTCTTTTGGAAAAACTTTTAATTGCAACGATTCAGTGCACTTGCCTGAAAAAAAACGGCCTGAATCGTAACCTCTGCAGGCTACGATTCAGGCCGGATTGGTTTAGCCCCGCCCATCCCTGCCGCAACCGGTAGCGATGGGCGTTTTTTTATTACATCTTCCGGTAAAGCTCGAGGACGCGTTCTTTGGTCATGATCTGCTGCCAGTCTTTGCCGAAGCAGTTTTCCCAGAGCGGGGCTAGGCCAAGAGCCACGGTCGCCATGGTGTTTAGGGCTTGATCGTCGAGGCCCTTGGTGAGGTTGCGCGGCAGTTGGATGCCGTGCTTGGCCATCATCTGGCGGAATTCCTTGACGCCTTGCGGGTAGACTTCCTCAAGATAGTCGAAGGTGATGCAGCAGCCGATACCATGGTGGGTGCCAAGGACGAACGACAGTCCGTAGGATAGGGCATGGCAGGCCCCCACCTGGGAGTAGGCGATGCTCATGCCGCCGAAATAAGAGGCCATCATCAGTTTGTCGTCCTTGTCGGGGTGATCCTCGAGAAAGACCTGGCGGCAGAGCTCGATCGACTTCTCGCCGTAGGCTCGGCTGAACTCGTTGAGAAAGGTTCCTTCCAGCGATTCGACATCATGGATGTAGCAGTCCATGCCGGTGAAGAACCACTGCTCCTTGGGCACATCTTTGATCAATTCCGGATCGAGCAGGATCTGGTCGTAAAGGGTGTAGTCGGAGTTGATCCCCAGTTTTTTCACCGGCCCGGTAAGTACGGTAGTCCGGGAGATTTCCGCACCGGTGCCGGACAGGGTAGGCACGGCTACATGGTAGACCGCCGGGTTTTTGATCAGATCCCAGCCCTGGTAATCGGCGGCTGAGCCCGGGTTGTTGAGCAGCAGCGATACCGCCTTGGCGATATCCATGGCAGAACCGCCGCCAATGCCGATTATGCCGTCCGGCGTGCGTGGATTATAAGCGCGGACCTGGGCCACCAGTTGATCGATATAGCCGGTTTTGGGTTCATCGTCGACATTGACCGGCAGCAGCATGTCACCTTTGTGCAGCGGGAGTCTTTGTTCCAGTTCTTTGCCCTTGAACACATCGTCAAGAACAAAAACCATGTAGGAATCGGGTGTTGCGCGTTTCGCCTGGAGGACATCTTCCAATTGATTAAACGAGCCGCGGCCAAAAATGATTTGTGGGACTATTTTGAAATTTCTATACATCGGATATGGTACCTGGGTGGAAGTTGCAGGATGTGGATCAGGAATGGTGCCAGCATCACCCGCCGGCAACGATTTTCCGGAAACCGGGTTCATGCCTGACCGCTCAGCAATGCTCAGCGATGACCGGCAGGCGGGAATAAAGGGTAAATGCCTCAATTCCGGCAGGTTAGATCGCAAGTTGCCTGTTTACCAGATGGCGGCTTAAAACTCAAGAATGATTTGGTCTTCGGGCCGCAAGGGATGCACCGCCCCGAAGACAGGAGGGGACGATTGATGGCGGAAATCGAACGGTTAACCAGTGCCTTGTATGCCGACATCCCGCAGGGGGTGTTGTACCATTACACCACCTTCACCGGGCTGCTTGGAATTGTCAAAAGCCGGGCGCTGTGGGCGAGCGACATCCGGTATATGAACGATTCTGCCGAGTTGCGGCATACAGCGGATCTTATCCAGGCGGAAGTGCGGGAACGGATCGACAGCGGTCATCCCAATCCCCATCTGCTGACCCAGTTTGTCGATTGGGTGTCGCATCGCATCACCAACGGCCATTTGTTGTTTGGGGCGTCGTTTCGCTCACAGGGCAATCTGCTCAGTCAATGGCGGGGGTACAGTTCACCGGGCAAGGGGGTCAGTCTGGGGTTCAGTCCCGACTATATCGTCCAGTGCGCTCAAAAGCAGCAGTTCAGGGTGGGCCGATGCATCTATGAACCCGCCAGGCAGCGGTTGCTGATCCGCCAAGTGGTTGATGCGGTGGAAACGCTTGCGGGCAGGTCGGTCGGGGGGGAGATAACCGCTGCGGAACGCTCCGTGCTCTACCGCGAGACTTTTGCCAAGATGGAGACCGATCTGCTGCGGATCGCGGCCATCCTTAAGCACCCCTCGTTTCACGAGGAGAAAGAGTGGCGGATAGTGTCGCCGGTCATCGCCAACAATGCCGAAGCCCCGATCCTGTTCCGGGAAGGGCACGCCATGTTGGTGCCGTACATCGAATTTGACATCAGCCAGGGAGCGGAGCCGCTGGCCATGGATCATCTGTTCCTCGGTCCGACGCCCAATAGCAATATTTCCATGCATTCATTGAAGATGTTTCTGGAGCAGAACGGCATCATCCCCAAGCGCGGCATCGATTACTGTCAAATCCCCTTTCGGCAACGTTGAACCGCGGTTGGCTCAGGGGACAGGGGAGAACCGCGCAACGATCAGATGAATTTTTCCTGCTCGATCCAGGCCCTGGTACCCAGGGAGGTACAGGCCAGACTGGCCACCTCGGCCGCCCGTTCGAGACAGAGAAGGAACTCCCCATGGAGGAGGTAATGGCAGAACGAACCCTGGAAGATATCACCGGCCCCCAGGGTATCCATTGGCTGAATCTTCATCACCGGTACTTCGGTGGTTTCACCCTGGTGATAGGCAATGATCGGGAGGCCGTCCCTGGTGATGGCGATATTTTCGATACCGTAGCCGCAAAGATAGGCAATCACCTCGGCCTTGTCGGTACATCCCGGCGGATAAAAATCGTTTGAGCAAATCGCGTAATCAACCAGAGGCAGGAGTTCTTCCATCCCATCTTTCCAGCCGCCACCGTCGAAGACCACCGGAACTTGCATTTGCCGGGCCCACTGGGCCATCTGGATGGCTTGAGGCAAGAAATGGCCATCGAGCATGAGGATGTCGGCATCTTCCAGGAACACCTCGGTGAGGGAGTCCTGCCGGAGTTTGCGGATATCGGTGTTGGAATAGACCACGCACCGATCACCGTTGGACAGGTCGATCATGATGGAGGCGAGCACCGGCGGTCGTTTGGGTTGGTCGGTGCAGTCGATCAGGTGAACATGATGGGCGGAGAGGTCGTTGTGGGCCACTTGGGCGAGGGGATGGCGGCCGAGTCCGCTGATCAGCGTGGTCTTGTTGCCAAAGGCTGCAAAGGTGACGGCGGCATTGGCAGCCGGGCCGCCGGCAAAGGATAGTTGCCGTTCCGCCTTCAATTTCTGGTCGTTAGAGGGGTGGTGGGGCACGTAATAAACAATGTCGGTCGTCACCAGTCCAAGAAAAATGCCTTTGCGCATGGTCGGTTATTGTCGGTTGAATGGAAAAAGGATAAGTCTTTTATTGCTCCATAATAGCCGGAATTATGGTGAAAAAACAGTATTCCTGTGTAATAATTTTTCTAATTGCTAAAAAGATCGATAGGTCGGGGGAATAGCGGCAGCAGTGCTTGGGGCGCCGAGCGCTGATGCTTATATTCTGCAATCAGGTCAAGATGCACTTGGCCAGGGTTTGAGGCGTGTCGGCAAAGGATCGCACCGCTTTTACCAACAACCATTACCACGGATGGACACTATGGTCTTGACCGCCTCAACTATGCTCGAACTGGGAGCCACCGCTCCGCCCTTTTCCCTGCCGGATACTGCCGGCGCCATCGTAACGCGTGAGCACTTCAGCGAAGCGGCCGCTTTGCTGGTGGTGTTCTTGTGCAACCACTGCCCTTATGTCAAGCACGTTCAGCACGAACTGGCCGCTATTGGTCGGGAGTACGCGGAAAGGGGCGTGGCCATGGTGGGCATCAACGCCAACGACGCCGTTGCCTATCCCGCAGATAGTTTTTCCCTGATGGGCGAAGAAGCGGCTCGGGTCGGGTATTCTTTTCCGTATCTCTACGATGCCACCCAGGAGGTCGCCAAGGCCTACCGTGCGGCCTGCACCCCGGATATCTTCCTCTTTGATCGCGATCGCCATCTGGTATACCGGGGCCAGTTGGACGATTCCCGGCCGGGCTCGCAGGTGCCGCTTACCGGCCGTGATCTGCGTCGGGCTCTGGAGGCCCTGCTGGCTGGCCAGCCGGTAACGGCGGAGCAGCGGCCGAGCATGGGCTGCAATATCAAGTGGAAGCCCGGCAGCGAACCAGAGTATTTCCCAGGAAGATAGGCGAGTCGTCGAAGCCGGATCGCTGCTGTTTATCTGACGATTGTGCTATAGGCAGGGCAGAGTTTCGGCGGATACGGACGGATTTTCCATCCTCAGGTTTCGGCAGGGTCAGCGGCGACCTGGTGATCAGGTGGGCAAGTTGTTTGAAGGCCTAGCTCTGATTGCAGCTTTCTCAATGCATCGATCTGATCTGATACCTTCCCCACTACTTGTTTTTAACTTCTGGATGGTAATAAATTTTTTGTGGCTCTTGGCAGGTTAGGTGGATATGCAACTTTTTGAACGCATCAAAGAGGTCGTAAAGGTCCTGTTTGTCTACGATGAAGAGGCACGTGTTGATCTCTTTGAGGCTTTTCCGGCAATCAAGAGATTCTATCGTAATCGCCACAATCTGTTCTACCTCCGCACCTTCGGTGATATCTCCTTCAGTGTCATAATCATTATGGGCCTTTTTGGCCCCCAGGACCAATCGCGCAACGTCTCGCTCTTCTTGGCCTGGGGGATATGGTGGGTAACCGTCGTCATGAGCTGGTTCTTCATGGGCAGATCCTGGTGCGGAATCTGCCCTTTTCCCGGTGTTGGACGCGTTCTGCAGATGCTGGGGTTAAGCCTCAATCGTGAGCCTTCTGTTCTCCTGACAAAATATCGAGCGCCTTTTGCTCTTATCTTTTTCGCCCTTATCATCTGGGTCGAATCGGTAACGGCCATGAAGAGCTGGCCCCTCGGCACTGCTCTGCTCCTGTTGAGCATTCTCCTTGGAGCCTCTGTAATGGCGATATTGTTTAGAGGTCAGTCCTGGTGCCGGTACCTCTGTCCAATGGGGAAAATTATCGGTGCGGCAGCCACCTTATCCATGATCGAATTACGGCCCGACCTTCGAAAGTGCAAAACCTGCAGATCGTTTTCCTGTAAAAAGGGGACAGATACTGCAGAGGGATGTCCTGTCTATCTAGGCGCTTTCAACATCAGAAATAATATTGACTGCCTCATGTGCGGGCGCTGCGTTTATTTATGTGACCAGGATGGTCCTCGCCTGAATCTGAGAAATCCCTTTGTCGAACTTGTCATCAATAAGGGGCGCTCTGTTACGTGTTCCTATATCATTCCCTTTTTAATAGGTTCCCAACTGGCACGGTTCATTCAACATACTGCCGCGTACAGGGTGGCTGAGCAGTGGTTTTTCGGCTCGAACGCCTTAGCTTTTACAGTTATTTTAGGGCTAGGATTTATCTTTGCTTTGCTCGTAATAAGGATTGGAGCTTATCTTTTCCGGATAACTGAAGACCCTTTGTTCGGCAAATTCTCGCCAATGGTACCGGTCTTTGTGCCACTAGCCTTTACAGGAGAGTTGGCCTACCGTCTTGATTACTTCCTCGTACACATCGGAAATGTCTTGCCAACATTTGGTAGACAGTTCGGGTTCAAGCTCGAGCACTTGCAATTTTCGATCTCTACCCCTCTGATTTATTGGACATGTTTAATTACGCTTTGTATCGGCGCGATCTCCAGTAGCTATGTGCTCCATCTGTTCAATACACGCGACTTTGAAGATGTTATCCCGAAAATCAATTATTATGCCCTGCATATATTGGTGCTGTTCGTTTTTGTGATATACGCTTTTTTGCTTTGAAATATCGATCGAGGTGAAAATCGGGGGCAAAAATAGGTAAACTGTTTCCTGTTTCCGCGTGTCCCCCTATTTCTGCGGGATTGGCGAGGTCACCGCGCTGACCTGGGCTTTGGAGATCGGCGATCCTTTGAGGTTCGCCTCCATTCAACAGGCTATCAGTTATTGCGGTCTTTGCAGCGCGCAACGGGAATCAGCGGGCAAGGAACAGCGCAGACCGATTTCAAATAAGCGCAACAAACATCTCCAGGCCATGCTTGTTGAGGCCGCCAAGATTGCCCCGTTTTGGAATCCGCCCTTGGACTGCCGTGCATGAACGGGAATTCAACAAAGGAAACAGGGACAGGGCAATGCTTGCTGTTGTCAGGAGGCTAGTCGCTTACATGATGGCGGTCGACAAATCGCAGACCGACTTCGTGCTTCGCGAAAAAAGAA
>JAFLKR010000068.1 GCA_019163135.1 Desulfobulbaceae bacterium | reverse complement strand
TGTGCCTCTATTTTACAAAATCGTTTCCATTTTCTGTGATAATTCCTGCCCGATGGCAGAAGGAAAAAAACAATATGGCAAGTATGGATTATCGGCGGATCGTCAAGCATTGGGAAGATTGGAAACTCTTCCATCTCGAAACTTACAAGTTTCAACTTTGCTGGTACGACTCCCACAATCAAGAAAGTTACCAGACGAACATCGCTGCCAAAGATGACGATTTTGCCATTAAGCAATGCCGTTCCATCATTCGGAAGTTTAACCGCAAAAAGGTATAAGGACCAGAGCATCGGGTTTACAATCCGATAACTTGCGACCTGTACCCTTTCTGGTAAGGTTCTATGGTTTTATAAACGGGAAATAGTGCATTTTTTGAGCAACTGATTTTAAAACCAGGGATCTGAGAGCAGGTATTTTTACCTCAGCAGGCCCTCGGCTCACCTGACGACGTGACAATGTAACGGAAAATCAGCGACCTGATGCACCGAGAGATCCACCCAGTTTTGAGCACATTCTTTTTGCTTGGCCTGGTGGTTTGCTGGCCGGGTTTTTTTCATTTCCAGGGGGGAAGATGATCGAGGTTAATTTCAAAGGTAGCACCGGGGTAGCACCGACAAAAAAAAGCACCTACCCGATACCGGATAAGTGCTTGATATTGCTGGTGGGCCGTCGCGGATTCGAACCGCGGACCAATTGATTAAGAGTCAACTGCTCTACCAGCTGAGCTAACGGCCCAGATCGTATTAGGATGTGGGGATTGTACGGGGCCGAAGGAGGCGCACGTGACGAGCGCATCTATTAGCATACCCGTGCGGAGGCGTCAAGGGGAAGCTCGGGCAAAACTGCACCTTTCGGGCAACCGTGGTCAGGGTTTAGGGGGGCTGATTTTTGAAATGAGCAATCGGCCTGAATTTTACCTTGACTTTATGGGCGGTTATCCTACTTTCAGTGTAACCATAATTTATTCTGCAAAAGGAGAAAGCTAGACGCTATGGAAAATGTGGAGCCGTCGCCGGCCAGTTCGGCGCCTTCGGACGAGGAACCTCCTGGTAAATCGTTATTTGAAAAAATGAAATCCGCCCTCGGTTTTCGCGGTGCCCCCGACACCACGGAAGAGTTGGAGCATGAGATTCAGGAATTGCTGGAAGAGGGTGAAGAGCAGGGGCTGATCTCGATTCATGAAGAACGCTTGATCAATTCCATCTTCGATTTCCGGGAAACCATAGCCTCGGAAATTATGACTCCCTCTGCCGAGATGATCTGTGCCGAACAAAAGACCTCGGTGCCTGACCTGATTCGGTTGATCAACGAGGAAGGATATACCCGCATTCCTATTTATCAGGACAACCCGGACCAGATCATTGGCATTCTCCATGCCAAAGACCTGTTGCGTGTTTGTGCCTGCGACCAGGGCAAAAATCTGAATATCAGGGATTTGCTGAATCCCACCACCTTTATTTCTGAATCCAAGCCCATCACCGAACTGCTGCGCGAGTTTCAACTCAAGAAGATTCACATGGCCATCGTGGTCGATGAATTCGGCGGGGTCCGAGGTCTGGTTACCCTTGAAGATGTCATCGAGGAGATTGTCGGCGAGATCGATGACGAGCATGACGATGCCGAGAGCGAGTTGCGGGTGGTGGACGAGCGCACGGTCATCGTTGATGCCAAAATCGACATCGAGGAGGTAGAGGCGCATTTTCGTCTGACCCTGCCGGAAGGCCCCTATGAGTCGGTGGGTGGTTTCATTATCCACCGGTTGGGCAAAGTGCCGCCGACCGGGGTGGTCGTTCAGGAAAACGGGCTGGTCTTCAAGGTGCTCGGCGCCGACCAGCGGCGGATAAAATCCGTCAGGATTGTCAGGGCCGATGAGACCTAGGCCAAGGGCTGAGGGCAAAGGGGCGTGGCTCCTGCCCGGAGTTGCGACGGCCTGCTTGCTTACTCTGGCAATGCCCGGGCACGTCGGCTGGTGGCCGCTTTTGTTTGTCGCCCTGGCGCCGCTGCTGCTGGCGGTGCGGTCTGCGACACCTGGGCGCAGTGCCCGGATGGGTTTTGTCTACGGGCTGCTTTATCACCTTGCCCTCCTCTATTGGATTTTGATCGTGCTCGGTCGTTATGGCGGGCTCCCGCTATGGCTTTCCCTGCCCGCCCTGTTCCTTCTGGCCGCCTACATGGCCTGTTTTTCGGCGCTGTTTTGTTGGCTGCTCAGCCTGGTGGCCGGACGCAATCGGCAGCGGGAACAACCGGTTGCCTGGCTGGTCTGGGCTGCACCGGTGCTTTGGGTCGGGCTTGAGTATTTGCGCGGTTTTTTTCTGAGCGGCTTCCCTTGGATGGATCTTGGGTACGGCCTCTTCGGCCAGCCCCGGCTGATGCAGGTCGCCGACCTCGGCGGGCATCATCTTCTTACGTTCTGCCTGGTCCTCTGCAACAGCCTGGTGGCTGGGTTGATCGACCGGCAGCGTCGCGTTGTCCGCAGGGACTTCAGGCGGGATCGGCCTCTGCTGGTGTTGGCCGGGGTGCTGCTCGTGGCGGTCTTGGGGTATTCGCTGGTGCGTTATCAGGCAGTGGCTGGCCAGCTGCCCAGCGCGCCGCAAGCCAGGGTCGCCGTGGTTCAGGGCAATATCGATCAGGCAATCAAGTGGTCGCCGGCGACCAAGGAAGCCACGGTCGCGAAATATCTGCAACTTACCGGGACGGTCCTGCAGGAGCCGAAACCGGACCTGGTGGTCTGGCCGGAAACTGCCTTGCCTTTTTATCCGCAGCGGGACGTGCTGGTTGACCGGATTGTCGATTTCACCACCACCAGCAACAGCTGGCTGCTGACCGGGGCGCCCCTCTTCAACAGCATCCATCAAGCGGGCGGAAGTGAGCAGGTCCAATTTTTTAATGGTGCCTTGCTGATCGGGCCCTCCGGCAAGATCGGCGGGAAACATGCCAAGCAGCATCTGGTTCCTTTCGGCGAGTATGTGCCGCTGCGCCGCTATCTGCCCTTTCTCGAGCCCCTGGTGGTCAGCATCGGCGATTTCACCGCCGGAACTTCTGTGGAGCCCCTCGAGCTGGGATCGATGCGACTGGGCATGTTGATCTGTTACGAATCGATTTTTCCGGATATCGCCCGTGGCGCCGTGGTGCGCGGGGCCAATTTGCTGGTCAATCTCACCAATGACGCCTGGTACGGGCGCTCAAGCGCTCCCGATCAGTCCTTGGCCATGGCGGTCCTGCGGGCGGTGGAAACCAAGCGGACCCTGATCCGCGCTGCCAATACCGGCATTAGCGGATTTGTCGATCCCCTGGGGCGGGTCACTTCCCAAACCGAAATTTTCACCGAGGCGGCTCTGGTTTCGTCGGTGGCGATGCTCGATCAGGCCACCGTATTCAGCCGCTACGGTTATCGTTTCGGCACCGCCTGCCTTCTCCTGATCCCGTTGTTGCTGCTGTTCCGTTTCCGGCACGGGCGGTGAGTGCCGCTTGAGCCATCCCGATGTTGAAGGCTTGCATCGGCTTGGCCCGCGCCCCTAAGAATCCAGCACGTCCCAGGTTTTAACCCTATTGCCGGCTTTCTCCCTTGAGACTTGCGGCGTTTCTGTTTAATATAAAGTTTTTTCTTTCGGCCAAATCGGGCCTGTAGCAGGCGTTACAGGCGATGGTCGTTTTTAATTGCGATGGGTTCGATCTGCCCTCAGCCGGCTATGTCGGTTCGGGACCGGATCTTTATTATTTTTATCCGTATTATTACGAGGTGTACCATGGCCGACGTTACCGAATCAGCAGAATCCAAACAATTGCTCGAGAGTCTCAAAGGCCGGATGCTGGTGCTCAAGGAGCATCTTTGACTTAGACGGCAAAAAAGAACAGGTTGAACTGCTGGAGCGGCAGACCGTTAGTCCCAATTTCTGGGACAACCAGAACGAGGCTAAGCGGGTCCAGCGCCAACTGGGCCAGTTGCAGGATCTGATCGGGGTCTGGCAGAAGAATTTCAGCGATCTCGAGGACGCCGAGATGATGCTCGACATGGCCAAGGAAGAGAACGACGAGGACTCCTACCAGGAGGTGGTCGCCGGTCTCGACAGCCTGCGTCGCCGCATCGATCTGGTGGAACTGGAGTGCATGTTCAGCGGCGATCATGACGCCAACAACACCATCCTCACCATCCACGCCGGGGCAGGCGGCACCGAGGCCCAGGACTGGGTGGGCATTCTGCTGCGCATGTATCTGCGCTGGGCGGAAAACAAAGGCTTCAAGGCGGACATTCTCGATCTCCTCCCCGGTGACGAGGCCGGCACCAAGAGCGTCACCATCATGGTCAAGGGCAAGTACGCCTACGGCTACCTTCGTTCGGAGATCGGCATTCACCGCCTGGTACGGATTTCGCCCTTTGATGCCAGCGGGCGGCGGCACACCTCGTTTGCCTCGGTGATGGTGTTGCCGGAACTTGACGACGACGTTGCCATCGAAATCAACGATAAGGACATCCGCATCGATACCTTCCGGGCCAGCGGTTCGGGCGGGCAGCATGTCAATAAGACCGATTCCGCCATCCGCATCACCCATTTTCCCTCCGGGATCGTGGTCCAGTGTCAGAACGAACGTTCCCAGCACAGCAATAAGGAAACGGCCATGAAAATGCTGATGGCCCGCCTCTTTGAACGGGAAAAGGAGGAGAAACTCCGCAACCAGGAAAACCTGCAGGGCGATAAGAAAGAGATCGCCTGGGGCAGCCAGATCCGCTCCTATGTGCTGCAGCCCTACCGGCTGATTAAGGATCATCGCACCAACACCGAGGAAGGCAATGTCGATGCCGTGCTGGACGGCCGGCTCGACAGTTTTATCAAAGCCTATCTCCTCTGGCAGCCCTGAGGTCGGCCGTTGGTCGCGCGCATGGAACCCACCATCCGGGAACAATTGGAGGAGCAGGAAAAGAAGACGCTGTCTCCCTATGCCTGCCTGAGCAGCCAGTCCAGGGGACGGTTTTCCCGGGAGCAGGATCAGTGCGATCTGCGGACCGCCTTTCAGCGCGACCGCGACCGGATCATCCATTCCAAGACCTTTCGTCGGCTCAAGCATAAAACCCAGGTGTTTCTTGCCCCGGCCGGCGACCATTACCGGACCCGGCTGACCCATGTCCTGGAAGTATCGCAGATTGCCCGCAGCATGGCGGTCTGTCTGCGGCTCAACGAGTATCTGACCGAGGCCATCGCTCTGGGCCATGACCTCGGGCATACGCCTTTTGGGCATGCCGGTGAGTTCAGCCTCAACCTGCTCCATCCCAAGGGATTCAAGCACTTCCGCCAGAGCCTGCGGATCGTCGATTTTCTTGAGAACGACGGCAAGGGCTTGAATCTTACCTGGGAGGTCCGCAACGGTATTCTCAAGCATTCCAAGGGCTACGGCGAAATTCTCCCCCAGGAGACCGCCGAACTGGCCGCCACCCTGGAGGGGCAATTGGTGCGGGTGGCCGATATTATGGCCTATGTCAACCACGACATGGATGATGCGTTGCGTGCCGATATGCTCAAGCCCGCCGACCTGCCCCAGCACTTGCGGGATGTGCTTGGCGACCGCTCCTCCCAGCGGATCAACGCCATGGTTGGCGATCTGGTCTATACCACGCTGGCGTCCAATGACGGTCGGCTCCATCTCAGCGATCGGATGAATGAAACTATCACCGAGTTGCGCACCTTTCTCTACGACAATGTTTACCGCAATTGCCGGGTCCATAATGAATTCGAAAAAGCCCAACGGATCATCCGTGACCTCTATGGCTTTTTTCTGCAGCATGAGTTCCCGGAAAACAGCGTCGCCTCCTGTCTGTTGCGCCATCCGGTGCAGTCGGTCCAGCAGGAACAGCAGCGTCATCGTCAGGTCTGCGATTTCATTGCCGGCATGACTGATCGTTATGCCCTGGCGCTCTATGCGCAGATTTTCATGCCTAAACCCTGGTCAGTGTTCTGATGGCCCTGACCCTTGTTTCTAATCGCAGCCGTATGTCGGCCACCTAAAAGAATCTATGAAAGACACCGCCCCGAGTAGCCCCGAAAAATACGATCTCCCCAAGGCCTACGAGTTTGCCGAAGTGGAGCAGCGCTGGTACACGCACTGGCTGGAACAGAAGAGCTTCAGCGCCCGCATGGAGGACGGTAAGCCCTCATTTTCGATTGTCATTCCGCCGCCTAACGTCACCGGTGTGCTCCATATCGGCCATGCTCTCAACAACACCCTCCAGGATCTCCTCATTCGCTACCATCGGATGAAGGGCGACAACACCCTCTGGGTGCCAGGCACTGATCATGCCGGCATTGCCACCCAGAACGTGGTCGAGCGGCAACTGGCCACCGAGCAGTTGACCCGCCACGATCTCGGTCGCGAGAAATTTATCGAGCGGGTCTGGGCCTGGCGGGAAGAGAAGGGCGGCACCATCATCAATCAGTTGAAGCGGATGGGAGCCTCCTGCGACTGGGAACGGGAACGGTTCACCATGGACGAAGGACTGTCCACGGCGGTGCGCGAAGTTTTTGTCCGGTTATTCAAGGAAGGGTTAATTTATAAGGGCGACTATATCGTCAACTGGTGTCCGCGCTGCCACACCGCGCTGGCCGATGACGAGGTGGAGCATGACCCCACCGACGGCAAACTCTACCATCTCCGCTATCCCTACGCCGACGGTAGCGGTTCAGTAGTGGTGGCTACCACCCGGCCGGAAACCATGCTCGGCGACACGGCGGTGGCGGTTCATCCGGACGACGAGCGCTATCACCATCTCAAAACCATCGGCATCAATCTGCCGCTCACCGGTCGCACCATTCCGGTGGTTTTTGATCACCATGTCCAGCGGGAATTCGGCACCGGGGCCCTTAAGGTTACACCGGCTCATGATCGCGACGACTACGAGATCGGTCTGCGCCATAACTTGGAACGGCTCAAGGTCATGGACGACTATGGGGTGATGAACGCGGCTGCTGGTAAATATGCGGGCCTCGACCGGTTCGCCTGCCGCAAACAGATAGTCAAGGACCTGGAAGAACAGGGCTTTCTCGACAAGATCGAGCCTTATCAGCATGCAGTGGGCAAGTGCTACCGTTGCGCTACCGTGGTCGAGCCCACCACCTCCAAGCAGTGGTTTGTGAGTGTTCGCCCCTTGGCCGATAAAGCAGTGGCGGCGGTCGAACAGGGCCGGATCAAGATCTATCCCAACACCTGGGACCGCACCTTCTACGCCTGGATGGAGAACATCCGCGACTGGTGCATTTCCCGTCAGATCTGGTGGGGCCATCGCATCCCGGCCTGGACCTGCGGGGCTTGCGGCGAACTGATGGTCGAGGTCAACGCGCCCGACGTTTGCCCCAGCTGCGGCAGTACCGACTTGCACCAGGAAACCGATGTGCTCGATACTTGGTTCAGTTCGGCTCTCTGGCCCTTTTCCACCCTCGGTTGGCCGGAGAAAACCAAGGAGCTGGAATTTTTCTACCCGACCTCGGTGTTGATCACCAGCTTCGACATCCTCTTTTTTTGGGTGGCGCGGATGATGATGATGGGGCTCCATCTTATGGACGAGGTCCCGTTCCACGATGTCTATCTCCATGCCTTGGTGCGTGACAAATTTGGCAAGAAGATGTCCAAGTCCACCGGCAACGTCATTGATCCGTTGGTGATGATCGAGCAGTACGGCACCGACGCTTTTCGGTTTACCCTCACCGCCTTTGCCGCCCAGGGGCGCGAGATCCGCATGGATGAGGAACGGGTCGACGGCTATCGCCGGTTCATCAACAAGCTGTGGAATGCGGCCCGTTTTGCCCAGATGCATCTTAAAGAAGTCGAGCCCGGCATCACCGCATTGACCGCGGACCCTAAGGCGCTGGCCCTGGCCCACCGCTGGATTTTGAGTCGGGTCAATGCCACCATTGTGGCGGTACGCGCCGCGTTGGATGGTTATAATTTTAACGAGGTCGCCTCGGCCAATTATCAGTTTGTCTGGCACGAATTCTGCGACTGGTATCTGGAGTGGATCAAAGCCGATCTGTTCAGCCAGGATGTGGCGGCGCAGCAACAGGCCAAGGCGGTGCTGCTCACGGTCTTGGAAAATATCCTTAAGCTGATGCATCCGATTACACCGTTTGTGACCGAGGAGATCTGGGGGCAGCTGCCCGGAAACCGGAGCTCGATTATGGTCGAGCCGTTCCCCGAACCGATGGCGGTCTGGGACGACCCGGAGGCCGAAGCGGTGATGCAGCTGCTCATGGGGGTGATCTCCGGTCTGCGCACCATCCGCACCGAGGCCGAGGTTCATCCCGGCGCCAAAATTGATGCCACCCTGATCTGTCCGGATGCGGCCAGGCGGGAGTTGCTCCAAACCTATGCGTCCGGCATCCAGGCCATGGTGCGCGCTAACCTGCAGATTGTGGCGACCGGGATCGTGCCCGACGATGCCGTCCACGCCTTAGTGCAGGATGTCGAGCTGGTGGTGCCGCTCAAAGGTTTGATCGATGTGGCCGGAGAACTGGAAAAACTGGTTAAGGAAAAGGCCCGGCTGGAAAAAGAACTGGTGCGGATTGCCGGCAAGCTGAGCAATGATAAATTTATGAGCAACGCCCCGGAAGCGGTGGTCCAGAAGGAACGGGACAAGGCAGCCGAGTTCCGGGCTCATCTAGAAAAAACTATTGAGTCAACCGAGCGGTTGCAGAAACTGCGCTGATATGGACACTTTTTTATTGGACAATGCCCTTCGGGGCTTCCTCGCCGAGGATCTGGAGCACGGCGACATCACCACCGAGGCGATTTTTACCCCGCAGGATCGGGCGCAGGCTTGTTTCATCGCCCGCCATCCGATGACCGTGGTCGGGATGGAGACCGTGGCAGCCCGGGTTTTTTCTTTGCTCGATCCGCAGGTCGTCTGTACCGGCGCCATGGCCGACGGCCGGCAGGTTGCAGCCGGAGACGAACTGTTGTGCTTCAGCGGTGCCACCCGCACCCTGCTGCGCGGTGAGCGGGTGGCGCTCAATCTGGTGCAGCGGCTCTGCGGCATCGCTACTTTGACGGCGGCCTTTGTCGAGGCGGTCCAGGGGCTCAAGGTGAAGATCGTCGATACCCGCAAGACCACGCCGGGTCTGCGGCTGCTGGAGAAATTCGCGGTCCGGGCCGGCGGCGGTCATAACCACCGCTACAGTCTCAGCGACGGCGTGTTGATCAAGGATAATCATATTGCGGCATGCGGTTCGATTACCGAGGCGGTGTGCCGGGTACGGTTGCGGGTACCCCATACTATCAATGTCGAGGTCGAGACCGATACCTTGGTGCAGGTGGAAGAGTGTCTTGCCTGCGGGGTCGGGGTGATCATGCTCGACAATATGGACCTGGCCACCATGCGCCGGGCGGTGGAGCTGATCGACGGCCGGGCTCTGGTCGAGGCCTCGGGGGGCGTCAACCTGCAGACCGTCCGGGGGATTGCCGAGACCGGGGTGGATATTATCTCGGTCGGCGCTTTGACCCATTCGGCCAAAGCCTGCGACATTGGTATGGATTGGAGGAGTTGAGGGGTACCCTGATTGTTCCTGGTTCTCTGGTTTCCATGCGTCGCATGGGAATCCATCTTCGCCTGCGTAGCGGGTGTGCAATGCCATGCAACCGGATGCACCGCATCCACACTGCATTCCCAGGTGACACCTGGGAATGAGGAACTGGCCACGATCTGCTGCGGCCTGTCAGATTTGTCATTTCGCCCGCAGGGAGAAATCTCAGGGTGCGGGAGTTGAGAGAACGGAGATCTCTCCCTGCGGTCGAGATGACAGAACCCTCGCACATGACAAAACCGGCATGCATGGAGAAAACCCAGAGGAACTTGCCATGAACAAACGGCTCTTTGTCGCCATCGACCCGCCGTCTGAGATCCGGGAGCAAGTGGCCACGATCTGTTGCGGCCTGCCCGATGCCCGTTGGATCCCGCCGGAACAGCTGCACCTCACCCTCTGCTTCATCGGCGAGGTCAGCAGTTCTGCCTTTCTCGATATCCGCGAAGTCTTGAGAGAAATCAAATTGCCCTGGATCCCATGCGTCGCATGGGAATCCATCTTCGCCTGCGTAGCGGGTGTGCAATACCATGCAACCGGATGCACCGCATCCACACTGCATTCCCAGGTGACACCTGGGAATGAGGAACTGGCCACGATCTGCTGCGGCCTGTCAGATTTGTCATTTCGCCCGCAGGGAGAAATCTCAGGGTGCGGGAGTTGAGAGAACGGAGATCTCTCCCTGCGGTCGAGATGACAGAACCCTCGCACATGACAAAACCGGCATGCATGGAGAAAACCCAGAGGAACTTGCCATGAACAAACGGCTCTTTGTCGCCATCGACCCGCCGTCTGAGATCCGGGAGCAAGTGGCCACGAT
>JAFLKR010000164.1:1838-10708 GCA_019163135.1 Desulfobulbaceae bacterium | reverse complement strand
TGGCCCGGCTGCGCCCTGCTCGACGGCGCAGAACCGGCAGTTGCGGGTGCATCGCCCGCCCAGGATCATGAAGGTTGCCGTGCCCTTGGCAAAGCATTCGAATTGATTGGGGCACATCGCCGCCTGGCAGACCGTGGTCAGGCGCTGGTCCTTGATCAGGTGGCGGAGGCGTTCGTAATTGGGTCCGGAGGGTAGACGGCGGCGCAGCCAGCGGGGCTTGCCTTCGGTCGGTCGTGTGGTCATGGCAAAGTGTTTGCAAAAGAGGTAGGGGCGAGCAGGGCGGTTGCCGCCAGGGTTTGTACCGCCACCCCGAAGACCTGAGCCAGGTGGTGCGGCAGCCGCGATTGCACCGCAGCCATGGCACAGTCGGCGCCGCGCTCTTGGGAGAGCGAGGTCATGCCGATGTCCCGGAGGCCGCAGGGATTGATCCAGCCGAAGGGTTCGAGGTCGGTATTGACATTGAGGGCCAGGCCATGGAAGGTGATGGCGTGGCGGATGGCGATGCCGATGCTGCCCAGCTTGTTGTTGCCCACCCAGATGCCGTGATTGCGCCCATCGCGGCCAGCGATCACCCCGAAATCGGCGGCGAGGCGCAGCATGATCTCCTCCAGCCGGTCGACATAATCGCGCACAGTCAAGCGGGCCCGGCGCAGGTTGAGGATCGGATAGAGCACCAGCTGACCCGGCCCGTGGTAGGTGATCTCCCCGCCCCGTTCAATGGGCACCAGGCCGATGCCGCGGCTTTTGAGAAACGCCTCGCTCACGCCCAGATGCTCTCGACCGCCGCGGCGGCCCAAGGTGAACACCGGCGGATGTTCGACTGCCAGAAACAGATCGTGCTCGATCTCTCTCCGGTGGCACCGCGCCGCCAGCTCAACCTGAAGAGCGTAGGCCTCGGCGTAGGCCATCAGGCCGAGGTCGGAGAAGGTTGCAGTTCGCACCACGATTGCACCAGGATTCCGGAGGCGGCAAGGAGGGCAACCCCTACTGGTCACCGTCTCCTGAAGGGCCGATCAGGCAAGGGCTACGGGCCGCCAGCACTTCATCCAAGCGCCGTACCTTGGTCCGCTGGGGGGCCTGGCGGAGCAGTTCGGGCGCTGTTGCCGCCTCTTGGGTAATCGTTTTCAACGTGGCGATGAACTGATCGATATCGTCCTTGCACTCGGTTTCCGTGGGCTCGATCATCATCGCCCCGTGGACGATCAGGGGGAAATAGATGGTCGGCGGATGGTAACCGTAATCGATCAGCCGTTTGGCCATGTCGACCGTGCTGATTTTATATTCCTGCTGCCACAGGTCGGAGAAGACGCATTCGTGCATGCAGGGCCGGTCATAGGGCAGGTGGAGCACGTCCTTCAGTTGTTCCTTGATGTAGTTGGCGTTAAGCACCGCCAACTGGCTGGCTCGTTTCAAACCCGCCTCGCCCATGCTCAGGATGTAGCTGTAGGCCCGCACCAGGACCCCAAAGTTGCCGTGAAAGGCGTGGACCCTGCCGACCGACTGCGGCTGATCGTCGTCCAGGCGGTAGGCGGTGCCGTCCATGACCACGCGGGGCACCGGCAGGAAGGGTTCGAGCGCCCGGGTGACGCAGACCGGGCCAGCCCCGGGGCCGCCGCCGCCATGGGGGGTGGAGAAGGTTTTGTGGAGGTTGAGATGGAGCACGTCGATGCCGCAGCGCTTGGCGTCGATCACCCCGAGGACCGCGTTCATGTTGGCGCCGTCGCCGTAGACCAGGCCGCCCTTGGCATGGACGATGGCGGCGATCTCGCGGATGCGTTCCTCAAACAGGCCGAGCGTGTTGGGGTTGGTCAGCATAATGCCGGCGGTATCCTCATCCATGAGCGAGGCCACCAGGGCCGGGTCGAGCATACCCTGGGCATCGGAGGGGACGGGCACGGCCTTGTAACCGCAGAGGGCGGCGGATGCCGGATTGGTGCCGTGGGCGGTGTCGGGAATGAGAATCTTATGGCGCTGCGCCCCATGGCTGCGATGGTAGGCATGAAAAATCAGCATGCCGGTCAGTTCACCGTGGGCCCCGGCTGCCGGCTGCAGGCTGACCGCATCGAGACCGGTGATGACGGCCAGGAACTGCTGGAGTTCAAAAAGAATCCGCAGGGTACCCTGGGCAAGCGTGTCGGCCAGCATCGGGTGGGCGCCGGCGATTTCCGGGGTGGCCGCCTGGCGCTCGTTGGTTTTCGGGTTGTATTTCATGGTGCAGGAACCCAGGGGATACATGCCGCTGTCCACCCCGAAATTCCATTGGGAGAGCCGGGTGTAATGGCGAACCACATCCACTTCACTCAAATCCGGAAAGTCCACAGCCGGTCCCAGTAACTCCGCAGCAATGGCGGCCGCAGGCACGTCGCTGGTGGGGATCGACATGCCGATCCGTCCTGGTTTGCCCTTGTGCCAAAGCAGGGGTTCGTTGAGTATCAGCCCGCTTGTCCCTAACTGTTCGCTCATGCCTGTACCTCCGCGGCGATGGTGTCCATGGTGTGTTTGGCGATCGTTTCGGTGACGCCAAAGAGATAGCGCCCTGCCAGTTCGGGATAGAAGGGGCCGAGTTCGAGGCCGGCGACGATATTTTGGGCCAGCAGCCGCTCGCGCACTGGTTTGAAATCCTGGGGAAATTCGGCGACGAACTCGTTGAAAACCGGGCTGGCAAATGGAATGCGGGCCCCGGCTTTGCTCAGGACCGCCTTGAGATACTGGGTTTTGTCGTAATTGAGGCGAGCCAGTTGGCGGATGCCGGTGCCGCCCAGGGAGGCCATGTACATGCCGGCGGTCATGGCGCAGATGCCTTGGTTGGAGCAGATGTTGGAAGTGGCTTTTTCCCGGCGGATGTGCTGTTCGCGGGTGGCGAGCGTCAGCACGTAGCCGCGCCGCCCCTCCAGGTCTTTGGTCTCGCCAACCAGCCGTCCCGGCATGTTGCGGGTAAAGGGTTCCCGGCAGCCGAACATGCCCAGGCCGGGGCCGCCGAAGGAAGGGGCGATACCGAAGCTCTGGCCCTCGCCGCAGACGATGTCGGCGCCGCACTGTCCCGGATTTTTCAAGAGGCCGTAAGCCAGGGGTTCGGTGAAACCGGTGATGCACAGGGCGCCGATGCCATGGATGGCAACAGCGGCGCTCTCCAGATCCTCGATCACCCCGAAAAAGTTCGGCGACTGCAGGGCCACGGCGGCAATATCCTCCAACTCCGCCAACCCGCTTAGATCGGTCCGCCCGTCTGCCAGAACATCCAGTTCCACCACCTCATAAGCGGTGGGCTGGAGATAAGCCCGGACCACGGCGCGGTAATGGGGATGGATCGCCCTGGAGACCGCCACCTTCTTTTTCTTCTTGGCGATCCGCAACCCCATGAGCAGGGCTTCGGCCAGGGCCGAGGCGCCGTCGTACATCGAGGCGTTGACCACATCCATGCCCAACAGGCGGGCGGTCAGGGTCTGGTACTCGAAGATGCCCTGCAGGGTCCCCTGCGCCATCTCCGGCTGGTAGGGAGTATAGGCGGTAAGAAACTCGGACCGGCCGGCGAGGCTGCGCACGGTTTCCGGGATATGATGCTGATAACTGCCGGCACCCACCAGCACCTTGGTCTGCTGATTGACCCCCATGGCACCCGCCAGATGGCGGAGGTGATCGTTCAACTCCCATTCACTCTGCGGGGCGGGCAACGGCCAGGGGTTGGTCATGCGGCAGTCGGCCGGCACGGTGTCAAAAAGGCTTTCCAGACTCTCCTGGCCGATGGTCGCCAGCATGGAGGCGATTTCTTCAGGGGTGTGAGGCAGATAGCGCATAATCTTATCCTTCGAGGAGGTCGAGGTAGGCGGTCGCCGTATGCAGCTGGGCGTATTCTTCGCTGGCCGAGGGTTTGATTTCGATGATCCAGGCACCGTACGGGTCCTGGTTGATCAGTTCCGGGGCATCGGTAAGGGCGGTGTTGATCGCCACCACCGTGCCGGACATGGGCATAAACAGCTCGGAGACCGCCTTGACCGATTCCAGGGTGCCGAATTCGTCGCCTTTGGCGAAGCGGTCGCCGACGGCCGGCAGTTCGACAAAAACGATATCGCCCAACTGGTCCTGGGCATAGTCGCTGACCCCGATGCGCACGGTCTCGCCGGTGATCCGGGCCCATTCATGATCGTCGGTGTAGCCGATATCGTTCGGCAGATGTAAGGCGTTTAATTCTTTCATGAGCGGTTCTCCTTGCTGGGTAGGTTTACAGCATGTTCTGGATAGGTTGGCGGGCGGTGCGGTTCGGTCGGATCTCGTCGCGGATTTCCACCTGCAGTTTGCGCTTGCCGTCGGTGAGCACGATCGCGGTGCCGGCGGGCAGCGCTGCTTCGACCCGGACAAAGCCGCAGCAGAGGCCGCGGGGCGTAAAGGGTTCGGGGCGTCCGGCGGCTGCGGGCGTCGCCAGGCTGACGATCGTGCCGTCGACCCGGTCGATGGCCATGTCGGTGGTGCAGGTGAGGAGGGTGCCGATCGGCTTGCCGCTGACGTCGGTCACCAGGCTTTTGTCGCTGATGGTGATCTTGCGCGGGTCATAGCCGGCAAAGGGCAGGGTGCAGGGGCAGTCGACGCCCGCCGGCAAAGCGGCGGCGCCGATGAATTCCTTGGTGAAGCCGGTGGCGGCGGCATTCCAGGGCAGAACGAACAGCCAGGGATTGCGGCCAAACAGCCAGGGGCCGATATCCTGATGGGAGAGCGGCAGGCCGGCGCCGGCGCGCAGGCTATCGCGGGCCGCCAGGCCGCAGCTGAGGATGGATTCCGGCGCGCCGGCGGCGAGCAGCAGGTTCCACAACTTTTCAACATGGGCGGGCGCAATAAAGAGCTCGAAGCCGAACTCGCCGGTGTAGCCGGTGCGCGAGACCAGCACCGGGGTGCCATCCAACAAGGTTACAGGCGCAGCGCTCGGCAGTTGGGGATCGAAGCTGCCCTTGAACGAGAAATAGACCATCTTGGCAAAGACCTGGTCCGGATGCTGCAGAATCCGTCCCAAGATCCGGGCCGCCTGCGGGCCCTGGATGTCCATCTTGCCGACCGCATCGGTAAGGTCGCGGATCACCGCCCCGGCCGGGTCATGGTTCTCTCGGCCGAGATGGGCGGCAATCGGTCCGCCCATGGAGGCGTTGACCACAAGCATATAGTCCGTTGGCCCGCATTGATAGACAATCGCATCGTCGATCACCCCGGCCTCGGCATCGAGAAAAACTCCGTAGACGCAGCGGCCGGCGAGCAACGGCATTTTTTGGGGACCGATGCAGCGCTCCAGATCTTTGGAAAAACAGCGCTGGAGCAGGGTCCGCACCGCCGGGCCGTGGAGGGTGAGCACCGCCATGTGGGTGGTGTCGAACAGGCCGGCGCCGGAGATCACCGCCAGGTGCTCGGCCTTGGCTCCAGCCGGATACCACAGCGGCATCTCATAGCCGCCGAACGCCGCCATATGTGCCTGCCGGCCGACATGCCAGTCGTGCAGCGGGGTGGTTTTCATCTTCTCATCCATAGTCGTGTTTTCCATGAGGGTTTACCCGTTTTCAGGAGGGGTGACCAGGACCGGCTGACCGGTCAGGGGCACCTTGAGATTGAAGCTCTTGTAGACGACAAAGGTCTCGACGGAGCGTACGTTGTCAATGGCGGCGACCTCTTCGGTGAAAAATTCGAGCAGACCGAAATCCTTGCCCAGCATGGCGGTGACGATCAGATCGAATTGGCCGGTAACCACGCACACCGAGATAACGCCGCGCAGTTTACTGAATTCCTCTCCCTTTTTCACCAGATCCATGCCCTTGACCCGGACACCCACCATGATGATCTGCTGATCGGGCAGGGCCTCGGGGTTGACCAGGCCGCTGATCGACAGTACCCCCTCGTCGGTCAGCTTCTTGATGCGGGAACGGACGGTGCCTTCGGCCAGCCCCAGGTGCTCGGCGATCTTTTTAAAAGAAGCACGGCCATCTTTGAGGTGATTGATGAGGGCGATATTAACGGCATCGATGAGCATGATGGTTTCCCGGGAAATTGATAAAATCAACAATCAAAAATAAAAAAAAATATCGAAGCTGTCAATATTGATATGCGAATTTGCTGAATTCTTCAGTTCGGGGCGATCAGAAGAAAAAGGGGGCAAGCAGTGGGGGGGGTACGGTGCAGCAGTACGGGGCAGGACCGCTCCAGGCAATAGAATTTGGCTGGAGCGGTCCCGCTATGCAAACAACGTATATTACTTGAGGGCGGCCAGAGCGGCGCTGTAGTCGGGTTCCTGGGCGATTTCAGGAACTTGCTCGGTGTAGAGGACCTTGCCGTCGGCATCGATGATGACAATGGCCCGGGAGAGCAGGCCGGCGATGGGGCCGGTGGTGATCGTCACCCCGTAGTCCTTGCCGAACGCCGGGTTACGGAACACCGAGAGCGATTCGACATTCTTGAGGCCGTCGGTCTCGCAGAAACGGGTATGAGCAAACGGCAGGTCGGCGGAGATGCAGAGGACCACGGTGTTGGTCAGTTCGCCGGCGGTCTTGTTAAACTGGCGGACCGAGTTGGCGCACACCGGGGTGTCGATGGACGGGAAAATATTGAGGACCAGGCGCTTGCCTTTATAGGTGGCCAGGGTCACGTCGGAGAGGTCGCTTTTGACCAGGGTAAAGGCCGGGGCAGCAGATGCCTTGGCGGGCAGGTTGCCGATGGTTTCGATGGCGTTGCCTTTGAGGGTGATGGTGGCCATGGGGGTTGCTCCTTTTCTTGCGGGTTATTAAAATTTGCAGGTCCAGCGGCGGCCGAACATTTCAGCAGCGCCGGACTGTGGTCATTGGTCGAGGCTTGATGTAAATGATACGCTGTCGCATATAATAATAATTCTCCTTAATCTGTAAAGTGAAATCTGCAACCAACCTGGCAATCGTTCAAGAAAAAGACCTAAAAGGAGGGCGCTGAGCGATGGCGCAAGGTGAGGCCGCAAGCACTTGCCGGCGGCTCTTCCTGCCCGGGAAGAGGGCCACGCCCAGATCACCGGCTATTCCCGTGAGTCAAGCCGGCATCTGGAAAAGTTACCCGTCGTCAAGCCGCTGTCGGCTCAGCCGTTGGTGGCGGTGTCAGGCGCGACGGCCATCGAAGTATCGGCAGTTGGGGGTTCGGCGGCTTGTTGTTCATGCGCCAGACAGGCAGCACATTTGCCGTAAATGGCCACGCTGGTCCGTTGGATCGCGCCGATTTCGGCGAGGCTCTGCGGCAATTCGACCGCATCAAAGGCAGGCCAGGAAAAATCGATCACTTGGCCGCACTGATCACAGAGGAAATGATGATGCCGCAGGGTCAGAGCCTCGAAACGCGCCTGGCTTTCACGGGTCTCGAGGCGATGCACCAGATGGATTTTTTCAAAGGTGGTCAGGGTGCGGTAGACGGTGTCAAGCGACAGGGACGGCAACCGTGCATCCAGTCGTTTATGGAGGGATTCGGCGGAAGGATGGTCCTGGGCCTCAAGCAGTTCGCGATAGATTTCCAGGCGCTGATGGGTCAGTTTCAGCCCGGCTGATTTGCAGATCTGCTCAAAGTGGTGCAGTTGTTGCTGGAATTGTAGCTGGAAATCGTCGTTGTCCATAGGGGCTGACATTGCTGAGGGTTGTTGGCCGGTGCGCGTTTCTGTTGATTAGATGGTATTTATCTGTCCGTCAATGGAAATGTGCACCGACCTCGTCGGTGCAACAATGTGGTGGCGAGCAACAAGCCTCGGCGAGCGATCCGTCATGACGTTGCCAAACGTCGGCGGTTACTGGAAATCGCCAGGTGACGAGAGCAAGCCCTTGATATATGGGTACTGCGCCATACCCATTAACCACTCCTCGGGAATCGCCGCAGCACCCAAATGGGCGCCGAGAATCATGCCGACCACCAGGCCGCGCGCCGCCGAATCGCCCCCGGCCATCACGTTTTCGATCAGGGCGCTCTTGAGATCGTTTGTGTAGGTAAGGATCAGATGGATGGCGCCGGGCAGAGCAGCGGCAATACCGCACATCTGGCCAAATTTCTTGATCACCTTCCGCGTGTCCTTGCCGCCGCTGTCCAGGCCGCCCCGGATGCGGATATCCAGATCGATATCGGCCACCCCCTCTTCCAAGGCGTTTTCCATGGCCTCCCTCGGGCCGGTCCCATGGAGCACTGCCCAGGTGGTTTTGGCTATAAATTCGGCCCCGGCCAGGGTGGCAGGATGGTTGTGGGTCATGGCGGTCTGTTGCCGCACCGCCGCCAGCAGGCCTTGCCGGTCGTCTGGATAAAAAAAGAGCAGCGGGGCAATGCGGGCGGCACCGCCGAGGTCCGAGGAGTGCGAGCCGCACTGGTCCGGCGGTATCTGGCGGTGCATGTTTTCCAGGGTGGTGGCGGTGGCCTTGTCGATGTAGCCGTTGTAGCCGGTGAACAGCGCTTGCCAGGCGGCTGCAAAATCGGCAAGATCGAATCGGCCGGTTCGGGCCAGGGATTCGAGCAACACCAGGGTCTGGTCGCCGTAATGGGTAAACGCACCTTGTGCCTTGGTGCGGTGATACGAGTCGGGCAAAGGAGGGCGCAGACCGTCGACCCGCCCGATCCGCCGGTCGATTTCGTCGGTGTCGTAGATCCAATGGGCCCCGAGGGCGAGACTGTCCGCCGCCAATGCGGCCAGAACCATTGCTGTTGCCTGTGGTGTCATCCTCCTCCTCCCCTGCCTGGAGCCACCGGTTATGCGGCTGTCGGCTGTCTTGATTCAAGTGTTATTTCAATGTCGTCAACTTAAGCTTTTTTCTACGATGCCGTATCTCCGGGGCGTCATTCCGGCGCAGGCGGAATCCAGTTTTTGCAAAGCGTTCTGGATCCCGGCCTGCGTCGGGGTGACGACAGGG